>JAZNIJ010000207.1:0-56791 GCA_045577455.1 Eubacteriales bacterium
GAGCAAACTGCTGTCATTGCCTCTAATTTTTCAAGAGTGAGGCATCCGCTTTCTGCGGCGGCAATCATTCCTTCGTCTTCTGAAACAGGGATAAATGCTCCCGACAATCCACCAACGGATGAAGAAGCCATTACACCGCCCTTTTTAACTGCATCATTAAGCATTGCAAGGGCGGCAGTTGTTCCCGGGCATCCGCAACATTCAAGACCCATTTCTTCTAAAATTCTTGCAACAGAGTCTCCCACTGCAGGAGTTGGGGCTAAAGAAAGGTCAACAATTCCAAAAGGAATATTGAGCATTTTGCTCGCTTCGTTTGCAACGAGACCGCCAACACGAGTGATTTTGAAAGCTGTTTTCTTAATTGTTTCTGCAACCTGAGAAAGAGGCGCACCGGGAATTGTTTCCAAAGCACTTTTTACAACACCGGGTCCACTTACACCAACATTGATAACTGCGTCCCCTTCACCAACGCCATGGAATGCACCTGCCATAAATGGGTTATCATCGGGAGCGTTAGCAAAAACAACCAGCTTTGCACAGCCGATGGAATCATTTTCTCTTGTTATATATGCAAGGTCTTTTATGGTTCTGCCCATTTGAGCAACGGCATCCATATTTATACCTGCTTTGGTTGATGCAACATTAACAGAGCTACAAACTATTTCTGTTTCCGAAAGTGCTTCGGGAATTGCGTTCATAAGCTCAATATCAGACTTTGTTGCACCCTTCTGAACCAACGCAGAAAATCCGCCTATGAAGTTTATACCAACAGTATTTGCCGCCCTCTGCATTGCCTTTGCCGCCATAACAAAACCGTCTCTGTCAAGTCCACCGCCTGCAATTGCTATTGGTGTTACAGAAACTCGTTTGTTAATTATGGGAATTCCGTATTTTTTCTCTATAGCATTACATACAGGAACAAGGTCTTTTGCTGTTTTTGTTATTTTATCATAAATTTTGTCTGCAAATATCTTTTTATCATCCGATGCACAGTCTAAAAGTGATATTCCTATTGTAACTGTTCTTATGTCAAGATGTTGGGTTTCTATCATTCTTATTGTTTCAAGAATGTCTGCTGTATTTAACATTGAGATGTCCTTCCTATAATCGGTATATTAGAAAACTTTAATTAAATTCTATGCATTGAATTGAAGATATCCTCATGCATTGCATGGATATCAAGGTGATTTGCTTTTCCAAGCTGTGAAAGTGCATCTGAAAATGCACCAAATTCAACTGTTAACGCCTTTATATCAACAAGCATAATCATTGCAAAATAATCTGATAAAACTGTTTGGGAAATATCAGAGATATTAGCACCATACTCTGAGCAGAGTGCAGACACCTTTGCAATTATTCCAACATTATCTTTTCCTGTAACCGTAATTACTGCTTTCATTTCAATTTTCCTTTCTTGCGTTAAAATGGCATTTTGGAATGGCTTTTTTGCCTTTCCGCTTTGAATCCTTCAAAATTGCGTTTTAAAAACAGAATTTTTTGCTGTTCTTTTTTAAACTCCCAAAAATTTTCCGTTTAATTTTAAAAATCCAAAATATTTTCCATTTGATTTTAAAAAACAGAACTTTTTACCATTGAATTTTAAAACGCCAAAACTATTTACTGAACCTTTGAGCTTAATATTTTTATTTTTCGCAAAAAGGACGGATGATATCTTTTCGAGATTCCATCCGTCCTCCGTTAATCAATTATGATTTAATTTAAAACAGTTTAGTTTTTAAAAACTATTTCTTTTTTGTGAAAATTACAACACCAACGATTGCCGCAACAACTACAACAGCGATAACAACAATGATAACAGGGCTAATTCCGCCTTTATTATTGGATGCTGCTTCGGATGATGCTTCTGCAGATACTGCTTCAGATACTGCTTCGGATGCTGCTTCAGATGCAACTTCGGATGTTTCTTCGGAAGCTGCTTCGGATGCAACTTCAGATATTGCTTCGGAAATTACTTCAGATACCACTTCGGAAACTGCTTCGGAAGGTGCTTCTACAGAAGATTCTTCAATGATTTCTTCAGAAGATGGTTCTTCGGAAACAACAGGTGCTTCAGGAGCTGCACCGCCACTGATAATTTCGATTTCGCTGAGAGAAAGGATGTAAGCAGGGCTGTACATAACAATTTTAACTGCCTTTGCTTTTACATCGGAGTGGAACTTGAATTTATAATCGTAGAAGCTTTCTGCGCTCTCAGGGTCTCTCTTGTCTCTGGACATTTTGAAATCCTTGTTACGGCTGAAGTTGAGACCGTCTTCAGAGAACCAAATCTGAGTTTTTTCGCCAGAGAAACCTCTGTTTTTTCCACTTGTCTGGTCGCCAAAAGAATCCCAAACCGCAAGGAAGTTAACGGATTTGATATCGCTGTAAAGTCCGCCAAGGTCAAAAATAACAGTTACAATTCGATTTGTTCCCTCAACACATACTGTTTCAAATGGGGTTTCTGTTTCAGCAATATGACCATCTGTAAGAAGTGTGCAAGCGTCATCTTCGTTACCCGATTTGAATTTACCTGCAACATCATCTGCATATGCATATACGGAATTTTTAGCAAGGTTTACATTTTCAGCAGAAACTGAAAAAACGAAACAGGATGCTATCATAAGTAAAGAAAGTGCTAAAGTCAAAATCTTTTTCATAATAATTTCCTTCCATTATGTATTTTGTTTTTTAATTATACAACACCTTTTGACTTTTGTCAAGGTGTATTTTTTTGTAAATATATTGCACAGCTCTCCTTTATTAAAGAGAGTCATTTTTTCCCAATGCCAATGAAAATTTATTTAATAACAACATTGTATTTACCTTCTGCAAGGTCAAACACAACTCTGCCACAGGATTTGCAATATTTACCGCCAAGCTCCTCTATGGTATAGCTCACATCATTAACTTTGATGCTTTCACCTGCCAAAAGCTGAACAGTTGCAACAGTACCCTCGGGGATAACAAAATTATACGAATATGCTCCGTTAACCTTTTCCCACGATGATTCAATTTTACCCGACACACTGTTATATGTTGCTTTTGCCATTTCAATTTTCTTCTGACCTTCGGGAAGCTCTGCATCTGTTCTCATATCGGGAGATGGTTTAAGATAGAAATGTTTAAATCCCGGGTTGGATTCGTCAGGCACAATACCGCAAACACCTGAATAGAGCCATTCTGCAACGGCACCATATGCATAGTGGTTAAAGGAGTTCATACCAACATCGCCAAAGCCGTTTTTAATTGTATATGAATTCCATCTTTCCCAAATGGTCGTTGCACCCTGTCTTACAGAGTAAAGCCAGCTTGGGTCTGCTGTCTGAAGAAGGAGTGAGTACGCCAAATTGCTAAGTCCAACCTTTTCAAGAGTCTGATTAAGAATACCTGTTCCAACAAATCCCGTTGAAAGTGTATAATTATTTTCAATGATTTTATTTTCAAGGCACTTTATAAATTTCTCTTTCAGCTCGCCTTCAACAAGGTCAAACGCCAAAGCAATGAGATAAGATGCCTGAGTTTGGAATTTCAATTCACCGTTTTCAATATACTGTTCTGTCCAATGATTAACGATATCCCCTCTCAGCTTTTCATAATGCTCTGCTCTGTCTGTTTTTCCGAGAATTTGGCTGAATTTTGCCATAAGATATGCATCGTATGCGTAATATGAAACAGCAATATATCTCTTATCGGTAACATCATAGTTAAGCCAATCGCCATATGCAATGCCCGGGCCTTCCAAACCGTTCTTTGAAAGGAATTCCATATACCATTCCATTGATTTATACTGACGGGCAAGAATTTCCTTGTCATTGTACATAAGCCATATTCTATGAGGAACAACAAGACCTGCATCACCCCAAGCGGCGTTGCCGAACCACGGCATTATTCTTGGAGCAAAGTCTCCGTATGCACCGTCTGCATCAATCTGAGAGTCGCTAAGGTCATAGAGCCATTTGTGCATAAATGGCTGAATGTTTCCAAGGTACGATGCGGCACCGCAGAAAATCTGTGTATCTCCCGTCCAGCCAAGACGCTCGTTACGCTGTGGGCAGTCTGTTGGAATTGAAACATAGTTTCCTCTCATACCCCAAACAACATTGGAACAGAGCTTATTTATTTCGGGGTTATCACAAACAAATGTTCCTGTTTCTTCAAATGCAGAGCAGATAACAAGACCTGAAACGGAAACGATTTCAATATCTGCATCGCAACGAAGCTCTATGTATCTGAAACCGTAGAATGAATGTTTTGGATGATATGTTTCAACTCCATCACCCGATGCAATATAAACAACTCTTGCAAGAGCAGAACGGTAGTTTTTAACATATATACTTCCCTTAGGGCCATCGTTTCCTCTGTTTGGGTCACCGCTGTCATTGAGCATTTCTGCAATGTGGGTACAAACCTTTGTTCCCTTTTTTGCCTTGATTTTAAGCAAGGGGAAACCAACCATATTCTGCCCCATATCCATAATAAGGCATTCGCCTGCCTTCAATACGGTGCTTTCGCAATCTTTTCCAACTTTCTTTTCGAGAACCTTTATTTCTCCAAGCTCTGTTCCGTTATCAATAGTTCCCTTATGCTTAACAGCACTCAATGGGCGTCTTGTAAGGTCGGGGCGAACACGAACCGCAGGGCCAACAAGAGGCATTACTTCACCGCTGTATTCATAGCTTACTGCCTTTCCCCATTTATGGGCATCGGGATAAATCGACGGCTTTGGAATTGTTGAATCGTAATATTCACCGTCCCAGATATCTGCTCTCAAAACAGGGCCTGCAATCGTTGTTTCCCAAGTTTCGTCTGTGTCGATTATTTCTGTTTTACCGTCTTTATATGTAATTTCAATTTCACCAATAAATGCAGTTGGGCGAGTGCCGTAAAAATCAAAGGAGATTCTGCCACTCCACCAACCGTCTGAAACCTCTGCAACAAAAAGATTTTCTTCTTTGCAAAGCTCGGTTATTTCATATTCATATTCATAAAGGCGGATGCGGTAATCTGACCAACCGGGCTTTAACTCGTCTGCATACCCTTCTTCGTTTTCGCCAATTCGTTTTCCGTTGAGGTACATATCAAAAATACCGAGAGCCGTTGCACGAATTGTTACTTTTTGGACATCTGCCACATTGAGTTTGAACCCTTTTTTCAAGTTGAGAATACCCTCGCCCGACTCAAAAGGAGTTTCAATTGTTTGAAAATCTTCCGAGCCCCAAGGATGAGGCGGTTTCTCCTTTGAAAAAGTTGGATGCGTGATAAACATTCCTGTTTTCATCTGAAAACCCTCCAAAACTGTTGTTGTGTGCGACTTCACTTTATTTATAAGCAGATTTTACCATATATGAACCAAAAATTCAAGTGGTTTAATGCATTTTGCATAAATGTTTTTTGCTTGAAATTATTATTTAATTCTATTCTGTGTTTTTGATATTCTTCATTCTTGTAAATATCAATCACAGAATTATGTGGGAAAAACCGAAAAACCGCCCTTCGTTACTATTGACAAAACTATTCCTTAATGTTATAATGTGAAAGACAATTATTAGTGTAATATGGAGGAATATGGGATGCATTGGTCCGAAGAAATAGCAAGAAAAATAATTGAAAGAAACCCAGATAAAGAAGAATATGTTTGCGCGGCAGGTATAAGCCCTTCCGGCTCTATTCATATAGGAAACTTCAGAGATATTGCAACAAGCTGGTTTGTTGTTAAATCTCTCCGCCGTCTTGGGAAAAAGGCACGCCTTTTGTTTTCCTGGGACGAGTTTGACAGATTTCGTAAAGTTCCCGTTAACGTTGCCGCGGTTGACGGTGATATGGAAAAATATATAGGTATGCCGTATGTTGATGTTAAAGACCCATTTGGTTGCCACGAAAACTATGCGGTTCACTTCCAGAAAGAATTTGAAAATTCAATTTCCCGTTTTGGAATTGAGCTTGATTTCAGATATCAATCAAAGATGTATCGCTCGGGAAAATATGCAAAGCACGTTATCCACGCTCTTAAGCACAGAAAAGAGATTTTTGACATTCTTGACTCTTTCCGCACTCAGGATGCTGTTGAAGGGGAAAGAGATGCATACTATCCTGTTAGCGTTTACTGTCCATCTTGCGGAAAAGACAATGTTAAAATCCTTTCCATTAACGATGACTGCACTGTTGCACAGATAGAATGTACTTGCGGACACAAGGGAGAATTTGATTTCACACAAAACTTCAACTGCAAATTGGCTTGGAAAACAGACTGGCCAATGCGTTGGATGTTTGAACAGGTTGACTTTGAACCGGGCGGAAAAGACCACGCAAGCCAGACAGGTAGCTATCAGACAAGCCGTATTATTTCAAAGAAAATTTTCGGTTATGAACCACCCCTTTTCCAGGGATATGAATTCATTGGTATTAAGGGTACAGTTGGCAAAATGAGTGGTTCAAGCGGTCTTAACCTTACTCCCGAAACACTTCTTAAGCTCTATCAGCCCGAAGTTATTCTTTGGCTCTATGCAAAAACAGACCCGATGAAAGCATTTAACTTCTGTTTTGACGATGAGATTTTAAGACAGTATTTTGAATTTGACAAGCAGTTAAACGATTTAAGAAGCGGAAAAGCAGACGAGAGAACAAGCGACATTATGTATCACTCTCTCCTTGCAGACAGAGAAATTCAGACAGTTCCAATGCAACTTATAGTTTCACTTGGCTCTGTTGTTAATTTCAATGTTCCAATGCTTGAAACCGTTTTTGAAAAAATCGGAACACCATATAAATTCGAAAACTTTGAAGAACGTCTTTCTCTTGCGAAATATTGGCTTGAACAGTGTTCGCCCGAAAATGTAAACAAGCTGAGAGAAACAAGAAACTTTGAGGTTTACAACGCTCTTGACGAAAACGAGAAAAAGGAAATTGCACTTTTGCACGAGTATCTTTCTGCAGGCGGTTACACCCTTGACGACCTTAACACAAAATTATACGCAATTCCCAAAGAAGTTTTCGGAGAAATGGATGACAAAACCTGCAAAACAGTTCAGGGTTCATTCTTCAAAACTGTTTACAAGCTTCTTATTGACAAGGAAAAAGGCCCTCGCCTTTACTTGTTCCTCTTTGCGGTTGACCCCAAAGGATATTTGCCCCTTCTCGATTTCAGCACACCTATGACGGATGCCGAAAAGCCCGTTGCCCCTGTGGAAGAAGCGGTTGAAGTTGAAGAAGCTCCCGCAAAGGCGGAAATTTCCATCTGCGATTTTGACACCGTTGACCTTACGGTTTGCGAAATCGTTAAATGCGAAGAAATTAAAAAATCCAGAAGCTGTTACAAGCTCACTCTCAACGATGGCAAGGGCGAAAGAATTATCGTTTCCAGCATCAAGAGTTATTACACACCCGAACAGCTTGAGGGCAAGAAAATCATCGTTATAACAAACCTTAAACCGGCAAAGCTCATGGGTGTTCAAAGCAATGGTATGTTACTTGCCGCATCCTACGGTGACAATTGCAAGGTGCTCTTTGCAGATGATTCTGTTCCTGCAGGCACAAAGATTCATTGATTTGGTGAAAACGATGAAAAAAATTCTCCTTTTGCTTTTCTCCGTTTCTTTAACAATTTTATGCTTTTCTTCTTGTTCCAAAGACGAAAAGAAATTGATTAAAGAATGGCCCGGTGATGCTTACGATTTTATGGAAGGAATTCCACAGTTCATTGGCGAACAGCACACCGCTGAAATTGACGAGGATTTTGAAACCGTTTCTATTTATTACAAAGATGCAACCATTGAGCAAGTTTATTCATATATAGAACAGCTTAAAGGGTTTGGTTTGGAAGAATATATTTCAACCACCGTTAAAGACGGAAAATACCAATGGGTTTCCAAAATGGAAGAAGAAAAGCTGTTTGCGGAAATTTTTTGGTATGACAGAAGCTATGAACTTGAAAGCGGAAGCTATTCATATAGTCTTGTTATTAAATTTGCAGAGTATTAAAGGTAGTTTACCTTTTGCAAAGTGGTTCTAAAACCATAAGATGATTTTTACAGTGTTGTAAAAAATACATTTACAACACTGTATTTAAATTTACAGATATTGAGGATACTATGGCACAGATAGAATGCGTTAATATCTCTTTGGGTTACGATTCAAAGGAAATTGTAAGCAAACTTAATTTCAGCGTCAACGAAGGGGATTATCTTTGTATAGTTGGCGAGAACGGGTCGGGTAAATCCACCTTGATGAAAGCACTTCTTGGTATTCACAGACAGATAAAGGGGAATATCAATTTTGGAGATGGACTTAAAAAGGGGGATATTGGATATCTTCCTCAGCAAACGGCAGTGCAAAAGGATTTTCCTGCCTCTGTTGAAGAAATTGTGCTTTCGGGTTTCCAAGGCAAAAAAAGATTTTCGCCTTTTTATTCAGCAAACGAAAAGAAGCAAGCAAAAGAAAATATGGAAAAAATGAATGTGCTTGACCTGAAAGACAGGTGTTACCGTGAGCTTTCAGGAGGCCAGCAACAACGAGTTTTGCTTGCAAGAGCTTTATGTGCAACTGCAAAGGTTCTTCTCCTCGATGAGCCGACAGCAGGACTTGACCCAAAGGTTACAAACGATATGTATGCTCTCATAAAAGAGATAAACGAGAAAGAGAAAATTACGATTATAATGATTTCTCATGATATCGGGGCAGCACTTCAATATTCAACCCACATTCTCCATATGGGCGAGCAGACATTTTTCGGCACAACCCACGAATACAGGCATAGCGATGTTGCAGAGAAATTCTGCCCTCATCACTGTATTCACGAATAAAGTTTGGGTTATATAACAATAAACATTTTTGGCTTAATAAGTAAATCATATTAAATGTAAAGACTTGAACGCAGAGGATATAACATAATATCCAAAGCATTCAAGTCTTTTGTTCGCAGTGGTGATATTAAATTTGTTATTCGCAGCCATTGATGAATTCCAAAATTTCACGATGAATTGTTGCGAGGGGCAACGCTTGTTTTTGATTATTCTACATAAAACACTGTTTTTCATACCGCTACTCACTTGTTATTTGGACAAGGAATAGTTTTCAACAGCGTTTTCAATACAGTTATAATCTGTTCGTATCTGATATCTGCCGCATATGCGAATTGCTTGCGATATTTCTCCCACATGATTTTGAGTTCGGAACTTTCTTCAATATTGAGTAGAATCTCAGGGATATCTTCAATTTGTTTTGCAGTTCCACGATGGACGGCAGTTGCCTTCAAAGCATCTGCAAACACCGAAACGCGAAATTTCTGGGTTGTGGTCAGGATATAAGCATCGTAAAAGTCTCTGGGACGAGTATTAAACACACCTCGGCGAAGAATAGTTTCAACTTTTTCTGCCAAAACCGTTTCAATATTATACGCCCACAGCTCATAAGACTTTTTTTCATCAAAAATTTCAGCAAAATTATACTGCACCGCACAAGGTGTTATTACATCCCCCGTGGATATATCAATGCTTAATGTGGTAATTATAGCATCAAATATAGCGGTCAGCATAACGCGGTAACCACCGTAAATATCATCTTCACGAATGGGAGAAATTGTTCCAATTTCAAATGATACATCGTCATCAAACTCAATAGCACATACAGTTGCCAATGATTTTCGAATAGATTCAGGGGTAAGCGGCATATTTTTAAGCGTTGCATCCATATCCATAGTTGCTCGGTTGTCCAACCCGACAATAGCAGCCACCAACATACCGCCTTTAAGCACAAACTTATCTTTATATTCAGAAACAGAAAGGCGAACAAGGAGACGCTCAAACATATAGTTTTGCAAAACGACCTGTGCTGGTATATTTTTCTGTTTTGCAATATTTCTGATTTTCGCTTTTAAGCTCATTGATTTACTCACAATAGTACCCCCATGTATAGGTGCAAAATATTGGACACTCGCATCTTTTTTGCATAAGAATTCAATTTATTCAAATCTTTCTCAGGATTTGCTGCATACAGCTTTAATGCCGCAAGAAATGTTTCTGTTCCCAATTTATTGCGACTGCGAATCACATCGCATATCGTGCGTTCTAAATCGTATACAGGAACTTCATTCCCACTCGGAGTTTTCAAAGTTGTTATTCCAAGCTCGAACAGTTCCGGCTTGATGTAATACACTTTGCACTCGGATTTGATTGCCTCAGACGGGATGCAATTAGACGGTGCTGTCAGCGTATGCTCAAAAGGTGTTCGGTCTGAAATTCTGTGCAGATATAATGCTGTCTCATGGGAGAAAATTATTCTGTTGGACCGCTTACTGATTGACAAAAGCTCATCCTGCATATCATCCGGCAAAATATACTGCCCCTTCACAATTCGGTATATTTTACCCTCCTTGCAAAGCTTATGCAACATTGCCTTTGAGATGCATTTTTGAACTGCCGCTTTTGTTTCAATTATTCCACCATGCTCTTTTGCAATGGCGGCAAGTTCATTCATATAATCCATACGCCTCACCTCCCACTATATCATTTCAATAATATTATACACATTATTATGACCAAAGTCAACAGATTTTCAAAAATTCAAGAAATATATTTTTCAAAAGCCACTCACTCTTTGTGGGTTGCATAATGTTATCCGAGTGCCATTTGTTTTTCAAGTTGCTTTTTCACATCAACGCCGTCAAACTAATATGGAATTTTTGGGTTACAAAAGAGCATATACGCCAAAAGTCCGCACCAAGCTATATTTCAGCTTGATGCGGACTTGATTTTTTATAACATTTTATTTAAAAGCAACTGTGCGTTTTAATTCTGCAAATCAAATGATTTTATTCCCACCGAAATCAAATTTTGATATCTGAATCCTCACCGAAGTCATCATCTAAATCGTAATCATAGTCGAAATCACCGTCAAAGCCAAAATCATCTTCGTATTCTTTTAATGTGTAATCACTTGGAACTTCAAACAAGCCCTCTGTTTCTTCAAGTGGAGTGATTGAAAATGAAATTCTGCTTCCATCAGCTTCAACATATTTCACTTCACCGTTAAGGGTGTAGAATTTAACATCAATATCCTCCATCTCCAACATACCGTTGCCAGAATCATCGAAGCCAAACATATCGTCAAGGGAATATGTGAAAACATCAACTGTATATTTTTTGCCATCAATTTTTTCCGTTACGGTCTTTTTATACTTAACCATATCAAAGATGCCTGTGGTGGATTCCATAAAATCGCCATAGCTTATGGAATATGTTCTTGCAATATTGTCTGTATAGTAAATAATTCCATTAACATATATTTCAGAATTCGACCATAATCTGCCCGTTCCGGGACCTAATTCATAGTAGCTTTCAGTCTCATCATCAATTCTAACATTTTTGCCTTTGACGTATACCGTCGTTGTTGTGTCCATACCACCGGGTTCGCCTTCAAATGTTTCGGTTTCAACAGTGGAGATAACGAAACCGTCTGTTCCGTTGAACTTGGAAAGGGCTTTACCAATTGCAAGGTCTTTATATTCTTCGGGAACTGCAATAATATCACCGGGCATAAGCTCCGTATATCCTTCGGGAATATCAAAAACACCTTCGGGAACTTCATTTGTTATGCTGAATATCAGCATAACGCCTTGAAACTTTGCCATCTCCAGATTGCCGTTATTGAAATAATAATCAACAATATCTTCACCTTCATCCGACTGCCCTTTATAGCTTTCAACAACATATGTAATGCCGTTTATCGTTTCTTCTTTTCGCTCAATGAATTGAGCTTCATCGGCTGAATCTAAAGAAATATCTCCAAAAACTTCATCAAAGGAAACTTTCTCAACTGTATACTTTTTATTCTTGCTGTCAAGCATATATGCTTTTCCGTTATTAAATATAACGCGCTGATTCATTTTCTGACCCATCAATGACATTTCCATTTCCATGGAGAGCGACTTATCTTTTAAATACACTGTAATTTTGTCAACTCCCATATCGGGTATAGAAAAGGACACTGAGAAGCCCTTTTCTACATCAATCTGAGTCAACGCATCTCCCATCATATGTCCCTTAAATCCCTCAGGGGTTTTGAAAATATCAGCAAGATTGATTTCCTCTGATATTTCTTCAGACACTTCTTCAGATACTTCTTCAGATGTTTCTTCTGATGTTTCACCCGAAGCTACCTCTGATGTTGCTTCAGAAGCTTCTTCAGATGTTACTTCCCCTGTTGAAATATCCTCTGCGGTTATAGAAACATCGACAGAGCTACCATCTTCAGACACTTTTTCGGAATCTTTAGCGCAAGAGGAAAGAACAGCGGACATTCCTATTACCAATGCTAATATTCCATAAAAAATTTTGTTTTTCATAGTTACTTCTCCTTTAAGTGTTATTGTTGTAACTCTCCTTTTTTGACATTATACCATTTTATTATCGATTTGTCAACACTTTGTATTTTTTTGTCAACATTTTCAAAACCCCTGCCATTACTCCCAAAAGCAACGGCAGGGGTTTTCCATGGTTTTTCGCAAGGAGACATTTTTCCCAATTCTCGTTGGGAAAGGCGTGTTGCCTAAATTATAGTTTTATGCGTTTCTTCTTTTTCTCTCAAAAGCAACGCAAGATACAAAGCCAAGGGATGAAAGCACAAGCATAACCACCCAGAATGCGGACAATGAAAGGTCGCCCGGCTTTGGAGGAGGTGTAAAGGTGTTTTCAAAACTGCAAATCACTTCTGCCTCAGCAACACCATTCTTTGTAATTTCCGCCTTGATTCTGTTATCGCTGTCCAAGGTTACTGAAATCACAATGTTATACACCGCTGTGCTGTATGTGATATTTGCCATACCCTCATTAGTTTCGGTGAGCTTATATTCATAAACCTTGCCGATATCATCCTCGGTAAAGGTAAGATTGAATATTGCTTTTCCGAATTCGTCTGTGCGAAGGGCTGTTTTTTCACCGTTTGAAAGGTTTTCAAGAACAAATTCAAATCCCTCGGGAGTTATTGTTTTATCACCTTCGCTTATAATGGTTTTATCAACCGTAATAGTTGCGGTGATATCATCGGGTTTTGGTGTGAACACATTATTGAACACCAACGCTCCGTCTGTCTCAGCTCCGTCCTTTTTGGAAACCTTTGGCTGAGATGCAACAAGCTCGCCCTCTCCGTTATCGGTGATAACAACAGAAACATTATATATTGTGCTGTCAAATGTGATTCTTTCTGCATCGGAATCATCGCTTTCAGCAACAACGAAGTAATATGTACCCTCGCTATCGAAAATTATTTCAGCGAATTCAAAGCTACCGTCTGCCTTGTTTGTTGTTATAACAGGTGTTGCACCCTCGGGAATGTTGAAGCTCTCATCCGTTGCATAAAGCAAGAAGGTGAATTCTCCGTCAACAAGGTCTCTGCCTTCAAGATACTTATTACCGTTAAGAACAACCTTAACGCTGTTTGCATCATAGGAGTTAACAAAGCTTGCAACCTCAACGGAAGCTCCGTTTTTGGTGATTTCTTCCGTTGCATCAATGCCGCCGTTTCCATTATCGCTAACGGTTACTTTTACATTGTAAACGCTGTTATCGTATGTGATACCGCCAAGACCGTTGTTTACTTCGGAAATTGTGTAGTTATAAACATTGCCCGCATCTTCACCTGTGAAACTAAGCACAAACTCAAACTTTCCGTTTTCGTTTGTTGCCGTTTTAACGACATTTCCGTTTTCATCTTTAAGCTCAAAGCTGAACTCTCCGTCTTTAAGCTCTCTGCCGTTTAATGTCTTTTCACCCTTAATAACAACGCTATCCTCACCCGAAACTCCGTATTCATTAACAAAGTCAATGGATGTTTTTTCTTCGTTGTTAAGGTAAATTGCAACTGTTGCTTCAAGAGCACCTTCAAGGTTATCAGATACCTTAACCTCTACATTGTACACAGCACTGTCATATGTAATTCCGTTTTCGGTTTTTCCGCCTCCAACTTCCCTTACAATATAATAATATGTGCCAACATTGTTAAATGTGAGTGATTCAAAAGCAAAGCTTCCGTTTTCGTTATTGAAAGCTGTTTGAAGCTGAGATATTTCCTTGTATTCCTCAGTTGCGGAGTAAAGCTCAAAGCTGAACTGACCGCCTGCAAGGTCTTTTCCAACAAGGGTTTTATTGCCCGATAATTCTACATCCGCAGGGGTTGCTTTGTAGGTATTTGTAAAGCTGATTCCTCTAACCGCGTTGCCGTTTTGGGTTATTTCAAGAGCTGTTTCAACTCCTCCGACACCGTTATCGGAAACAGTTACTTTAACATTGTATATTCCCTCATCGTAGGTTATACCACCAAGAGTGCCTTTTTCCTCTGATACGGTATATTCAAACACTTTACCTGCATCCTTACCTGTGTAAGAAATTCTGAAAGAAAATGCACCGTTTGTATTTGAAACTCTTTGGAGAATTTCTCCGTTTTCGTTTTTGAGCAAGAAAGTGAATTCACCGTCTTTAAGCTCTCTGCCATCAAGATATTTAACGCCACTTATAACAACATCCTTGCCCTGAGAAATCTCATATGTGTTAACAAACTCAATTGCATTTTTCTTGTTGTTTTCTTCGTCAAAAATCTGAACATCAGCGTGAAGCATACCCTTAAGGTCATCGGAAACAACAACTTTAACTCTGTAAACAGTGTCATCATAAGTTATTCCATCTGCAACAAGCACGTCATACGCTTCTTTAACAAGGTAATAATATGTACCTGCTTTGTCGTATTCGATTTCACTGAAGGTGATTTTTCCGTCTTTGCTGTTTTTAACGGTTTCAAGCAATTTTGCCATGTCCCAATTTGAGTTGGATTCATAAAGCTCAAAGGAGAACTGTCCCTCTCCGAGAACCTTACCGTTAAATATTTTAACACCGGGAATTAACGCTTTTGTTGGGGACGGAACATATTCGTTAACAAACACAATGCCGTTCACCTGCTTACCGCCTTGGGTTTTAAAGCTTGCACTTACTGTCAATGCACCCATTTGGTTGTCAACAACATTCAATGTCAGAATATATTTGGACTCATCGTATTTGATACCGCCCAATGTTGTATCCGCTTTTTCAGAAACAAGGTAATGGAAAACGCCCTCTTTTGTGAAGGTGAGCTTTTCAAAAGCAAAACTTCCGTTTGTAAAGTTTCTTGCTGTGTAGCTCTTGTCGCCTTCCACAATTCCCTCTGCATTACATTCTTCCATAACGAAGATAAATTCGTCATTAAGCAATGCTCTGCCGTTAAGCTCCTTAGTTCCCGTAAGAACATATTCTGCCTGTTTGGAGGAATATTTATTTACAAAGGTCATTGTTTCTCCAACAACCTCCAAAACAGAAACACTTGCAACCAAAGCACCGTTTCCGCCGTCTGTAACGGTTACTTTCACAGTATATTCAGTATCGTCAACAGTTATTCCGTTTCCGCTTTCCGAGGTTTCAACAACGGTATATTCATAAACGCCAACCTTTGTAAATTCAAGAACACCGTTGAAAGCAACTTTTCCACTTGCGTTGTTCTGACCTTTAAGAACCGTTTCCCCATTGCTTAAAACTTCAAATGTAAATACATCGTTTGATGTGAGAGGTCTGCCCTCAAGAATTTTTCTTACATCAAGCTCAACAGTTGCTTTTGTAACGTCATAAATATTTGTGAAAACAAGCTCTCCGTTAATCGGGTTTTCGCTGAAGGTGGTTTCTGCTTCAAGCTCACCGCCAACACCGCCTGTTACACGGATATCTACCCTTACAACCTTTGCGTCGTAAGTCATCCCAACTATGCCGCCGCTCTTTTCCTTGATGTAATATGTATATTCACCCTCTGCATTGAAAACAAGATTTATAAGACCTTCTCCAACTCCGTCAGTTGGAGGAACATCCATGCTTTCCAAACCGTTTCCAACAACCGCAGGAACCGTACATTCCTCGTTTGTATAAAGTCCAAATTCATATCCCGCAAGATTCACAAGAGAGCTGAGCGAATTATTGATAAGCTCTTTCTGAACAGGAATATGAACAACCGCAGGGGATGTTACATGCTGTATGTTGGTGAAATCAGTAACGATTTCCCATTTTCCGCCTTCACCCTTTTCAAAATCTTTTTCCGCGTGTTCGGAATGTACTCTTGAAATTTCAAGCTTACCGTCCATATCCTTATCTGTAACAACAACGGAGAATGTATGATAAACAGGGTCATAAAGCATTCCGTCTATTCTGTTTTCAGCACTTGGTACAACCTCGTAGATCTGATAAGAATAAACTCCGGGTTTTGTGAAAACTTCAGAAGATAGCTCAAAGCTAAAGGTTCTGTTTTCGCTGTTTACGGTTGCTCTTTCAAGCTCTTTCCAGCTTCCGTTTATAAATTCTTCAAAAGCAATTACAAATTCCGCATTGCCCCAATTTTCAACCGCTTTTCCGTTTTCATCATTAAGATATTTTGTTCCGCTTATTGAAACTTCGTTTCCGCTGACGCTGTTATATTCGTATGCGTTGATAATTTCAACAGAAGCAATACTTGAAGTTATGGCAACAATGCCGTCACCGTTTGCTCCGTTTTCTTTATATGTTGGAGTAAAGCCCACAGGGGGTGTTATTTCTTCAACAATTGCAACAGTTTCGATTGGAAGATTATTTATCTGTATCTGCTCGTCATTTTTGAGAGTGATAACAGGGAATACTCCGTTTTCGTCTGTTGTAAGAGAGGTTATGGAGCTGTCTCCCGAATGAGATGCTTCAAATGTTGCATTTTTTGTTCCAACGCCCGAAAGGGTTATGGACACGTTAAAGGATTTATCCTCGGGGATAACATATGTATCTCCCAAATTATGTTTAACCGTTTTGGTTACGGTAAGGTTTCCTTTGCCCCTTACAGAGTTTATAACATTTGCCTCTGCAATTTTTCCATGTTCGGGAATGAGCTTTGCTTCACGAGCACCCACCTTACCGTTGATCGACCTTATCATATACTCAACGGTTTCGGTTTCTTTAACAGTATATGTTTTACCTGCTTCAAGCCCTGTTATTATTACGGATTCACCGTCTTTAAGGTTAACGGATGCGTATCCGTTTTTAAAGGTGATATGTCCATCTGTTATCTTGCCGTCTTTGGAGAAGCTACGGGTTTCAAATTCACCGTTTACGCCCTCTGCCGAAACAACAAACTCAAAGGAAGGGTCTCCTTCGTATGTGCCTGATACGGTTTTTGAAATTTTGATTCCCGTTGAAGGAACGATTTTAAGAAGTCCGTTATTACCCAATGTTGCACCAACAACAAAGCTATGCTCTGTTTCGTCAACATGATGTCCCTCGATATCAACGAAGGGAACATATACAAGACCTCTACCGCTTACATCCTTAAGGGTATTTGTGTTATCAGGGTTTTTATAGGTTGTTTTTCCTTCAAGTTCAACTATAACGCTACCCTTTGGGATATACCATTTTCCGCCTTCGCCCTTTCTCGCAACAGAGATTACCGCCGAAGAAATTTTGTGATATACGGTTTCAACACTCACGCTGTCTTTATGGGAATAAATCTTCTCTGCGCGGTAAAAATCGCCGTCTGCAGAAGGCGCTGTTTCTCCCGTATACGGGGTTCCGTCGGAATAGCAAACAATTGAATTTTCTGTATAATAATATCTTTCGTTCTGATGTGAAGGCCTGAAATATGAGAATGCGTTGGGTAAACCGTATCCCATGGAGCCGTCCACCATATATTTATTCGTATAGAAGGAAATTGCACCGTTTTTATCCGTATTTGCCGCAACATACTCACCGTCAACAACGTCGGGGTCGGTTACGGTTATTCCGTCGATACCTTCTTTAAGACCAACCTCGTAAACAAGACGCATGGGGCTTTTTGCACCCGAAATGCTGAATTCTGTTGCGTTGCCCTTCTCGTCAAGAGAGATATCATAATATACCATAGGAACGAGAGCCGCAGGAACTGAAAATTTCACTGTTTCGTCCCCTGTTTGGATGCTTTCACGAACCTGAACTATTGTATACATCATATCGGATTTGTTTATTCCGTGTTCTTCATCCATTGCTCCGAGATAGCCGTAGCATCTCATTATGTATACAGGTCTTTCGTCCTCGGAAAGATTGGGATCATTTGGGTTTGGCATTGTTTCGATTCCTTCGTGCCAGAAGCCGAGGAATTCCTCTTTTGCGTTTGCATACCAACCGATATAGTTGGAAAACTCTGTGGGAGATGTGTAGCTAAGCTGTCCGTGACTATATGCCTGACCTATAAGTGCCTCAGCAAGTGCCATATCGGGTATACCGAAACGCTGCTGAACAGCGCGAACAAATTCAAGTCCAAGCTCAGTGGGAGCATCGTATGTTCCAAGCTTTCCGCCTCCGTCAACAAAATTTGATGAAAGATCGGCACCTGAAAACAACTTGTCGCCAACTATTATACCCTTGATATTATGAACTTCCATATAGTCGCCCATAACATCAACAAAGGTAACATATCCGCTCAAATCCTCGTTACCCTCTACCAATGTTGGGAAATAACGGGATTGAAGTGCAATTTTTTCAACGATGGATTCAAAAGCATTTGCAAGTGAATCTGCTGTTGCTGCGGTAAACGCTTCGTCAACATAGAACCTTAATTCAGTGTTATCGGGAAACGCCTTTCCGTTTAAGGTTATCTTTTTAACCTGATAAGTTGCAGAGTCTTTTATTGAAAATGAACCGTTACGGTAGTTTTCAACTGTAATATTTATTGTTCCGTATTTAACGAGAGAATCCCAATATTCTCTTATTGCCTTATTGTTGTTTGCCTTTGTTGCATCAACGCCTTCTGCCGCTTGCTTGTCGGCAAGAACAGGGTCCATAAGGTCAATGCTTATGCTGTTGCCCAAGCTCAAGGTGTAGAAAATCGGCTCTGTTTCAACATAACGTGCGTCGATTTTCTCTTTTGCATATGCGGCTGTTAACTGAGTTACAAAATCGGTTTCCTCAGGGTTTCTGTTTGTAACCTGGTTATTACCCATTTTGGAATCTTCTCTTGATGTATAGTTATTCGTTGCGGCTGTTGGCTCTCCGTCCGACATAAGAACAAGAACGGGAACTCTTGTAACGCCTGCAAGGTATTCTGCATCCGCAGGAATTACTGTGTCAATGTCGGGTCTCATAAACTGATCCAACGCATCGAGTATTCCAAGCTGTGCATATGTTGCGGCAACGCTTTTTGCATTATGGGTTGCAGAAACATTCTGCCCCTTTTCGTTTGTAACACCGCTGTTTACGCTTACGCCGCTGAACGTGTTGCCGTTTGTGTTAACCTTCAGATACTGATTGGAAGAATGGCTGTATCTTCCAAGGGGAAGAAGCACCATACTGCTGTTTGCCGATGTTCCCCAAAGAGTATCTCCTCCAAAATATATGGAAACTCCAACTCTGTTATATATATTTATGGTTTGGAGCTTTGAAACGGTTGAGTTAACCGCAGAAACCATTGTTGATACAACGGATGGGTCTCCTCCGGGATACATTGAGCTTGAAATATCAAGCACAAGCATTGTATCTGTCGGAACGGTGGAAAGCCCCGATACAGATTTATTGGATGCAATTACGGAAAGAGCAACAAGGAACGAATTCGGGTCGTTTATCTCAATTCCGTATTTTGCAAATTCATCCGCTGTGGCAAAAACGGATTTATCCGTCCACACTGCACCAACGCTCGAAGTATTATGCACATTCTCTCCGAATATGCTCTGCCATCCGTCCATTGTACTTGGGTCGGACACCTTGTAGTATTCTTCCTGCTCCAATGCTGATGTTTCTTCTCTCACTACATTAACAAACGAAACAAGCATACATACAACCATAAACAGGGACAATACTTTGTTAAAAACACTGACTTTCGTTTTCATATTTTTTCCTTTCTCAGCCGATGGCAAATATATTTAAGTTAATTATTTACAAACAACTTTTAAAATGCATTTAAACCGTTTTTTCCTCATTGGTGCATATTCCAATAAGGTCGCCCGACGCTTCGCACAGATAATGCTTACAAGAGCCGCAGTCTCCGTATTCCGTATCTGCCAATGGGCAATCGTTACAGGTTGCATTAACCCAATATTTTCCGCTTGGTGTTTTCCGCGGATTCGACTTAAAATCGGGGTAATTATTTATATATCCCCCAATTTCTTCATCAAAAATTCGGTTTACAACAACCGTATCTCCGTCTATATTATATGTGCGTGACAATTGGTCGCTCATCAAATGCACCTCCTTTTTATTTACAGTCAAATATTAACACATTTTTTTCATAAAGTAATGAGTAATTAAAGAGTAAAAATACTCCATTCTTTTTTTGTTTACACTTGGTTAACAATTTACCTTTTCGCCGCTTATCGCTGAATTTTCCCCTTTTAAAAGGCAAAAACGCCCCGTGCTTCGTTCGTTTAAACGAACGCAAGGGGGCGTTTAGATAATTTTAAGATAAAAACCTCCAAAGCGGTGTTTGGAGGTTGGTCCGATTATAATATGTAATATTATTTAAGCATATATTGTTCGAGGTCTTTTTTGCTGTTTATATGCAATTTATCGTATATATAGGAGATATAATTTGTAACCGTACGCTCGGAAAGATGCATATGGGATGCAATTTCTTTCACTCGCCAATTACGGCTGTAAAGCATAGCTATTGTAAATTCGGTATTGGTAAGATTTGTTGCAACAGCTCTTTCGTTTCTTGAATTGTAAACCATATACCATGTGCTGTTATACTGCTTTGAAAGGGTTATGATCTTATTATAGAATAGGGGGTGGTTTTTCTTGAAATGGTTTTCTATAAGTCCCTGAAGGAGATTATAATGTTCAACAAAGGGCATTATCAAATCGTCGGGGCTTGACAAGCTCCACGCCTTTTCTATGCACTTTTTTGCTTCTTCGGTGTTATAAAGGTTTATATGCGCCATAGCGGCAACGATATGGAGATATACCATTGGCAGGGGATAAGTTTCCTTTGCAAGCCACAGCGCAGTTTCAACAATACCCAACGCCTTGGAATATTCTTTTTGGAGATATTCGTCATACGCCATAAGATAGCATCCGTAAAGCATTGTTCCGCCTTCAACGAAGCGGATATACTCTCTCACTCTGGGAACACCGTCAAAGGGCAAATGAAGCTTTAATTTCACGGACATAACCGTCATAATTCCGATTGCCTTAACCTTGTCCGACTCGTTAGTGTCAAAGCACTGCTTAAGGGTGTCTCTCAGCACCCCCGATGCATAATGAGTTTTTGTAAGGTGACCTCGGCAAAGGTTGGAAAACATGCAGTAAAGCCCACTCATAAAACGCAAAACAGGACTTGGAGAGTCAAGATACGGCTCTGCGGTTATTGTACATTCTTTCAAACTACCCGTCATATAGTAATACTCACAAAGCGCCATTGACCGTTCTTCGCTGCTGTTTAAGGTATTGATATCCTCTAAAAATCTTCCGACTTTGTATGTTGCAAGGTTGGGAAAAGCCCCTTTTACACTGTTTTCCCCATCTTGCTTTTCAACTTGAATTTCAACTGAATCTTTTTTTCTTAAAGCAACGGGCTTCCCGGCATCTACGGGAATCATCCAATCCCTCCCCAACTTATAACAATCGGGGAGCTTTCCCTCTTTTGCCCATTTTTGCACGGCTCTGACGGTAACGCCAAGGCGCTCTGCTGCTTTATCGGCTGTTTCAAAATTCAATACCTCGCCCCCTTTTCGAACATACGGGCTTTAATATTTGATTATTTCACCCTGAATTACTTCTGTCATATATTTTTTGCTGTTTGCAAGCTCTTGTGCCGTTTTTACATTTGCTTCTCCCGAAACAGGGTCCCAAAGATACTGATAGCAAAACATGGCATAACCACTGAAATTATCTTGACCAATAGCATATTTAAGGCATTTTTTGATTACATCCTTGTTGTCTATCCATTCATTTGTTCCCGTTCCGGCATAAGGGTCTCCCGAGCCGTCATATGCGCTTACCGCCTTACCCCAAGACATTCCTGCCATAAAACGGATCTCGGAATTTGTTATTATATCCGACCAACGCTGATATGTGTCGGGGAAGCTCCAAGTCTGATGCTCCATTCCGAAATAGATCTGAGGCATAATGTAATCCACATACCCGTCTTTGGACAACCATGTTCTCACGTCGGCATAATAAGTTGTTGCCATTCGGTTAAGATTTCCCGCAGGAGATATACCAAACAAAACATTGCTGTTTTCCGCCTTTATTGCGGAATATATACCTGAAACAAGCTTATTGAGATTATCGTATCTGAATTGCTGCAAGGTTAAAGAACGGTTGGAAGCTTTCGCGGCGTTATACTCCACATTATCAAATGCGGATTCTTCGCCAAAGTAGAAATAGTCATCCATATGAACTCCGTCAACATTATAGTTACGGACGATTTCAGCCGCACCGTTTATAATCAGCTGACGCACATCTTCAAATGCAATATTAAGGTAGTTTAAGGAATTATAATTGTACAGTTTTCTTGTTCCAACCCAATCGGTCATTATATATTCATCTGAAATTTTGCCAAGATTTGATGTTGACATACCGCGCATTGGGTTTATCCACGCCTGGAAGCTCAAGCCCCTTTCGTGGGCTTCGTCGATCATTATCTTAAGTGGGTCATATGACGCTTTCTTACTGTAGCTATACAAAACATATGAGGACCAGGGATAATATGCGGAAGGATAAAAGCTATCTGCATTTGGGCGAACCTGCACTATAATTGTGTTAAAGCCCAATTCCACAACATTATCAAACGCCTGTTCAACAAGCTTTGTAAAGGAGCTTTCCGACCTTTGCCTTTTAGATGTATAATAAACAGGGCTGAAATCAAACTGTGATATCCACAGCGCTTTCATAACAGTATAATTCAAGGGCTTATATTCTTTATTTGCTCCCAAGTCCTTAAAGCCACGGTTTGCCAAAACACTATCAACCTCTGCAACCTTAAGATACTGCTTGTATCCTTCTTCGTCAACAATTCGGCTTTCATCAGAAACTTCCTCAGATACATCCTGAGATGGAGCTTCAGAATTCTCACCAGAAGGGTCTTCGACTGAGGAAGCATCGCTTTCATCTGACACCACATCTGAGAAAACACCGCTTTCGTCTCCCTTGGAAAGATTTTTGGGTTCGCAAGATACTATAGAAAAAAGCATTGTTAAAAAAGCAAAAAACAAAGAAAAGAATCTTTCCACAAAAAATCACTCCTTGAATTTTTCATTGTCAAATCTAAGGCGAATATATATAATAGTTAAAATCTACCAATTTAAACATCATTATCAACAATATTATTATATATCATTAACAACCCAAAGTCAAGCAAAAGCATAAAAACAAACAAAAAAGATGGTTGCAAGCAATTTGTGCTCATCCATCTTTTTTGTAAAGATTAAAAATTTTATTGAAAACCAAAATTAAAATTCAAATTGAAGTATAAAAACCATCAGCCAATTAAAGCAAGAGTTTCTTTGTTTTTCAATCTCAGGTTATCAGAAATCATTGCTATAAACTCAGAATTCGTCGGTTTTCCCCTTGCTGTCTGAACTGTATAGCCAAAGAAGGAATTGAGAACATCAACATCGCCCCTATCCCAGGCAACCTCTATTGCGTGACGTATTGCCCTTTCAACTCTGGAGGACGTTGTATTATATTCCTTGGCAACAGCAGGATATAAAACCTTTGTTACAGAGTTTATGTAATCACTGTTATTAACCGTCATAATTATAGCAGTCCTTAAATATTGATACCCCTTAATATGAGCAGGAACTCCGATTTGATGAATTATCTTTGTAACCTGTGCTTCCATATCAACAGGAGGATTTTCCGGCGGTGACGCAAGACGTCTGCGCCTGCCTGCGCTTGCACATTTTTCAATTCTTTCCGCAAGAACCGTAAAATCTACGGGCTTCAGCATACAATATGATGCACCGTTTTGACAGCATTCTTCAAAAAGTGATTGATTATTAAAGGTTGAAAGCATAATAAAAGCAGGAAAATACTCCCCAAATTTCCTTTTGCTCTCTTTAATAAGCTGTAAGCCGTCGATTCTCCCCAAATACAAATCCGAAACAACCGCATTGGGTCTGAACCTTGCAATTTTAGAAAATGCATCCATTCCATCAATCGCCTCTGCAACAACATCAATATTAAGGCGTCTGAGATTTTGAATACAGCTTCTCCTGAACTCAATGTTACTGTCAACAATAATAACTGTTGTTTTGCCCTGAATGTTTTCCATAATCTGCCTCTCTTTCTTTTTTTGTTTGTGATAACGCAAAGCTTTTTCAACACAAGGTTATGAGAATCAACCATCTTACCGCTATTTTTACAGTAACTCCTTCTGCCCTTGCATTTGTGACTTTTCGGGTGATTTTTCTGTGTTTTGCGTTTGTTCACTGTCATTATTTTACATTACTGTCAAATTATACCATTTTATACATAAAAAATCAAGTGCTTTTTCCAAAAAACACCCCAAAAACGCAAAAAAATTTTCGACATAATTCTCCTATGCCGAAAATCCTTTTATTGAGTTATATTCTGTTAAACCGTATTCTTGTTTTATCAATTGTTAAAGCATACACTTATCAGCTTATGCAAAGCTACATTCTTTCAACAATTATCCTTATTGCCTCAGCGGAATCCACCCTATTTATTTCGTCACGAAGGGCGGCACTTCCGTATCTTCCCTTTGTGTACCAACTGAGATGCTTTCTCGCTTCTCTCACGGCTATGTATTCGCCCTTGTTTTCTATCATCATTTGTATCTGAGCAAGAATCGTTTCTTTAAATTCCTCGTCGGAAGGGGGAATGTATTCCGTTCCCTCAAAGGAACAAACCATTTTTTTAAAAAGCCACGGGTTTCCCATGCAGGCACGGCCTACCATAACGCCGTCACACCCTGTTTGGATTTTCATATCCACCGCACTTTCCACAGAATTAATATCACCGTTACCTATAACGGGGCAAGAAACATTTTCTTTTATTTTTTTAATTATTTCTCTGTCTGCTTTACCGCTATACATCTGAACGGCGGTTCTTCCGTGAACAAACAAAGCATCAACCCCAACGCTGTCAAGGGCAAGAGCAACTTCAAATCCGCCTTCCGAATCTTTTTCAAAGCCCCTGCGGATTTTTGCGGTTACAGGCACATTTACCTCTTTTTTCACAGCGGAAACAATTTCTGCACAGAGCTTTGGATTTTTAAGCAATGCGCTTCCCTCTCCCGATTTAACCGCCTTTGGAACGGGGCAACCCATATTTATATCAATTACATCGGGTTCAAGCTTCATAATTATTGATGCGGCTTTTGCTATATGATAGCTGTCACTTCCGAAAAGCTGTATGGCAATAGGCCTCTCCTCAGGGTGAAAGGATGCATAAACATATGTTTTTTTGTCACCAAAGCAAACGCCTTTTCCCGAAATAAGCTCTGTCGTTACAAAATCCACACCATTTCTTTTACATATTCTTCTGTATGCGGAATCCGTAACCCCTGCCATGGGGGCAAGGAACAACCCGTTTTTTGTTTCTATATTTCCAATTTTCATTTTTTCATCCACTTCTTTACGGTTAATCTCGAACAGCTCAGTTAACCGTATTTTCAACAAAGTTCTTTATAAAAAACTTATTTGCGGCTTCAACGATTATTTTTGCCTCGTCCGACTGACTTTGAACAACGGAAGAAGCGAGAAACCTTGTTGCATCCAATATTTCATAGCTTGCAAAGGAAGCCGTTTTAAACCGTATTTCTCCGTTCTGACGCTTCCCGAAAAAGTCTCCCGGTCCTCTTGCCGCAAGGTCTGCTTCCGCAACCTTGAAGCCGTCGCTTGTGTTGCAAAGAACCTTTAAGCGTTCTTTTGTCTTTTCAGCGTTGCTGTCGCTCATCAAAACACAGTAAGACTGCATCTGACCTCTGCCAACTCTGCCCCTTAGCTGATGAAGCTGAGACAGACCGAAACATTCTGCATTTTCAATAAACATAACCGTTGCTTCGGGGACATCAACGCCAACCTCAACAACCGTTGTGCTTATCAGTAGCTTCGTGTCCCCATATTTAAACCCATGCATTACCTTTTCTTTTTCGGCAGGGGTCATTTTTCCGTGAAGAACATCCCATTTCAAATCACCAATATCGGTGTTTTCAAGCTTTTTGGCATAGTCTACAGCGTTTTTCTTTTCACTTTTTTCTTCTTCGTCTTCAACAAGTGGGCAAACTATATACGCCTTACCGCCCGATACAACATTTTTCTTTATAAATTTATAAATCCTCTCCCTGTAGGACGAATCAACGGTATATGTCTCCACCTTTTTTCTGCCCCTTGGCATAACATCGATTATACTCACATCCATATCACCGTACAGCACAAAAGAAAGTGAACGGGGAATGGGAGTTGCACTCATAACGAGAGTGTGGGGATAAACAAATCCGTCACCGCCCGTGAGAAAAGCTCTTTGGTCAACTCCAAACCTGTGTTGCTCGTCTATAACGGCAAGTCCAAGAGAAGAAAACCCAACATCCTTTTGCAACAATGCGTGAGTTCCAACTATAACATCGATTTCGCCGCTTCTGATTTTTTGCTTTGTTTCTTTCTTTGCCTTTGCCGTCATTGAACCACAAAGGAGAGAGACGGTTATGCCCGTACCGTCAAAGAACTTTTTAAAGGTTTCGTAATGCTGAGTTGCAAGTATTGCCGTTGGTGCAAGAACCGCTGTCTGCAAGCCGTTTTTTGCAGTAAAATATGCCGCCGCTGCCGCAACTGCGGTTTTTCCGCTTCCAACATCGCCCTGAACCATTCTGACCATTGGATAATCTCTGCACAGCTCGGGAACAATTTCACCGATTGACCTTTTTTGCGCCTCCGTCAGCTCAAAGGGCAACAGCTTTTCAAACTGTTCTATATATCCATCGTCTCCCATTTCAAACGCTTTTTGCTTTTCTTTTTCTTTTTTCAACCCCCTGAGAGCAACCTGAAAAAGCAACAATTCTGTAAAAGCAAGGGTTCGCTTTGCTTCCTCTAACTTTTGAACGCTTTCAGGAAAATGCATTTGATAAACTCCCTCTCCAAGAGGCAAAAGCGAATATTTATCCCTTACGGATTTGGGAATAATTTCCTTGATATTTTTCATTTCATCCCTGAGAGATGACATAATCTGACTTATTACCGCAGATGTTATCCCTGCAGTAAGAGGATATATGGGATACAGCCCCTTCATATTTTCTCTGTATAATTCAATGGTCGGAGAAGAAATTTCCATCCCGTAACGGCCAATGGTAACCTTTCCGAAAAGCCGATACTTTTGCCCAACGGCAAGGGCTTTTGCTGTCATTTCCCTGTTAAAAAGGGTTACAACAAGAGTGCCTGTTGAATCAGCAAAAAGCACTCTTGAATATTTCAAATTATTTTTTGTTGTATGAAAAGAGGGGGGCGCAGACACCGAAACAACAACGGAGCAAAGCTCACCTTCTTTAAGGTCGCAAACATTTTTAATGTTGCCCCTGTCTTCGTATCTTCTCGGGAAAAAGGAAAGAAGGTCACCGACGTTCGATATTCCTAACTTTTCAAGCTTTTTCCCCCGCGCTTCGCCAACGCCTTTTACATATCTCACAGAACGGTTTTCCATACTTGCCCCCTTTCCGCAATGTTTAAAATCCACGTTTTTATGCAAAATTCCCTTGAAATGCACCGTTATCCAACGATTCCTTTTAACAATTTGATTTCCTCTGCATAACCCTCCACCTCGTTTGGAGTTTCAAGAACAAAAGGTAAATTACAAAGAGACGGATGGGAAACAAAAGCAACAATTGCATCAAGACCTATGTTGCCTTGTCCGATTTTTTCGTGTCGGTCTTTACGGCTTCCGAGAATGTTCTTGCTGTCATTAAGGTGAATTGCTTTCAAATTTTCGATTCCCAAAACTCGGTCAAACTCCTCAATAACGCCTTCAAGGTTTCCGACAATATCATAACCACCGTCAAAAATGTGACAGGTATCAAGGCAGAAGCCAAGCTTTTCCTTTAACTCCACCCTATTATATATTTCTCTAAGCTCTTCAAAGGTTTTTCCAAGCTCTGTTCCAACGCCTGCCATTGTTTCCAAAAGCACTGTTGTTGTCATATCAGGGTACAACGCTTCATTAAGCCCTTTAGCTATCAATTCTATGCCAACGCCCTCGCCCTGCCCTGTATGGCATCCCGGGTGAAGATTATAATAGTTATACGGAAGCAATTCCATTCTCATTATATCGTCTTCAAGAACACTGACCGCGTATTTCCGCTTGCTTTCTTCCTTTGCCGCCAAATTAACAACGAAGGGGGCGTGAGCTACAATTTTTGCAAAGTTTTCTTCTTTAAGGAATTGGCACAAATTTGCCATATCCTCTGTATTTATGGGCTTGACTCCGCCGCCGCGAGGATTTCTTGTGAAAAACTGAAATGTGTTTGCCCCTATGGAGGACGCAACAGTTCCCATTTCAAGATATCCGTCGCCAACGGACAAATGGCATCCTATATTCATTTAATTCTCTCTTTCACAAATGTACTCCCATTTTGGGGATTCAATATATAAATATGCCGTACATCTGATTTTCGTGTTTTTATTTACAGCTTATAACTTTTGCGCAAGCTATCACAAAAAATCAAAGCTTTATATACGCTGTTTTATACTTATCATAAGTAACATATCCCGGCTTACTGTGGGGCGGCTTTTTTACATATCTTGCAAGGGTATAGTCAACCGAAACGACAGCACCTTCAGATGCCTTTGAATGTTTTGCCGCAATGGTTGCGGCTTCTGTCAGATCCTCGTCCGAAGGCGTCAGCCCTTCAGTATAAAGAATTGTATGAGAACCGGGCATATTCTTAACGTGAAACCAATAATCGTTTTTATCAGCCCCAAATGTTAAAGCATCGTTCTGAACATTGTTTTTACCGACTTTAACAAGGAAACCGCCTGACGTTTTATACTGCAACGGCTTTACCTTCTGCTTTTTTGCGCCCTTGCTTCTTCTACCCTTAAGATAGCCCGAAGACGCAAGCTCGTCTTTCATTTCTTCAAAATCATCTGCCGTTGAAAGACGGGAAATAAGGTCAGAAACAGAATCTATATATGCAATTTCCTTTTCAGTTTGAGCTATCTGTTCCGTTAAAGCGGCTTCCGCTCGCTTCATTTTTGCGTACTTTTTATAATATCTCTCTGCGTTTTTTGAAGGAGAAAGCCGTTTATCAAGCTTAACCTTTACAACGCCGCCGTTTTCATAGTCCGTAAGCTCGGCTATCTCCATACCTTGTTTAAGCATATAGATGCTGCCTATAATTGCATCTCCGCACCGCCTACATTCTTCTTTCGAGCCACATTCAAAAAGGTCTCGTTTTTGGGCTTCTAACTTTTTTTCAAGGCGAGACGCAATATTTCTTACGGTTTTTGTAAGGTCTCTTGACCTTGAAGCAATTCTTTCCGCTTTGCTTTTTTCTTCATAATATATATTAAGGGCTTCGGACAGGGTTTCGGGATAAACAGCCCCTTGGCTTTCAAACTGCGAAAGATGGGTGAAAGAAAAATCAACCGCTTTTCCATCGCTTCCGTAAACTATACATGGCTGTGGCTCGCACGAAAGAAGCTTCTGGAAGCTCTCGTATAATTTCTTTCCGTTTACCTCTCCGCAGGTTACCTCAATATTGCCAAAGGCACGAAAAACAACCTCTTTTGCAACCAAGGGCGAGAAAGATAAAAAGCTGTCAAGTATGGTTTTATGGCATTGTTTTCCACTGTTTTCCGAAAGTATATTCAAAAATTCACCTTCGGTTACATTATACGGTGACCTTTTTTGCTGTTTTGGTGGTTCTTCGTATTTAAGCCCCGACATGATTCTTCTCGTTGGGGATGTTATATCCGATTGATAAAGAGCAGAAATAACCGTATCCTCACCGTTGCAAAGAATTATATTGCTGTGCTTACCCATTATTTCCGCATATATGCGTTTTTTCTGAATATACCCCATTTCGTCGGCAAAATCAAAGTCAAAGCAAATAATTCTTTCGTTTTCCACAGCAAAAACATCCGTTATTCTTGCACCGATAAGGTGCTTTCTCATAAGCATTATAAAAGCATCGGGTTCGTTTGGATGCTCCCTCTCACCCGAAAAAACGGAAATTCTCGGGCTTGACATGGATGCCGAAATTATAAGAAAGCATTTTTCCCTGTCGGGGGTATAAATAAGCATATCAAGCTCAACGGCTTCGGGACGGAAGATTTTATCAACACGGCTGCCAACAATTTTTTTCAGCTCAGGGGCAAGCCGCGCACAATAAAGAGCATCAAATGGCATATTATTCCAACACCTTTCCATCTGCAGTATAAAGGCAAAGCCGTGTTATTCTGCTGTCTGCAACTCCCTCTCCCAAACTTGCAACAATATACGAAGGATTAAGCACCGTTTGAGGGGTTGAAACAACCAACGCTTCTATAACTGCACCATCTGAAACGGTATATTCTTTAATGAGAGGTTTTATATCAACGGTTTCGGTTTTTGTTTTTGTCTTTTTAAGAACGGGCAACGCACCGCCTAACTTTTCTTCAAGCTCTCCTTTGGAAAGAGTTGTTTCAAGCTCGATTCTGTACCTTGCAAACCCTAATGTTTTAAGCTTTTCTTTTGGTGGCGCAACCTTGAAAACTTCAAACCCCGTGGGAAATGAACTTTTCAGCTTTTCAAAAACAGTATCATAAGAAACACCGTCTTCAACCGCAATATCAAATATTTCATACTCGCTTTCCTGATAAATGGAAAGGGGCAAAGCGAAAACCAATTTTGGATGAGGGTTAAATCCCTCTGTATACACTATGGGAAGCCCACTCCTCATAAGCCCTCTTGTAACCGCACGCATAAGGTCAAGATGTGAAATATATTTAAGCTTTCCTTTTTTTCTGAAAAACACTCTTACAGGAAGCATAGCTCCTCCTTTTTACATTTGCTGTTATTTTAAAATGCACCACAGGCGCGTTTTGGCTTTTTACTTGCTATAAGTTCATTCAAAGCCAATTTATAGATTCTTTAAACTATTTACTTACGCATTTATGACCGCAAGCAGAACATTTTGAGCGGCAGTCGGGAGTTGTTTCCTCTCCGTATGCCCTTTTTGCTTCACGAATTAAAAACTCTTTTGTAACTCCGCAGTCTATATGATCCCATGGCAAAACTTCTTCAAAAGGAATTCTTCTTTCGGTGAAGAATGCACTGTCAATTCCTGCTTCCGCAAAGGTTTCAAGCCACTGTTCATAGTTGAAATATTCATCCCAGCTATCAAGACGCACACCTTTTTCCGAAGCAATTTCAAGGGCTTTTCCTATTTTTCTGTTTCCTCTTGCAAAAACTGCCTCTATTGCACTTGTTTTTGCATCGTGATACTTGTAGGAAATCTTTCTTGAACGGATAGCATTTTTCAAAAGCTGTTGTTTTCTTTGGAATTCATCAACGGAATTCTGCGGCTCCCACTGGAAGGGAGTGAAGGGCTTTGGAACAAAGCAAGAAACGCTTATACTTATCTGTATTCCCTTTACGGGGCGTTTTTTGGAGAAATATGTATCGAGAATCTTTTCCCCAACATCTGCAATTCCCAAAACATCATCGTCGGTTTCTGTTGGAAGTCCATTCATAAAATAGAGCTTCATAGAATTTCTGCCTGCATCAAAAGCGGCTTCACAGGAAGTGAGAATATTTTCCATAGTTATATTTTTGTTTATAACATCTCTTAACCTCTGAGTTCCTGCTTCGGGGGCAAATGTAAGACCGCTTTGCCTTACATTCATTGCTTTTTTCAAAAGGTCCTCGTAAAAGCTGTCAAGACGCATTGAAGGGAGAGAAAGATTTATTTTCTTTGGTTCTGTCCAGCTTAACAGCTTATCAAGAAGGGAATTTAGCTCTGTATAATCACTTATGCTAAGGGCGGAAAGGGATATTTCACCGTATCCCGTATGTTCAATACTTTCTCTTGCATACTTATCAAGCACTTCGGGAGAGCGTTGCCTGTATGGACGGTAAACAAACCCTGCCTGACAGAATCTGCATCCTCTGATACAACCCCTGAAAACCTCCAAAACAACTCTGTCATGCACAACCTCAACAAAAGGCACTTCGTGGCAAACAGGATAAAAAGAGGAGTCCATATTCTCAATTATTGTTTTTCTCACCTTTGCAGGCACAAAATCAAATTTTGGAGTTACACTTTTAAGAGTTCCGTCTTCGTTATATACAACATCATAAAGGGAAGGAACATACATACCCTCACTTTGACAAATATGCAAAAGATATTCTTCTTTGCTTTTTCCCTCGGTTTTAAAACGCAAATATTCCTTTGCCATATGGGGAATTGCGTCTTCACCTTCGCCTATGCTGAAAAGGTCAATGAAATCTGCCATTGGTTCGGGATTGTATGCACAAGGGCCACCCGCAACAATGAGGGGATAATTATTCCCTCTGTCACTTGCCTTAATTGGTATTCCTGCCAGCTTCAGCATATCGAGAACCGTTGTATAACAAAGCTCATACTGCAAGGTAAAGCAGATAATATCAAAGTCGCAAAGCGCGTCACCGCTTTCAAGAGTTGAAAGCTTAACACCTTTTTCAACCATAAGCTTTCGCATATCTTCCGCAGGTGCAAAAGCACGCTCGCACCATATATCGTCGTCTTTATTAAGGCATCCCATAAGTATTTTCATACCCAAATTGGATTCGCCTATTTCATAAACGTCGGGAAAACAAAAGGCAACACGCAATTTTACCTTTGATTTATCCTTTATAACTTCACCGTATTCACCGCCGCAGTATCTTCCGGGGCGTTCAACTTGTTTAAGTAAACTTTTCATTTTTATTCCTACTTTTTTATGTTTTTAAAGTGTAACTGCGAGATTTTGAGCATTTTGCTGTTAATGCTTGATTATGGAAGAAAGATTGTCAAAAATCTTTCCTGCAATACGCGGATTATTCATTGTATAAATATGTATATTATTAACACCGTTTGCAATGAGGTCAATAATTTGTTCCGTTGCGTATGCAATTCCCGCCTGCTCCATGGACTGAGGGTCGTTAGCAAAACGGTCTGCAATTCTCTTAAAGCGTTCAGGAAGATTGCAGCCCGACAAAGCGCAGGTTCTTTTTATCTGACTTACCCTTGTTATTGGCATAATTCCTGCAAAAACAGGTACATTTATACCTGCTTTAAGAAGCTTTAGCAAATATGCATACATAACATGGTTTTCAAAGAACATCTGAGTTGTTAAGAATTCGCATCCTGCATCTATTTTATATTTCAGATTTTCAATATCCGCCTCAAGAGAAGGTGCTTCGGGATGTCCTTCGGGATAACAAGCACCCCCAACGCAGAAATCTCCAAAGCTCTTTATCTCTTTTGTAAGGTCGCTTGCGTGGAGGAAATCCGTTTCGGGCTCCATACCAATTGGTGCATCACCTCTTAAAGCAAGAATGTTTTCAATTCCCTTGCTTTTAAGGTCACTGAGCACCTCTCTCGCTTTGTCCCTGTTACAGCTAACGCAGGTAAGGTGAGCAAGTGCGGTTATTCCTCTTACGTTTTGTATCTCGTCAACAACATCAACCGTTGTTTTTCTCGTTCCCCCTCCTGCACCGTATGTTACGCTCATATATGCAGGGGACAGCTTTGAAATTTCTTCAACGACCGCTTTAACCTCCGTAAGAGCCGTTCCCGCCTTCGGAGGGAACATTTCACAAGAAACGGTTATTTCGTTATTCTTTACTATATCAATTATTTTCATATTACACCTTCATTTATTAATATAAAATTCTTAAGGTTATTTATCAAAAGATAAAGTTAAATGTTCATCTGTGCCCTTACAGCATCTATTGCATCGATTATCTGACCGTTTGCGGCTTTAACGGCTTCTGCGGCAACATCGTATTCACAACCTGTTTGGGATACAACAATTCTTGCGGCTCTGTCTAACAATTTCTTGTTTGTTGGGCGCATATAGGCAAGATAGTTTCCGATAACTCTGCCCGTTCTTACCATTGCACCTGTTGAAATCATATTGAGAATGAGCTTCTGAGCCGTTCCTGCTTTCATTCTTGTTGAACCGCTGACAACTTCAGGGCCAACAACGGCAACAATGGAAATATCTGCAAACTCTGCCGCCGCAGGGTTCACATTACAAGCAATTGAAGCAGTTTTTGCACCAAGCTCCTTTGCATATTGAAGCGCACCTTTAACGCAAGGCGCAGAACCGCTCGCAGAAAGCCCGATGCATATATCTTTTTCATTGAAGGATGCCTCTTTAAGCTGAACGATTACGGAATTTGTATCATCCTCAGCACGCTCAATTGCACGGAAAGCGGCTTCTCTGCCACCTGCAATAATGCCCTGAACAATTTCAGGGGATGTTCCGTAGGTTGGAGGACATTCCGACGCATCAAGAACCCCAAGTCTGCCCGATGTTCCTGCACCTACATAGAAAATTCTGCCACCGTTTTTAATAACATTTGCACACGCCTCAATTGCTTCTGCAATTTCGGGAAGTGCTTTTTCAACGGCAAATGCAACGGTTTTATCCTCGTTGTTTATTAAAGTTGCAATTTCAAGAGCGTTCATTTTGTCTATGTTTTTGCTGTTTTCGTTGTTGCCTTCCGTTGTAAGGATGCTGTATTCGTTCATAATAGTTACCTGCCCTGTTTTAGAATATGTTTTTTTATCAATATTACACCATAATTTATCATTTTGATTATACCATCACGCAAACTAAAAGTCAAGGGTTACAGCAAAAACAAGGATTTTGACCCTGTTATACTCAGCAGAAAACTTTATATCAGTAAAAAGCTGTTGCAAATGTTCTCCACTTGCAACAGCTTATTTTATTTGAGCAACACCGAAATACAATAAATTCTGATATATTTTTTATTTATCCTTCTGCAACTTTGCGTTTACCTTTGCACGGGTTGCATTATCAAGGATTCTTTTACGCATACGGATGCTTTTTGGAGTAACTTCAATAAGCTCATCGTCTGCGATAAACTCCATTGCTTCTTCCAAAGTCATTTTCTTTGGCGGAACAAGGCGAAGTGCTTCATCCGCACCTGTTGAACGGATCGCTGTAAGATGTTTTTTCTTGCAAACGTTAACAACTATATCCGTTCCCTTTGGAGAAAGTCCGACAAGCATACCCATATAAACCTTGTCAGCAGGATCTACGAACATAATACCTCTGTCCTGAGCATTAAAAATACCATAAGAGGTTGCTTCTCCGTCTTCATAAGAGATAAGAGAACCGGTGAAACGCTTTGTAACTTCTCCACGCTCAACATCGTATTTCTCAAACACGGAGCTCATTATTCCCTCGCCCTTTGTATCGGTGAGGAACTCCGTTCTGTAACCGAAAAGTCCTCTCGTTGGAACAAGGAATTCAAGCTGTGTACGAGTATCACCCTTAGGTGCCATGTCTATAAGCTCGCCCTTACGATAGCCCATTTTTTCCATAACAACCCCAACAAACTCCGTTGGAACATCAAAAACGGCTCTGTCGATTGGTTCGCAAACAACACCGTCTATAGTTTTGTAAATAATACGGGGAGTGCTTACAAGGAACTCATATCCCGCTCTGCGCATATTCTCCATAAGGATGGAAAGGTGCATTTCTCCTCTACCGCGAACATTGAAGGAGTCTGTTGAATCGGTTTCATCAACCTTTAAGGACATATCCTTCATTGCTTCTTTAAAGAGGTAATCTCTTATATGACGGGATGTTACATACTTACCTTCTCTGCCTGCAAAGGGGCCGTTATTTACAGAGAAAGTCATTTCCATTGTTGGCTCACCAATTTTAACGAACGGTAACGGGTCGGGGCCGCCTTCAACAGAACAAAGAGTTTGACCAATAGTTACATCTTCTGCACCTGAGATACATACAATATCTCCAACAGATGCACTGTCAACAGGGTTTCTTGCAAGCCCTGCAATTGCATACATAGCTGTTATTTTTGCCTTGGAGGAATTTCCGTCAATATCACAAACCAAAATATCCTGTTTCATTTTGAATGTGCCGCGTTCAATTCTTCCTATGGCTATTTTACCAACATAATCGTTATAATCAACCGCAGAAACAAGCATCTGTGCTTCTCCGCTTTCGTCCCCTTCGGGACCGGGGATATGCTCCAATATTTTTTCAAACAAAGGTGCAAGGTCCTCTCCCTGTGTTTCGGGGGAGAACGAAGCTGTTCCGTTTCTTCCCGAACAGAAAACAACGGGGCTGTCAAGCTGTTCATCGGTTGCATTAAGGTCCATAAGAAGCTCTAAAACTTCATCGGGAACTTCAAAAACTCTTGCATCGGGTTTATCGATCTTATTGATAACAACAATTATTTTATGCCCAAGCTCAATTGCTTTCTGAAGCACAAAACGTGTCTGAGGCATAGGACCTTCAGCAGCATCAACAAGAAGCAAAACACCGTTTACCATTTTAAGTATACGCTCAACCTCGCCGCCAAAGTCAGCGTGGCCGGGAGTGTCTACAATATTGATTTTTACATCTTTATAAAAAGCAGAGGTATTTTTTGCAAGAATCGTTATTCCTCTTTCTTTTTCCAGGTCATTTGAGTCCATAACCCTTTCTTCAACAACGCTGTTGTCTCTGAAGGTACCGCTGAATTTCAGCATTTCGTCAACCAATGTTGTTTTACCGTGGTCAACATGGGCAATAATAGCTATATTACGCAAATCTTCTCTAATCAAAATTATTTTTCTCCCAACAAATCTTCAACGAATTTCAAATCTTCTTCGGTATTAACTCCGAAAAATTCATTTATGTGGCCACAGCTGAATGCATCAACCTTAAGCCCTGATTTTTTCATAATATGGGGAACATCGGTGATATAATATTCTCCCGTTGCTCTGCTTGCGGAAACACTCTTTAACGCTTCAAACAGCTTTTTGCTGTCGAAAACATACATCCCCACATTAAGCTCTCTCACAAGGCGCTGTTCTTCCGTTGCGTCCTTCTGTTCAATAACGCATTGGAACTCTCCGTTTTCATTTCTGATAACTCTGCCGTATGGCATAATTTCACCCTGTTCCTGAATGCAAGTAAGTATTGTACAATCGTTGCCGTTTTCTCTGTGATGCTTTGCAAGCGCTTCGAGAGTTTCTCTCTTAACAAGAGGCATATCTCCGTTTGCGACCATAACATCGCCGTCATAGCTTGCAAGGGCTTCTGCGGCACACATAACGGCATGCCCTGTTCCCTTCTGCTCAACCTGATGAACATACGCAAGATGAGGATACGCTTCGAGAATAACCTCTTTTTTGAAGCCTACGATGAGTATCGTATCTTCAGGGGCAACAAATCCTGCGCTTTGTAAAACGTACTGAAGCAATGGTTTTCCACAGGCCTTTCTCATCGCTTTTGGTATTCCCGTGGCTTCACTGTTAAGACGTTTGCCTTTTCCTCCTGCAAGAACCAATAATTTCATAATACTGTCTCCTGTTTTCATTGTCGTTTATGAGGTTTTTGGCATAGAATATACAGAACCCCACCAACTTTTTATTATATATCTTTTCTTTTCAAAAATCAACAATAAAATATCAACATATTTTTTATATATTGAAACTATATTTTTAACATTTTTTTACAAATTTAATTTCAAGGAGTAAGTTTATGGAAAACAGACTTTTTGTTCCCAAATATTTCGCAGGTGCATTCAGCGGAAACGGATTTAAAAACTATCTCACGGAAGCAATTTCGGGTATGAAGCAAATCCATATTATAAAAGGTACTCCCGGTTCGGGAAAATCCACACTTATGAAAAAAATTGCCCACGCCGCCGAAGAAAACGGATATGAGGTTGAATATATATACTGTTCTTCCGATGTTTCTTCTTTAGACGGTGTTGTTGTTCCGTCACTGTCCCTTGCCGTTGTTGACGGAACATCGCCCCATGTTATGGAGGCATCGTACCCTTTAGCGGTGGAAACAATAATAAATACGGGAGATTATATTTTCCACAAAGAGCTTGAAAAGCATACAGACGAAATAATACGGCTGACAGACAGAAAAAAGGAGCTTTTCTCCAACGCCCAAAAGCTTCTTCTTTCGGCGCAGGAATTAAAAAAGTTAGAATACTCCATCACTCAAAAGTGCTACAACAGTAAAAAGGGGTTCGACTTCTGCAAAAATGTTATATCAAAAGAAGAAAAGCTTCAAAAAGACTCCCGTCCGGGCAAATCGTTCAGAGCAAGAGCAGAAGGAGCAAATCCATTTGACGAGGTCGCAAAACACCGTCTCATAACAAAACGGAGCTTTTTTGCATTTGGCAAAGACGGTATTTCAACCCTTAACCCATACCCTACCGCAAAAGTATTTTCGGTTGATTCGGCTTTTGCTCCGTTTATTTTAGGAACTCTTTCCGTTTTGGCTTTGGAATATGGAATTCACGCAGTTTGCGCTCCTCATCCCGTTGATGTGTCGCAGACAGCAATGATTTATTTACCATTTTTAAATACCGTTTTTGTTAATTCTCAGCTTTTAAAGGTCGGAATAGCTCAAAAGAGCTTCGATACGCAAAACACGGTATTTCTTGCCAAGAATCGGTTTGAAACGGAAAACCTGCTTAAAGAAAACAGAGAAAAGCTTTCATTTTTGCGAAAAACCGAAAAGCTGATTCTTGAAGAAGCGAAGGGATACCTTGAAAACGCAATGGAAAATCATAAAAAGCTTGAACTGATTTATGTTTCTTCCTTGAATAAAGATGCACTTAATTGCCTTGCTCAAACTTTGATTCTCTCCATTTTCAACAAGCAAAGCGAAGAATAAACAGTTTTCCGCTCACTTATATATTATCCCTCTCGTTTTAGCTTTATCGCCGCCGCAGGAAATAAGATTTTGCACCATATTTATTTTCCCTCTTGAAAAAATAAATACGAGATGTTATAATCAACTTAGAAGGAGGGATTTTTTATGAAAAATTATGTAATTACTATTGGCAGAGAACATGGCTCGGGCGGTCATATGATTGCAAGAAAGCTATCGGAAATTTTAGGAATTCCCTGTTACGACAAGGAGATGATTACCCTTGCCGCAGAGGACAGCGGTCTTTCCAAAGAAGTTATTGAAATGCATGAACAGAAGAAAACAAGCAGCTTCCTTTATTCGTTGCAAATGTCTGTTCAAACCCTCCCACTGTCGGATATGGTTTTTATAGCTCAATCCAATGTTATAAAAAACCTTGCAAAAAAAGAGAGCTTTATCGTTGTTGGCAGATGTGCGGATTATATTCTAAAAGAGTTTGATAACTGTTTTAATGTTTTCGTTTATGCTCCATTTGAGCATAGAATAAACCGTGTTCGTGAGCTTTACGGATGCACAGAAAAGAACATTGAAAAGCATATAACGAGAAAAGACCGTGAAAGAGCAGATTATTATCGTTTCAACACCCACGCAAAATGGGGGGATTACAACAATTATCATCTTTTATTAAGCAGTGAAATAGGAATTGATGCAACGGCAGAGCTTATTGCATCGGCAGCAAGAAAATATCTTGCAGGGAAGGCAAATATTTAAAGGATAAGCGTATGAAATTACTGATAACAGGGGCTTTAAAGCTCACAGAAGCGGAAAACGAAAAGATAAAAAACTTAGTTGATGATGTCGTTTTCCTTCAAGATGAAAGACCTAAAACGAATATTGATGTTTCGGAATTTGAAGGCGTTATCTGCAACTCCCTTTTTGTAAATAACGATATAGACAGCTTTAAATCTCTGAAATACATTCAGCTCACAAGTGCAGGCACAGACAGAGTGCCTATGGATAAGGTTGGAGAAAGAGGAATCACTCTCCATACGGCAAGAGGGGTTTACAGCATACCCATGGCAGAATGGGCGCTTTGCAAAGCTCTTGACCACTGCAAAAAAACAGCTTTTTTCCACAGCAACCAAAAGAAGGGGCTTTGGGAGAAAAACCGTTCTTTAACGGAGCTTTATGGTAAAAATGTATGTATAGTTGGCTTTGGAAGCATTGGAAACGAATGTGGAAAAAGGTTTTCCGCTTTCGGTTGCAACGTAACAGCAATTGATGTTTTCCCTATAGAGTCCCCATACATCACCGCATACGCCCATATTTCCCAGCTCAAACAGGTTATTGGAGATGCAGACTACATTGTTCTCACTCTCCCTCTCACAAACCAGACAAAGGGGCTGTTTGACAAAAAAACACTTTCTCTAATAAAAGAAAACTGTCTTCTTATAAATATGGCTCGCGGTGGACTTATTGACGAAAACGCCCTTACCCAAACTCTGAAAGAGGGAAAAATCTACGCCGCTTCCGATGTTTTTGAAACAGAACCGCTCCCCGAGGATTCACCCTTATGGAATATGGAAAACATTTATGTTTCTCCTCATAATTCCTTTGTTTCAGACGGTAACGACAAGAGATTAAAAGACATTATTTTCAAGAACCTTGAGACCTATATGGAAAGACGCATTACAGGTCTTGAATGTAAATGTGAGCACAAATAGTTAAAAAAAGTTGCTTCGGACATTTGATCCAAAGCAACTTTTTATTTTACGGAATAATCAAAATACAAAGAGCAACAAACGAAACTAATGCGGCAAAAACATCATTTTTTGAAACCTTATTGCCTAAAATCTTATCTACAATCATAGAAAAGATAATAACGCCACCTGTAACTATAGGGTACTGCAAAGATGAATCAACATCTTTTGCAAGGGCAAAATACAGAATAAGGTTTGCAAAAGTGTTAAGCGTTGCGCTTGCGGCAATGCAGGAAGCAGACACCTTTGGCTTTGAAAGAGAAATTTTCTTTCCCCTTAAAAGCATCACAGCCATGATGACAACCGCAAAAATTGTTGTCGTTGCCCTCTCTAAAGCACTATACGATGTTTCAGAAACGCTGTTTACTCCGTTTTGGTGAATGACCGCCAGAACACCACTGAGGCCATTAAGAACAAACACACCTATATACATAAGTCGCGCCAATGCCGTTGTGTTTTCTTTATTTGCTCCGTCTCCGCCCTTTCTGGGTACACCGAGAAGAAGAGCCGCAAAAACAAGAACTGCACAAACTCCCTTTTGCCACGTAAGGTCTTCACCGTAAAAGGCAATCCCCGTTACCGACGGAAGCACCATACCGCCCAGCATACAGAAAAGAGAAAAAACAGAAAGATTTGCAATTCCAAGTACTTTTATACTTATATAAGCAAGCAGTATTTCCTTTGCCCCTGAAATGCAGGCAATGAAAAAAGCAAAATATGTAAATTCAATCTGAAATTTTCCTGTAATAAGGGAAAGCAACAAACCAATTGCTCCGCAGCCGAAGGAAAAAATCAACGATTTCGCAACGGTGCTTCCTTCGTTTTTCTCAAAAACATTGTTAAACGCAAACTGAATTGAAAATAAAACTGTTGATAAAACTATTAAAGCAATATAAATCATCAGAATGGATATTCCTCAAAGTCCTTGCCTTCTTGCCAGAGTTGTTTCATGTATTCAAAATACTGTTCATCAAAATCTCTTGGCGTTTCTAAATAGCGACCGGGAACAAGAACACCATCGGGAGTTGATGTGAAAGTTGTTTCCTTATCGTTTCTGTATTCGTCGCGTTCTTCTTTATTTCTGAAGTTAGGAATTTTAACAGGTGCAGAACCGTTTCTTATGGAACGGTAACCGAGAAGTCCGCAAATTCCCATTTCAACTGCCTGATAAACATCGATAGACCATTCTATACCTTCGGGTCTGCCGAGAATCTTTTCAATAAAGAAATGGGTTGAATAGTAGTCAGAGCCCATATGACCCATAGCGGCAGCGTCAACAGATACTTGGATGCGTGATTGTGGCTCAAATCTTTCCCATGAACCATGGCAGAATTTATCTCCCTCTTTATAAACATTAACTAAAGGAGAGTCCTCGAAACGACCACTTTCCATCATACCGAAATCGCCATAATACAGATAATTTATGTTTCTTGCGCCTTCTCTTCTCAAATAACCGTGGAGTGAACGACAAACAGCACCGTTTTCAAGAGTGAGCATAAGAACGGATGCGGCACTCCTGTTTGAAGGAACTTTTCCGCCACGGCAGAAGTTGGGAAGCTCAAAACCGACAACGCTGACAGGACGCTTGCCCAAAGTCATAAGCATAGGGCCAATACTGTGGGTACAGTAAAACGCAGAAGACATTTCGTTTCTCCAGTGATTTGGTTCACCATAGGTGATGCTTGGCCAGATGGATGTACAATCGTGAACATATTCACCCTCTGCATAGTTTACTTCTCCAATTTCACCGTTTTTTATTCTATGCCACATTTCAAAGCTATGTTGCATATAGCAATAGTTTTCCGCATAAGCATAAACAAGTCCGCTTTTCTCAACCGCTTCAATAAGCGCAACACCTTCTGCAACTGTTCCACATGGAAGAACCTCTGAAAGAACGTGTTTTCCCGCTTCAAGGCATTTAATGGCAAAAATTGCGTGCTCATTTGCATAGTTTGCGAGAACAACAGCATCTATATCGTGCTTGATGAAATCGTCAAAGCTAACATAGGTTGCAACACTTGCTCCAACCTTCTCTGCCTCTTTTTTGACTTCTTCAAGAAGCGGTTCATATTTGTCGCAAACAGCAACAAGCTCTGCATCAGGATGATTAAGCAAAACGTTAATCATACACTTTCCTCTGAAAGCACCCATAACTCCAACTTTAATTTTTTTACTCATATCTAAATCTCCTTTTTTTGGGGTGAATATTATTGACTTCCCCACGACTCAATTATACTCATTTTTTAATTTTTGTCAACTTTTTTTATGCAAAAATAATGCAATTTTACCATTTTTTCAAGAAAAAATACAGGAATTTTTTATACATACGAATAAAAACAAGAAAAAGTGCAAACCATATTATTAAATCCAGATGCAAAAATTAAGGAGTTAAAATGAAGTCAACCAAAAAATGTACAATATTTCTTGCAGGTTTATTAGGAGCCGGAGTTGCTATGCTTTCCGCATGGATGGCAATAAAAACATGGGATAAAAAAAACGGTGTTTGCCACGAGATGAAGAAAAAAGCAAAAAAGGCATTCAAAGAAATTGAAGAAAAGATAGATGTATAGCGCCTGCAAACTCAAAAACGCTTTATATCCGCAAGTTTTACTTGTATTTTAAAGAGAAAGCAACACCACTATATATTGTATTCAGATTCCAAAGTGGTGTTTCCTTACATAATCACATTCCGTTAATAATGTTTTCTTTTATTAAAATGAAAAAGAAATTAAACCAAACCCTTGGAAAAACGCGTAAAAAAACATTTTACAGCCATTTTTTTATCATTGGTCACGCAAGACCACATTCAACTGATTTTAAAAGTAATTGGCAAAACTTGTGCAATTGTTCTCTTTTTAAACGTTATATTTTGTATTTTATTATGCATATTGATGAATTTATTTTTAAAAAAAGTATTGACAAAGCTATATTTTTTTGTTAGAATGATATCAATATAGTTAGTGTGTTTATGTGTCCTCTTGTGTGGATTTAAAAAGGGGTAAATAAATGCAACCAAAGAAATGTTTTTAAGTAGTTGCTTTGTTGCAATTTTGATATATTTAGGTATAGTCTATGGAGGTGTGTGGCAAAAATGACCGATAATAAAGATGCAGTAGTTTTCGGGAACATCCAGGATGTATGTTCAGCAGAAACAGCTTTAGATAAAGAAGCATATGAAAAACCCACCCTTACGGTAGTTAAATTCATGTTTGAAAGCGATATAACTTGGGGTAGTTTTGAAGAAAACAGCGGCTCAGATAACGACATTGATATCGATGATGAGGGTTGGTGGAATTAGTTTTATTTTGGCGGTTTTAAAAACGCATCAAAATTCAGGCAGATGAAACCAACCACTAAAATTAGATTTGCGAAAATCGAATGCAAGCTGTTTATTTCTGTTTATTGATACAACAGCGATTATACTAAGTGAGTTTAGGGCGCATCGTTGATTTCTTCTGTTTCTCAGCATATTTTAATTTAGTATAAAAAGCAGGATTTGCTCGTATACCTCAGAAAGGTAAAACAGCCGTTATTTCCAACGGCTCATATAAAATAGATTTATGATTATTGCTAATTATTAAACCCGAATATGCTTTGAAAAAGCTATTCGGGCATTTGTTTTTTTATCTTTAGTTAACATTTAAAATGTATACTGTAAATAATGTACATTAAAAATATATTTGGGGGAAATTATGGAAAAAGCGGTAAGACAGTATGAAAAATGGGTATCATCACCAATGGTGGATGATGAAACAAAAAAAGAACTTTTAAAAATAAAGGGTAATAACGATGAAATAGCATTGCGTTTTTCAACTCCTATGGAGTTTGGCACTGCAGGGCTTAGAAGCGTTATGCGCGAGGGCATATCGGGAATGAATGTTTATACCGTCGGGCAGACAACAAAGGCGTTGGCTCTTTTAATTAAAGAGCAAAATGCCGAAAGCCGCGGAGTTGCAATTGCTTATGACAGCAGAAACAATTCCGAGCTTTTTGCAAAGGTTGCCGCTGAGGTTTTAACCGCAGAGGGAATCAAGGTTTATATTTTTGATGCTTTGCGCCCAACACCCGAGTTATCTTTTGCAATTCTTGAATACGGATGCATTGCAGGCATAAACATTACTGCCTCACACAACACTAAAGAATATAACGGATATAAGGTATATTGGGAAGACGGGGCACAGCTTCCTCCCGACCACGCAACAACTGTAAGTCAAAAAGCGTTGGAAATCGACATTTTTGAAGATGTTGCAAGGTGTCCTTTTGAAAAGGGAATAGAAAACGGTCTTATAAAAATAATCGGTGAAGAAACAGACGATAAATTTCTTGATGAAATTATGAAATGCAGAATTTCTCCCGAAGCAACAAAGAAATTCGGCAACTCACTCAATATGATTTACACACCTGTTCATGGCACAGGAACAAAGTTAGTTCCGGAGCTTTTAAAGCAATGCGGAATCACAAATTTAAAAGTTGTTGAAAGCCAGAGAGTGCCCGACGGTAATTTTCCAACAGTTGCTTCTCCAAATCCTGAAAATCCTGAATGTTTCAATGAAGCCAAGAAGCTGGATATGGAAACAGGAAATTGCTGTGAGTTGATTGTTGCAACAGACCCCGACGCAGATAGAACGGGTGTTACGATAAAATCTGCAGAAGGTGAGTATATAACTCTCACAGGAAACCAGATTGGAGCTTTGCTTGTTGACTATATTATAAAAGGAAAGAAAGAGGCAGGCACGCTTAGTAAAAACGCCTGCGCTATCCGTTCCGTTGTTTCAAGCCCTCTTTTTGATGAAATCTGTAAAGCAGAAAGCGTAACACCGATGTGCGTACTTACAGGTTTCAAGTATATAGGAGAAAAGATAAAGGAATTTTTGGCAAGCGGAGAGCATACATTTATTTTCGGATACGAAGAAAGCTTTGGATTTTTGTCAGGAAGCTATTCAAGGGACAAGGATGCCGTTGGTGCCTCCATGCTTGTTGCAGAAATGGCTTCATTCTACAAAGAAAAAGGGCTTACTCTTTGGGATGTTTTGCAGTCTCTTTATAAGAAATTCGGATTTTACAAGGAAAAAACCGTAAGTGTTTCTATTGGTGGTATAGACCCTATGAAGAAAATGAAAGAGGTTATGGAAAGCTTACGCAACAATGCACCGAAAACGATTTGCAGCGTTCCAACAGTTGCTCTGATGGATTATCAATCGCAAATCTTAACCGACCTTGAAAGCAATGAAACAACCGTTGATAAAGCACTTCCCGTTTCCAATATGTTGCGTTTCACTTTAAAAGACGGAACGAATGTTGTTGTGCGCCCATCAGGCACGGAACCAAAAATAAAAATATATCTGCTCGCATCTGACGAAACAGAACAAGGAGCAGAAAATAAATGCAATGAATTCTCTGCATTTATGAAAACCCTTTTGGAAAATATGTAATTTCTTTGTCAATAAAACATTAACGCCCCATTATCCACCTAAACACTCATGATTTTATGTAAATCAGTATTATTTGGCGATAATGTGGCGTTAATTAACAACTCCACCATCGATTGATGAAACTCAATACTTTCACTCATCTTTATCATATAAAACTTCAATCCAAATTTATCGGGCGACGTCGCGCTCTCACGGCAAAAAGAAAAACGAACCCGATTTTACTCAGATTCGTCATGGTGACCCGTAGGGGAATCGGTCTCGACTGCGGTCTCGGTCAGGGTTGGCTCTGACTTGCCACCGGCAAGTCATTCACTCCCAACCCGTTCGCAAGGCGAACCCCCTGCCTTCGCTGTAAGCGAGCTAAAAACAGCATGGTTGCTGTTTTTAGCGAAGCGACCCGCACAAAGCTGGGAGAAACAGAAGTAAAGCTGTGCTTTGCGCCTGTTTCGACTTTGCGACTGCGGAGAGATATTTACCCCACAAAACTCTGTTTTGCGGGGACCCCGCGTATCGGGCGACGTCGCGCTCTCACGCAAGGCAGTGAGAATTGGCAAAAAATAAAACCTTGCAACTTGTGCAAGGCTTGGTGACCCGTAGGGGAATCGAACCCCTGCCTTCGCCGTGAGAGGGCGACGTCTTGACCGCTTGACTAACAGGCCATTCAACGAAAAGCATTTTATCACAAAACTTAGCAAATGTCAATAGATTTTTGGTACAATTTTTTAAAAAAACAAAACATTGCAACGCTGCGTTGCGACCGCCGCAGTGACTAATGGAACCTCAGCAAGTGTGGTTTTTTTCGGCAAATCCGCCTGCACAAGAACAACTGCAAGAAAGGAGAATAGGCGATATTGGCGTTTCCCAAAAGGATATACAGTTTACGCCTCATAATAACTTATGAATTTCACAGAAAAGCAAAAAAACATAGCTGTATTTTTACTTTATTTTGCATTTGCAGGAGTTATACTTTTTCTAATTTCTTCCTTTGGAAAATATATAATACCATTGATAATGCCATTTATTATTGCGTGGCTTATTGCGTGGATAATGCAACCCGCAATTAAATTCATTACAACAAAAACAAAAATACCGCGGAGTATTTCAACTATAATTCTAATTTTTATGATTTCCGGAATTATTATTTTTCTTGGCTATATCATTATTGCAAAGCTATTAGGAGAGCTAAACACCTTGTCAACCCAGATAAGCACCTTTCTGGATGGGTTAAAGGATGACACAAACAGAGTTGATGAATTGATATCCAAAATCAATTCTTATATCCCTTTCTTTGATTTCTCCGACGAATTAAAGGAATATTGGACAAACCTGGATTCAAACATTATTAAGCTAATACAGAGCTTTGGAGCACGACTTTCTTCTGAAGTAATCCCTTTCTTGTCCAAAACAGTTTCCTTTGTTGCAGACTTTTTTGTTATATCAATTATATTTTTAGTTGCTGTTTATTATTTTGCGGTCGACTTCACAAAAATCAACAGTTTTGTGCTTCATCAATTTCCACAAAAGCCAAAGGAAAAATTGATGGTTTTTAAAACCCATCTTTTTACCACGGTTTTTAAGTATTTAAAAGCATATTCCTTAATTATTCTCATAACCTTTGCAGAATTGCTTGTTGCATTTTTAGTTCTCGATATAAGCTATCCATATCTTGTTGCTCTCATAGCAGCATTGGTTGACATTTTACCAATAGTTGGAACAGGTACGATACTTGTACCTTGGGGCATTTTCCTTATTGTAAAAGGTGACCTTTTTACAGGAATAGGACTTCTTGTTGTTTATATAATAATCACTATTATAAGACAGGTTATAGAGCCCAAAATCGTTGGTTCATATATTGGAATGTATCCTCTGATTACGCTTATAATGATGTATACAGGTCTTAAAGCGTTTGGTATTTTAGGTCTGTTTGCATTCCCCATACTATCTATAATCATTAAAAATCTTAATGATGCAGGAGATATAACCCTTTGGAAATACCCGGATGGTATAGCTCACAGCTCAAAACAAAAAAAGCGTTTCAAAATCCTTAACGAAAAAATCCATTCTGTAAAGAATCATCAAAACAAAAACAACGGAAATTAACTATAGAATACAGACCTCAATTTTATCAAAGGTTCTGCATATGGACAACGAAAGGTGAAAAATTCATACGATTTGTTGCACCGTTAACATTTGGAGTTTATTTAATACACGCAGTCATTCTTCAACTCTTGTCAAAAATGACGCTTCCAGACAGTATTTTTGCAGAAATATTTATTCCTTGGGCGCTCTCAATTTTAGCGTCATTTACACTTACATTAGTAATTTCAAAAATTCCCATAATAAAGAAATTGATAAGAGGATAATTCAAAAAGGATTAACGATTCAGCCAAACAGAATCGTTAATCCTTTTTCACATTGTTTATAGCTTTACTATTTCAAAGTTATTTATTGCTTTACCTTTTAAAGGTTGACTGTTTTATTGTCGCTTCAAGGTTTAAATATAATACGCTTTTACACTTACAAATGAAGCCCTTCAACAAATCAAACCACATCAACAACAACCGTTATTTCTGCCGTCATACCCATATATGTTGCTGTTATTTTAGTTGTTCCCGAAGAAATGGCAGTTATTTTTCCGTTAGAGGTGTCAACCGATATAATGTTTTCATCCCAACCTAAAAGTGTGCAGAATCTGTCCCATTTGGAAACGCTTGGTGCGGCGTCGATTTTTCCACCGCTTTCTTCTTTGTATGAGCTAAGCTCACCCCACATAATGAGATAATCTCCTGAACTGCTTCTGGCAATAAATCCGGGTTGTTTTGTCTCTCCCTTTAAAACAAATCTTATTGTATCTGTTTCAGGATAAAACTTAACAGGTGTTGGGTCATAATCAAATTTAACCCTTACCATAAAATAACATTCAAGACCGTCAAGCTCTGCTGTTGCCAATGCAACCTCTTTAGTAAGGAGAGAAACTTTTCTGATTTTGGGCTCTATGCTAAGTTTTGATTCATCATATGTAAACTTAATTTTCGCATAGCCCGATGCATCGACATCAACCCAATCTCCCCTTTTGGTCATCTTTTGAATTTTATATCCTGTTTTAGAGCCGATGCCAGATGCCTCAATAAGCCGGCTGTTTCCCGAACTTACAACCCTTAATGCAACATAATCTTCTGAATGTTCAAGGTCGAGGAATGAATCTATCTTTCTATACGGTGCTGTTTCCTCACGATTGTACAAACTCGACCCAACCCATGATATGGGAACAAACTGTGTTGGCCATGCTCCCCAGCCATATCCCTCGGGTTGATGAGCGTATGAAACATAGTTTTGAGCAAAAATATCAATATGACCATCGGGCGTGCTTGCCAAACCCATATTGTGAATACAAGTTAAAAGGTTAGAACCCTCTGTTTGGTGTCTTATTGCGCTTTCGTGTCTGAAATAGATACCATCATATGATACCCATGTATGAATATAGCAATTTTCCGAAAAACGCCTTGCCGCTGCAACGGCAATAAAGCTGTTATATGCATCTACAAACTTAACATCGCCACTATCTTCCATATATGCTCTCTTGAAAGCAACCCCCTCAAACTCCAGCTTTGCAGGCCAGTTTTCATCATCGGCAGGAGCAGAATATACATATTGGAAGCACCCGTCACCGCTATCCCATGTGGAATAAAGATAAACTTTACCGTCAACAACTGTGAATGTTCCTTCGCCTGCACCCCAGTTATCTTTTGTTCCATCATACGCAACCAATGCGTCCGTATCGTAGCTCCACTTTTTACCGTCCCATTTTTCGATGAACGGGCCTTCTGCCTTCTTGCTTCTCGCAACAAATAAGCCGTTGTCCAAGCCATCGTGCCATGTTGTTGATGTATAAGCAATATAATAATAATCTCCAAACTTAACAACTCCTGGGTCGCAGGTCCAGTTCCAATCCTCTGTGCCAAAGGTGGGTTGTAAAGTTGGTGTGTCAATGGTCCACGACTTTCCGCCATCGTATGATTTTCTCAATGCGCCCCAGTCGACTTCATTGGGGATTCCTGTATGAGAAGCCGCCCAAAGATAAATTGAGCCGTCTTCGTTGAGCATAACAGAAGGACCATACTTGTATCCCTCACCGTTAAATATTCTCCATCCTTTGTTTGCAAGACGGAAAATTGAGTTGCTTTCATCCTTGTTGAATTCAAACTCCTCAATTTTTCCCATTGTTCCGTCAAATTCCTTTGCCAGAGCTGTGTCTATATATGTTTCTCTTATATAAAAACCGCCATCACGCTTAACAACACGATATTCACCATCTTTTTCAACGCACTGAACTATTGGCAAATGAAAAGCATTATATGCAATCTGTGCAAACTCTCCGTATGTAACGCCATCTTCAAGGGTTTTATCTTCAATATGCTGATTGAGACCGATAGTTTTTGCAAGGGGAATATATCCGTTTACATCCGCATATTCACGGTAACCGAGAACATAAAGGAAACCGCGGATAACGTCACTATATGTAACATTTTCGTCCTTCCCGAAAGCATCGCCCTCGGGCTTTACCATAAAACCCTGATTTACCGCTATTTCAGCATACTTCATTTCATCGGAAAATTCGGCAAAATCCGAATAATCATTATGGCAGTAATAATAATCGAAATTAAGTAAAAATCCGCTATAGTATGCAATATTTGCGGCAAACTCCAAACGAGTTACAGTTTTATCCGCTGCAACATCGCTGTATACCAATAAATTTTCATTTTTTAAATATTCAAATGCTTTTTCCGTATTTCCATCAATACCTGCATCCTTAACAGGTGGATTCTCGTCCTCTACTTCAATGATTGAAAGCTCAGAAGAAACCTCCTCAGATGCTTCTTCTGAAACAATTTGGGAGCTTTCTTCAGCAATACTTTGCGTTTCTACTGCCGAAGATGCCTTTTCGCCCGCATCGTTTCCACCGCAAGATGTGAGAAGCAATGCAAAAGACAAAATTAAAAATGCTATTTTTTTCATACACCCTCCATAATTCTTGTGCTTTATCCGTGCCCTGTTTTTTGGGACGGAAATTTATACTTTTTAAACGATACGAGTATAGCACATTTCACAATATAAATCAAGATGAAAATCACTTTATGTCAATCATTTAATCTTCATCACCGTTTTTGGGTAAAAGTAATGAATGAAACTATTTTCTGTTAGATTTATTTTACAAAAATCCATCAAATAAATACAAAATAACACTTGACAAATCGACAAAAAAGCTGTATATTCTATAATGTTGTAGGGTATCTTTTTTTAAGAAAACCTACACATATAAATCTATAGAAACGGATAGGGAAATGGAAAAAAATTTATCTGAAGTTCCCATCGGAGGGGGTTCCTCCGAAAACACAATATTAAGTCTCAGGAATATATCCAAAACCTTTGACGATGATTTAATACTTAACGGAATTTCTCTTGACATAAAGGACAAAGAGTTTGTAACTCTTTTAGGCCCGTCAGGATGCGGAAAAACCACAACGCTCAGAATAATTGCAGGGTTTGTAAACCCTGATGAGGGCGAGGTTTTTTTCAATGGCGAGTTAATTAACAATATACCGCCTCATAAACGCAATGTAAATACAGTTTTCCAAAAATATGCCTTGTTTCCCCATTTGAATGTTTGGGAAAATGTAGCTTTCGGAATGCGTATCCAAAAAAAGCCCGAGGAAGAAATAAGGAAAACCGTAAGAGCAATGCTTGACCTTGTTAACCTTAAGGGATTTGATAAACGAGATGTAAACTCTCTTTCAGGCGGTCAGCAACAAAGAGTTGCTATTGCACGAGCTTTGGCAGTTGGCCCTAAAGTTCTTCTCCTTGACGAACCGTTGGGCGCTCTCGATTTAAAACTACGCAAGGATATGCAGGTTGAACTTAAAAACATCCAGCAAGCGATGGGGATAACATTTATCTATGTTACTCACGACCAAGAAGAAGCACTTTCCATGTCAGACACTGTTGTTGTTATGGATAACGGTAATATACAGCAGATTGGCTCTCCCACTGATATATACAACGAGCCGAAAAACGCCTTTGTTGCAGATTTCATCGGAGAAAGTAACATTCTTGACGGACGAATGATTTCAGACTATGAGGTTTACTTCTCAGGAAAGAATTTCTCGTGTCTCGATAAGGGATTTTATCCGGGAGAATCTGTTGATGTTGTTGTTCGCCCCGAAGATGTTGATATAGTTGATAAATCCAAGGGAATGTTGACAGGTATTGTTACATCTGTTACATTTAAGGGTGTTCACTATGAAATAATTGTTGATATCGGTGGTTTTAAATGGATGATTCAGACAACGGATTTTGTTTCCACCGGGTCTGATATAGGTTTATACATAGAGCCGGATGCTATCCATGTTATGAAAAAATCCGAATATTCAGGAAAATTCGGAGATTACAGTAGCTTCAGCGATGAAATTGACGAGCTTTCTAACCCCGTTATGAATGACGAGGTGCAGAATGAAGAGTAAGAAAAGCTTAGGATATTATCTTATAAATGCACCATATACACTATGGGCGATAATATTTATCGTTGTTCCTCTTATTGTGGTTGCATGGTATTCATTCACGGGGGAAGATGGTAGCTTTACCCTTGATAACTTCAAAACCGTATTCACCGCTAATTTCAGGGATGTTTTTATAAGCTCTCTTGCTTTTGCATTTATTGCAACCCTGATATGCCTTTTGCTCGCATATCCTGTTGCATACTTTATGTCTCAGGTATCTCCAAAAGCGCAACGGCTTATGATGGTTTTTATTATGCTTCCAATGTGGACAAATATACTGATTCGTACATATTCGTGGCTTGTTCTCCTTGAAGATGCGGGAATTATAAATACATTTCTTGCAAAATTCGGGGTTGAACCCATAAAGTTTATAGGCACATCGGGGGCCATTGTTTTAGGGATGGTTTACAACTTTCTTCCATTTATGATTTTACCCATATACTCTGTAATGTCCAAAATGGATAGAAGAGTTATTGAGGCGGCACAGGATTTGGGTTGTAACCGTTTTAAGGTTATTACAAAGGTTATTATCCCTCTCAGCGTTCCCGGAATAGTTTCGGGAATAACTATGGTTTTTGTTCCTGCAATAAGCACATTTTATATTTCCCAAAAGCTGGGTGGCGGTAAGATTGAGCTTGTTGGCGAAACCATTGAACGTCAATTCAAATATGTTGCAGATGGTTACCATGTTGGCGCGGCTCTTTCCTTGGTGCTTATGCTTCTCATTGTTGCCTGTACAGCGTTAATGAATAAATTCACCGATGGAGAAGACGGGGTTGTTATGTAACCCCCTCATATAACAACTACAAGGAGTAAAAATTGAAAACTGTATCCAAAGTATATATTTTTTTGATATTTGCTTTTTTATATGCACCTCTTTTGATAATTGCCCTCTTTTCTTTCAACTCAACAAACAGCACCTCTGTTTTTAGCGAATTCTCTTTCAGATGGTACAAAGAGCTGTTCAAAGATGAAGATACTCTTGCCGCTTTAAAAAACACCCTGATACTTGCGGCTGTTTCTTCTGCAATTTCAACAGTTATTGGCACAGCCGCCGCAGTTGGAATTTCAAAAATGAAAAAGGGGTACGCAAGAAAAACGGTTATGACCGTTACAAATATTCCAATGATGAATCCTGATATTGTTACAGGCGTTTCTATGATGCTTCTGTTTGTTCTTGTTGGAACATTGGTTAACAAAAACAATGTTTTGGGATTTCCAACTATTCTTATAGCTCATATCACTTTTGAGTTACCGTATGTTATCCTTTCCATTCTGCCCAAAATAAAGCAGATGGATAAGCATTTACCCGAAGCAGCTCAAGACCTTGGTTGTACCCCACTTCAATCCTTTTTCAAGGTGGAGCTTCCTGCAATTCTGCCGGGTATCATAACGGGATTCATTATGGCATTCACCCTTTCTATGGATGATTTCGTTATAAGCTATTTTGCATCGGGCGTTGGATATCAGACCTTGCCAATAAGGATATTCTCCATGACTAAAAGGCGTGTTAAACCCGATATGTATGCACTTTCAACCTTGATTTTTGTTTCTGTATTGTTGCTTTTGATTCTTATGAACCTACCAAGCAAGGAAGAGCGAATGAAAAAGAAAATGTTAAATCAAGCAAAAAAGGCAAAAAAATCAAAACGAGCTTAACCTTTTGAGCAACAAATAAGCTATGTTTTTTAAACAAACCAATATTATTATTTTTAAAGTGAGGAAATAAGAATTGAAAAAAATTTTATCTTTTGTTTTGTCTTTAATGTTTTTGGTATGTTGCTGTCAGGCGGCATTTGCCTATGAATTCAGTGCAGAAACGAACAGCATTGATTATTCAAAATATGCCGGTAAATCGATTACGGTTTACAACTGGGGCGAATATCTCTCCGACGGTTCCGACGATATGATGGATGTAAACCAAGAATTTGAAAAGCTGACAGGTATCGAAGTAAACTATGTTAACTTTGAAACAAACGAAGATATGTACGCTAAGCTGAAAGCAGGCGGAACAAGCTACGATGTTGTTATTCCCTCAGATTATATGATAGCTCGTATGATTAAAGAAGGAATGCTCGAAAAACTCGATTACAACAACATTCCCAACTTCAAATACATTGATGACCAATACAAGGGCTTGTATTATGACTCCAACAACGAATATACGGTTCCATACTGCGTTGGTAAGGTTGGCTTGATTTATAATAAAACCATGGTTGAAGGCACTCCCGATAGTTGGAATATCCTCTGGGATAAAAAATATCAGGGCAAGATTCTCATGATAAACAATAGCAGAGACGCGTTTGGCGTTGCTCAATTCCTTCTTGGTCAAAGCGTAAACACTGAAAAAGAAGAAGATTGGAAGGCAGCCGCAGAAAAGCTCAAGGAACAGACACCAATTGTTAAGAGCTATGTTATGGACGAGGTTTTCAATCTTATGGAAGATGGCAGTGCCGCAATGGTTCCATATTATGCAGGCGACTTCCTCACAATGTACGCAAACAACCCTGACCTTGCTTTTGTTTACCCCAAAGAAGGCACAAACATTTTCGTTGACTGTGCTTGCATCCCCATGGGTGCTGAAGAAAGAGGCACAAAGGAAATGGCAGAGCTTTACATAAACTTCCTTGCAGACCCTGCCGTTGCAGTTGAAAATGCAATTTGCACAGGTTACGCCTCTCCAAACAAAGCAGTTCTTGACGACGCAGATTACACCGAATATCTCGCATCCATCCATCCCAATGCTCAAGAGTATCTTTACGGAGAAGTTGGTGTTAAAACAGAGTATTTCCACGACCTTCCGGACGAAACAAAAGAACTTATGAACACACTTTGGGAAGATATAAAGGTAAGCGGTTTTGATTCAACAGTTATAATTGTAGTTTGTGTTGTTGTTGCTGTTGTAATAGGTGTTTTCTTGGTTATAAGAAGCAAAAAGCGTAAAAACGCATCTTACAATTAAACATAAATTTGCAGAATTAAAAACGGTTTTAAAGATTTATATTTTCGTTCAAGAGCCAAAGGGTAAAAAAACAATCAAAACCCTTTGGCTTTAATTTAATATTCAAGCGTAACCGCATACAGAAATTTCAGGAGTGTGTTATGAAAAATATTGTCAGGTATCTATCTTTAGTTATTTGTTCCATTATCATATTAACAGCTTGCGGAAGAGAGGCAGAATCCTCGGAGAGCTTATCTTTGCAAAGTTCAACAGAGGATGCTTCCTCTATAGATGAAAATAATAGCGAAACCCCCAACAGCAATGAAGAAACAAGCGAAACTTCAACCAACGACGAAAGCGGTGCATCAGAAAGCGAAACTTCAAACGCACCTGTTAACAACAGTCAATTCTATGTTTACTACACAGAGGATGAGGTGGATTTCTCAAAAGCTCCAAAAGCTGAAATTTCCCGTTATCCTTGGGGTGACGAATATACCCCATATGCGTATGGTCAGGTCATCTTTAAAAAGGATGATGGTTTTTATATCCATATGTATTGCGAGGAGTCAAACCCTCAAACAACAATATTTGAAAACGGCGGAACGGTATATAAAGATAGCTGTCTGGAGTTTTTCTGCGACTATCGCCCCCAATCGTCCACATATGGTGGAAAAGATTATATAAACTTAGAAATGAATTCTGCTGGGGTTTATCTCGCGAATTTCAGAGGCAGGTCATTTGAACACCGCACAAACGAAAGAATTACAGTTAAAAGTGAAAAGGGAGATACATATTGGACAGTAACCGCCCATGTTCCTCTTAAGTTGATAGAAGACCTTTACGGCTCTGCACCTAAAGGAATTGGAGACGAAATCAGATGTAACTTCACAAAATGCGGAAGCGGAACTGATATTCCACATTATGGAACTTGGAGACCGCTTTTAGGAGACACCCCAAACTTCCACCAACCCAAACTTTTCAAGAAAGTTAAAATTGCTTAATTCGTTTTTTAAAATATCTCACCAAAGATTTATTTCCCATTTGAAATAAAATTTCTTAATTTGTTTGTTTTAATACCTCTCCAAAGATTCAGTTTTCAACTGATATGAATATGATATAAGAAGCAAAAAGCAGGTACGGTACATACACCGCGCCTGCTTTTTTTTCATTACATGTCAAGGGAACAAGGACGATTTTCTTTTTTCTTACATCTCAGAGACGATTATCTTTCTCTTTGTTGATTATTGATTACTTACCATAACGGTAAGCGTTAAATAAAAAAT
>JAZNIJ010000208.1:0-14305 GCA_045577455.1 Eubacteriales bacterium
TCTTTCAATAAATGCTTCAAGAGAGTCAAGATGTTTAATAGATGTTGTATGCATTATACTTTGACTTCTTTGACGATAAAAATAAAGTGGAGCATCAACATATGATAATTGATTGCATTTGTGAATTATTCTATATGTAAAAAACTCATCTTCGTGGTATTTACCAACTTTAAAAGATTCACCGATTAATAAATCTTTTTTATACAATTTATTCCATGCTACTGCTCGAAAAACTTTTCCGGAAATAAGAGTTTCAAGTGCTTTTTCCGGAGAAAAAGTATTATATTGAAATGGAGAAGATAAAGGAACAGTTTTAGAGTCACTTGTTGTTATAATATCGCAAGCGGAAATTTCACTATGTGATTGAATCAATGACTTATATAAAAAATCTAAATATTCGGGAGCAATCCAATCATCGCTATCAACAAATGCAATATATTCACCTTTTGCTATATCAATACCTGCATTTCTTGCCGATGAAAGACCGCCGTTTTCTTTGTGAATAACAACAATTCTTTTATCTTTTTTAGCGTATTCGTCGCAAATGATACCACATTTGTCAGGAGAACCGTCATCGACTAAAATAAGCTCAAAATTATCAAAAGTCTGATTTAAAATACTATCGATACATTGGTAAATATACTCTTCAACTTTGTACACAGGAACTATAACCGATATTTTCATCTTTACCTCTGAAATATTAAAATATTAAAGCCTAAATATATATTATAAAAAACATGTAAATGTGTATATAAAAGAAAACTACGGTGTTACAAATATTCCTAAAAAGTAGCTATAATAAGGTCTTCTGAAGAAAATTAAAAAGTACACAATAAGATATAATATAATGCATATCAATCTTACTGTTTTTGCAGTTTCCTCGTTAAATGAATTTTTGAGCAACCAAGGTAATGCAATAAAGCCGTATAATTCAAAATAAATAGGAATTCTTCCCATTTGTATTCCTGCTGTAAAAGCAGAAATAAAGTAAAAACAAGTGGTGACAATTGACATGTTAATGCAAACATTGATGTATGACGGGGCTATATTTTCTATTCTTTTTTTTCCAATTAAGGCAATTACAGAGGGAACTGCTGCAATGAAAACATGTAAGATGTTTGACCCTGAATCACTCAAAAGAACATCCGCATCATAATCTGATGACTCAAGAATTATATTAAGAAAATCCGTAAATGTGGATAAAAATGTTACAGATAACAAAGTTCCAGCTAAAATTAACATCATTTTTTTGTTCCATGGCTTTCCATGAACGAAGAAATAAACCGGAAGAGCAACAAGAGCGGAAGTGTGAAAATATGACGCGAGTATTACAGCAAAAGCATAAATCCAAAATTTCTTTTTAAAAAGTGCACCGCAGAATAGGAGAATAATGCAATTAGCCCAAAACTGTTTAACTCCATTTCCCATCCAGAAAAATTTACCCGACGCTATAAAAATGAAAATGGAAAGGAAGAAATCGGAAGAATATTTTCTGAAAACATATCCAATAACAAGGCAGTCAAATGAAACAATTACAGTAAGCCAAGCGCTAAAATTATCGGATACATAACACTTAAATAAAACCTGAAGGTAGTAAAATAGAGGGTATTTTTTTACTGTATCCATATATTTGGAAATTTCTGATGGCTCTGTGGGAAGATGATTATACATAATTTCATATAGGGATAAATCTGCAAATCCTACCAATGTTCCCATGAAAAGAATAATATATCCCATTGTAAGCAAAACGAAAAGATAATTTGCCTTTTTAACAGTTTTTCCGTCTTCGATATATATTGCCTCTGACCCTTTTCCGATAAGACCACATAAAGCAGTCCATATCATCATACTAACATAAACAAACATAAAAAATCCTCTTTAAAACGAGATTCTTGTTTTAATGCTCTAAATAGTAGTTGTATAAATATTTAGCAGTGCGGTTTACGCTAAATTTATCATAACAATTTGATATATCCGGTGAACTTTCGCATAACCGAGATGAGCTTAATACTTCGTTACCCCAAATACTTTTTGAAGCTTTGAGAGAAATAAAAACGCAGTTTGAATTCAATTTACAACTTTTTGGAAATCCATCTGATAAAACACACGGTAAGCCATTGCATTGGGCCTCAACTGCAGAAATACCAAAACCTTCAAAGAGGGAAGTACCAACATAGACATCACTTGCTGAAAGATAATCAGCAATATTATCTCGTGAATTTAAGAAAATAACATTATCGGAAACACCAACAAGCTCTGCTTTTTTCTTAACTAAATCCAACATTTTGCCTTCGCCAATGCAAATCCATATAACTGATGGACATTTCTTTTTAATTTCTGCTAATACATCAAGAAAAAACGCATGATTTTTTTCTTTGGAAAACCTTCCAATAGTGATTATTACAAATTCATTGCTTATTCCGAGTTCAAGGCGAGTTTTTTCTCTTGCTTGAGGTGAAAAACAAAATTTTTCGGTATCAATGCCATTTGTTAGGATAATGGTTTTATCTGCATTATCTCCAAAAAGAAATTCTGCCGCTTCTTCGCTACAGGCAAATAAATCTGTCGAAAAATTATAAATTCGTCTTTTGCAATATGAAACAAATCTATCTCCCCAAAATCCTCTTGCAGTGTCGGATGTATGGGAATGAGCAATTCTCGTTGGAATATTATGCTTTTTGGCACTTTTTAAAACAAAATAACTCCAAGCATTTATGTGGCTGTGAACAATTTGGTATTCGTTGTGTTTTGAAAAAAATGAGTCAAGGTTTCTCTTGAATTTACGAATACCCACTTTTTTTAATGATGGAATCTTATATATTCTGCCACCCAAAGCGTAAATTTCATCTTCAAAAATACCAATATCCTCGCTTGTAACAAGAAAATCAAAAACAATTTCGTTTCTGTTTAATTTTCTTAAAACATTAACTAAAAATGTTTCAATACCACCTCGATTCAGTACCGAGGTCACTTGCAATACTCTTTTGGGGTTCATCTAACCACCTTTAAAATAGTAAATTTGTATTAACCAAATTAAATACTTAAACATATACTATTTTAACATCATAAGCATTTTTTGTCAAGGGATGAATACAACTATTTTTTTATAAAACTAAACTTTCTATTGATTTTAATGTTAAAATGTGATAAAATACATATGTAAGATTATAAAACAGAAAGGGAAGTATAGCATTTTTGAATTAAAAACTATACTGAAAGCATTTTGTATGAAAAAATTCATTTCATTACTACTCGCATTTTTGATTTTAACTGCAACGCCCATAGCTTCTTTAGCTGATAGCGGTGTTCTTGACGGAGAAACTGTAAAAGTAAACCTGCTTCAAAAAATAAAGTTTACATATCAATCCGATTCAGAATCAACTGCAACTTGTTATTATACAGACGATTATTTTGCAAATAGTTCGTATATTTATAACCAGCATCTTTCGACTATGGCAATGAGCTTTTCTTTTGCATCGTTCAATTCAGGATATACAGATTATCCTAACGGAGATTCAAATGCAAGAGAATTTCTTGTGAAAATAGGTGTGCCTGAGCAGAATATTGAGTCTAACGATTGGTATTCTCTTAAACCTACTAACGATTCTGTTGGCGTAATAGCCGGAAATAAACCAATAAATGTAAACGGTGAAAACTATACTCTTGTTGCGGTTGCTGTTCGTGGCGGTGGTTATGAAAGAGAATGGGCAAGCAATTTTACAATTGGAGCGACAGGTCAGCACCAGGGATTCGCAGAAGCAAAGGATATTACTTTTGACTTCCTTAAATCTTATATTGAAAATCAGAACATTACAGGAAAAGTGAAATTCTTGTTTACAGGTTATAGCAGAGGTGCAGCCGTTGTTAACCTCATTGGTGGTGCTTTAGATGACGGATATGTTCTTTCCACTGATATATCATATGAACTTTCCGATGTTTATACATACAGTTTTGAATCACCTGCAGGCGCATATACGGAAAATCTTGAAGGTACCTCACGATACGATAATATCTTTAATATTATTAACCCCAATGACCCAGTTCCTTATGTTGCCCCATTTTCCCTTGGTTTCAGCAGATATGGTATAGATGTCCTTGTTCCAACGGCAGAATCACATCCTGAAGAATACCAGGCACTTAAAGAAAAAATGCTTGAATTCTACTTCAGTTTTGATGGAAAAACAACATATGGCGTTGATAATTTTCAAATGAAAAAATTAGGCCTTAATAACTGGTTGCCAGGCGGAGACCCAATTGGCTTTGTTGTCGATGACACTAAAAACAATTATTCCCAAAGTATGTTCCTTTCCAACTATGTTTCTATTCTTGCTGATGAATTTATAGTTACAAGAGATAATTATGTTGCAAGCTATGAAGATGAAATAAGAGAAGTATGTTCTGTTGTTTTTGGATGTTCTGGCGAACAACAGCAAATTATGATGCAGTCATTGATATCTCAGGCACAGAATAATTGGGGAAGTCTTGTTCTTTCATATTTGTGGCATGTTGGTATGAACCCATTTGGCAGCGAAGAAGACGCATTGATTATCGTTTCGGGATGGCTTAAAACCGCTATTGCAGATGCAGGAATTACAGATTATGACGAGGCAACAATCGAATCCGCAGGAGTTGCACTTGCCGATTTGATGCTTGCTTTAATAATCAGCCACCCAAATTATTTCACAACAGCAGTAATGAATGCAACATGCCTTGGTGAAGCACATTTTCCTGAGCTTTGTTTCGCTTGGTTACAGTCCGTTGATACATATTATAATTCAGATGTTCAAACGACTTTGAATAGCAATGCATATAGAATTGTTTATATAAATGGTGAAGCAGATGTTAATGCATATGCAAAAGATGGTTCATTGGTTGTTTCATATAATAATGATATTTTAGAAGATATAGGAAGCGGATATAATTACGGTATCGATAACGAACAATTCTACGCTGTTTTCCCAATTGATGCAGAATATACCATAAATATCAGTAATGATTCCGATACAGTTGTTGACTATATTGTAAAAGAGTATAATTCGTCTGTTGGTATAACAAGGGTTGTTGAGTTTAAAGATGAAGCATTTTCGTCAGAAGAATTCCTTGTTGGAACCATTCCAATGTATACTGAAAGAGAAATATCAAGCGGTGCGCCTTCTGGCTCAACTGTAACATATACATTGATAAAATCAAACGGTACAGTTTCAAACCCAGATAGCGATATTTCAAGAAATACCATGTTTAAAGTAAATGCAACAAGTTCAAATGATGAATACGGAACTGTTGCAGGAAGTGGTACATATAAATATGGCTCACTTGCAACTATTGAAGCAAAGCCCGTTTCAGGATGTAACTTTGTTGGTTGGTATGAAAATAATGCTTTAGTATCTCTTGAAAGCGTTTATACCTTTAACGTATATGAAGCCCATAACTTTGTTGCAATATTTGAAAGCACAGAGTTAACACCAAAAGCAGGAAACGGCGTTTCTGTAGTTAATAGAGTTGTTTACGGTATGTGGGATAACTTGACTCTTGAAAAAGCAAAAGAGCTTTTTGAAAACTCCGAAACCCTTACCGTAAATACCGATAAATTTATTGGTACAGGTAACGAATTTACATACTTTGAAAAAACATATAAAATAATAATACTTGGCGATTTAGACGGCAACGGTGTAATTGATGCAACAGATTACCTCAGAATTAAAAATAACTTCCTTGGATACAGTTCTTTAGAAGGTGATTGGTTGGTTGCAGCAGATGTTTATCAAGACGGTGTTATAACCTCTGCAGACTATCTGCGTATAAAAGGTCATTTTCTCAAATCATATAATATTTACCCAAATAAAGTTTCATAAATTGATATAAAAAGGAAAAGTGGAATGTTGATACACATTTCACTTTTCCCCTTTAAAATATAAAAAGACTTCAAAAGAAGTCTTTGAGTTGCACACACTGTGCAGTCGGAAAAACCGACGGTTTGAAATAATTTTTATTTGAACTCGTTGTGTAGTTTATATGATACCGAAACACAAAATATGATTACATTTATATTTTGATTTAGCCAACTATAAACAAATAAAAGGATACTTTTACAAAAACAGTAAAAGTATCCTTTTATGATAATAGATATTTTAAGAAAGAAAATATTACGATTTATGGGGTTTATATTTGAAAATATCAAATTTATACTTCTTACAACTATCTGTTGGCTCAACAACACCCTTTTTATCGCAAATAAAATATTCCATACTTGCAAGCTCTGTTGAGTGTATACAGTTGGCGCAAATCATTGGAATATCATCTTCTTTATAATCATTACCTATCATTTGAAAGTTCCCCCAATACTTGGTAAATTATAGTGTTTGAAACGAAAAATCCCTTATCTGTAAGAGAAAAAATGCCTTTATCATAGTTTGCAAATCCAGACTTAACCAATCTTTCCATTTTCTTCGAGAGGGAAGGAAGCTTTATACCCTTGCAAGTTCTGAGCGAAAGCATAATGTTTTCTTCAAAAGCATCGTTTTCATCAATGCTTGTAGAATTATCAAGCCCCGAGGCGGATAAAAAATCCCCTTTTTCAGTTGCTTCAATAAATAAAAGTCGGTTATCAGGAACATAAAATCTTTCATTATTAAAAAAACTATGCGCTCCCGAACCTATTCCAATATACTCTCTTCTTGCCCAATACCCAAAATTATGATCAGACTCAAACCCCTTTTTGCAAAAGTTTGAAACTTCATAATGTTCATAGCCGTTTTCTTTCAAAATATTGCAGATTTCAAGATAAACAGAAAGCTGTTCATCATCATCAGGAAAACGATATTTTTCTTTCATATCAAATAGGGGAGTTCCTTCTTCTATACTTAAAGCATAAGTTGAAATATGCTTTGGATTAAGTTTCAAAATATTGTTAAGGTCATTAACCGTATTTTCCATTGAATAATCGGGCAAAGCATACATCAAATCAACAGAAATATTGCTAAAACCAACGCTTTCCAGCATTTTATAACAAGAAACTGCTTCTTTAAATGTATGAATTCTTCCAAGAGTTTTTAAACAATCATTGTTTGATGTCTGAAAGCCCAAAGAAACTCGGTTAAAACCAAAATTCAGTAGTTTTTTGCTATCTGTTTTGGAAATTGTTTTTGGGTTTGCTTCAAAAGTGATTTCACAATTTTCAGATAACTTAAAGTTATCCTTAACCGCCTTTAAAATCAAGCAAAGTCTATCACTTCCCAAAACCGTCGGTGTGCCACCGCCAAAATATATGGTTTTAACCTTTTTTTCTGTTTTCTTTGAAAAAAATGCAACTGTTTTGATTACTGCTTCAACATATCTGTCTGCAATTCTTCCATCAAATCCTTCAGAATAAAATGCACAGTATGCACATTTTGAAACACAAAACGGTATGTGAATGTATATCGAAAGATCGTCATCAAAGCATTTATTATTCTTTGAAGAATCATTTAAATAATAACCGTTCTTTGAAGCATCATTATTCAAGTTATTTTGCAAAACGATATTTTTAATCATCGTCCAACTTAAGAACAGCCATAAATGCCTCTTTGGAAACTTCAACGCTACCCAAAGAACGCATTTTCTTTTTACCTTCTTTTTGCTTTTCAAGCAACTTCTTTTTACGAGTAATATCACCGCCATAACATTTAGCAAGAACGTCTTTACGCATTGCTTTAACTGTTTCTCTTGCAATAATCTTACCACCAATTGCGGCTTGAACAGGAACTTCAAAGAGCTGTCTGTCTATGTTATCCTTCAGCTTTTCACAAATCTTTCTTGCTCTTGGATATGCTTTATCTGTGTGCACAATAAGAGAAAGCGAGTCAACGCCCTCACCGTTAAGCAAGAAGTCCAATTTAACCAGCTTAGACGGTTTATAACCCATTGGTTCATAGTCAAGAGAAGCATATCCCTTTGTTTTGGATTTCAATGTATCAAAGAAATCGTATATAATTTCATTTAAAGGCATTTCATAATGAAGCTCGGCTCTGTCTGAAGTTACATACTTCATATCAACGAAAGTACCGCGCCTGTTTTGACAAAGCTCCATAATATTACCAACAAATGTTGAAGGGGTAATAATAGTTGCTTTTACAATTGGTTCAGCGGCAACTTCAATTTCGTCTGGCCCTGGATAGTTTGAAGGGTTGTCTATATAAACAACATTGCCATTTTTCAATGTGATTTCATATATAACGCTTGGGGCAGTTGTTATAAGGTCAAGGTTGAATTCTCTTTCAAGACGCTCCTGGATAACTTCCATATGAAGAAGTCCAAGGAAACCGCAACGGAAACCAAACCCCAACGCCAGAGAAGTTTCTGGTTCAAAAATAAATGCAGAATCGTTAAGACGCAATTTATCAAGAGCATCTTTAAGGTCGCCATACCTTGATCCGTCAGCAGGGTAAATACCGCTGAAAACCATAGGTAATGCTTTTCTGAATCCTGCAAGTGGCTCTGTTATACCATTTTCACAGAATGTAACAGTATCACCAACTTCTGTATCAGCAATATTTTTAATGCTTGCTGTGAAATATCCAACTTCGCCTGCGGAGAGAGTTCCGCTATTGTTGAAACCTAAAGCTGTTAAAGTTCCAACTTCAACTGTTTCAAACTCTTTCCCTGTATGCATAAGTTTAACCTTATCTCCAACTTTGAGAGTACCATCTACAACACGAATATAAACGATAACACCTTTATAAGCATCAAAATAAGAGTCAAAAATCAATGCTTTCAATGGAGCTGAAGAATCACCTTTTGGAGCTGGGATATATTTTACAACAGCTTCAAGAACATCTTCAATATTGATTCCGCATTTTGCAGAAATAAGAGGTGCATAATCAGCAGGGATGCCAACAATATCCTCAATTTCTGCTTTTGTTCTTTCAGGGTCTGCGCTTGCAAGGTCTATTTTGTTAATAACAGGAACAATTTCCAAATCTTCCTCAATGGCAAGATAAGCATTGGCAAGACTCTGTGCTTGTATACCCTGTGTTGCATCAACAACCAAAAGCGCACCTTCACACGCTTTAAGTGAACGGCTTACTTCGTAATTAAAGTCAACATGACCAGGAGTGTCAATAAGGTTAAAGGTGTATGTTTCACCGTCAGATGCTTTATAGTCGAAGCAAACTGCTCTTGCCTTAATCGTAATTCCGCGTTCTCTCTCTAATTCCATATTATCAAGAATACGGTCGTCCATTTCTCTTTGAGGTATAGAATTGGTTTTTTCAAGAAGTCGGTCTGCCAAGGTAGATTTACCGTGGTCAATATGTGCAATTATAGAAAAGTTTCTGATTTTGTTTATATCTTTCAATTTAAATACCTAACCAAATTTATAGTTTTAAAAAGCAATGAATTACATCTTAATTTTAAAAAAAACATTTAAGGAAATAATTTGCTAATACATATTATTAGTCTTAATATTATACAGTAACGAGATACTAATAACTGTTAGAAAGTTCTTGATTTAATTTTTCAATCAAAGCTCCAATTTTTATAAATGCTTCTGTATCATAAACAGTTCCATCTATTTTGGTGAAAATCAACTCAATGTAAGGGGAAGGAGCAAAAACAATTCCCATATCGTGAAACGCTTTTCCCTCATATATGAAGCCGAATTTATGAGCAACGGAATGCTTTACAGCTTTAGGAATTTGTAACGAATATGAACAGCTTTTCATATATTCAATAAGCATAGAGCCAAGAGCTGAATCTTTTTGATTATATATGTCAAGCATAAAGGACGCCATTTCCCTTATTTTACAAGTTGTATATCCACCAGATGGTATTTTAAAATCAACACCAAGAGTTGACGCATATTCAGAAAAACCTTTTGTGCTAAATCTTTCAAGAAGCATAGCATATGCAGTATTATCACTTCTTGTTATCATATATTTTATAAGCTCTTTCACGGTAAATTGAGATCCAACTGGTTTGTTTTTTAATACACCGCTTCCTGTAAATATATGGCGTTTTTCCATTGTCAGTTTTTCTTCAAGGTCAACATTGTTTTTTAGTAAAAACATTGCGTATGGAGCTTTTATTGTACTTGCTGTATTATGAGTTATATCTGCACCGTATGCAAAATAATTTCTTTGCTCAATATCGGTATAGTATATTGTAACTTTGTTATATTGAGATGCAATATCAGCAATTTCGGACATAATTTTTAGAATTTCTTCATCAGTGCAGTTTGTTTCAAATTCATTGCCATTTGAAGATGTGTAAATTGTACCATTTGGCTCATTGAAAAAAACATCGTCGGAGCATTGATTATCAACGGATGAACTATTTGAAGTTTCAATATCAATGCTCAAATTTTCATCTTTTGAGAAATCAACATCATTGCTTGAATTTAAAATTTCAGAAGAAACATCCTCAATGCTTGAATTGCCTATTTCAGAAGAAACATCTTCAATGCTTGAATCTGCGTTTTCAAAAGAAATATTGTTAATACTCTCGTCTATAGTGCTGTTTTCATTGCGTTCATCAGAGTATAATTCTGAATTGTATGATGAATTTATATTATCTGAACTCTCGGAGCTAAAACTCTCCGAGAGTTCAGAAGAAACCAATGAATTTTCAACATTTTCTGCTTGGCATGAAGCAGCTAAAAACAAAGACAAAAATATTGATAATAAAATAATAAATTTATATCTCATTATTTTGTTGCTTCTTTGATAAATTCCCAGCTATCACGGCACATATCTTCAAGGTCAAATTTTGCTTTCCAGCCCAATTCATTATATGCTTTATCAGGGCAGGCATAAACAGAAGGTACATCACCGGGACGGCGTGGACAAATCTTATAAGGAATTTCAACATTATTAACTCTTGAGAATGTGTTGATAAGGTCAAATACGCTATATCCGTTACCTGTACCCAAGTTATATGTAAGAGCACCTGTGGATTTCATAGCTTTTTTCAAAGCTGCTGTATGTCCGTCTGCAAGGTCGCAAACATGGATATAATCTCTTACGCCTGTTCCGTCAGGAGTTGGGTAGTCGGTTCCAAATACTGTTAAGGATTCAGTTATTCCCAACGCTGCTTGACAAAGGCGAGGCATAAGGTTATTAGGGATACCATTTGGATTTTCGCCGATTTTTTTGCATTTATGTGCACCAATGGGGTTAAAGTAACGAAGAAGAACAGCGCAGAATTCTTTATCAGCAACGCAAACATCTCTTAAAATGTTTTCAATCATAAGTTTTGTTGAACCGTAAGGATTTGTTGTTGATGTTGGCATATCTTCATTTACAGGAACAATTTCAGGGTTTCCGTATACAGTTGCAGAAGATGAGAAAACTATTTTCTTACATCCGTATTTTTTCATTTTTTCAAGGAGAATAAGCGTTCCTGTTATATTGTTGTGATAATATAAAACGGGTTTTTCAACAGATTCACCAACTGCTTTTAAGCCTGCAAAATGAATAACGGAGTCTATATCGTTTTCAGCGAAAATTTTCTCCATCATTTCTTCGTCAAGCATATCAGCTTCATAGAATTTAAAATCCTTGCCTGTAAGTTCTTTCAAGGTTTGAATGTTTTCTTTTCTGCTGTTAACAAAATTATCCATTCCAACAAAATCATATCCTGCTTCCGCAAGAGCAAATGCTGTGTGAGATCCTATGTATCCTGCAATACCTGTAATGAGTACCATAATATTAAATCCTTTCGTTAATAAAATCAAAAATTTATTTAGAAAAAGCGGTAGCAAAGACAATAAATGCCGCTACCGCTGATAAAAGCACTTATGCTTTTTTCGCCTTTGTGGTGTTTAATTTTTTTGCTTTATCGTTCTTTTTGCTTGCAAAAACTTTGTTGAATATATCCCAAAGTGGACCGCCGAGGAAAATAGAAGAAAATACACCTGCAACGATACCAATTATAATTGGTAAAGCAAAGTTTTTAATGGAGTCAACACCGAGAATGTAAACCATACCAATTGTAAGCAGGGTTGTAACTGTTGTGTTGATAGAACGACCTAAAGTCTGATGAATAGCTGCGTTTGCACTTTCAGAGAAATCAGCGTTTAATTTCTTTGTGTTTTCTCTAATTCTATCAAAAATAACGATAGTTGCGTTGATAGAATAACCGAGAATTGTAAGGCAAGCTGCAATAAGATTTGAGTTTACAGGAATCTGAAGAAGTGAGTAGAAAGCAAGCATTGTAAAGATATTAAATGCAAGACAAACTATGGATGCAAGACCAGATGTAAAATGGAATCTGATTGTGATATAAACAAGAATCAATAATACAGCAGCTAAAGAGGAAACAATAGCAGTTTTCTGTGTGTCTCCGCTAACAGTTGCGCCAACATTCTGAACAGAATCAAATTCTTCGGCGGTAACTGCTGTGTATTTTTCTTTTAAACCAGCAAAAATAGCATCAATTTGTTCGTTGGAAAGCTCTTTTGTTTTGATAATGACTTGTTTATCATTTGAGCCGGATTTTGCAACTGATGAAGGTTCTTCATCGATAGCTTTTTTAACGATATCTTTTATAGCAGAAATTTCAGTTTCATTTACATTGGTTTTGATGTCAAGTGTAAGTTCAGAGCCACCTGCAAAATCTATATCAAGGTTAAATCCTCTGATAAGTATAGATGCAACACCTAAAACCAAAACTACTGCTGCAATGATGAAAGCGGTTTTTCTTTTTGACATAAAGTTATAATTCTTCATTTAAACACGCCTCCTTACATTTTAGCTTTTTCGTTAGATGTTTCTGAAAGGGTTCTTTCTTTAACACCATATGCGGTTATTTTGGTAATACCTAAATCAATTGCAATTTTAAGATATGTTTTTGTTACGAATATGGAAGTTACCAAGGAAACGCAAACGCTCATAAAGAGTGTAACTGCAAATCCCTGAATTGAGCCGGACCCGAGATACCAAAGAACACCTGCTGCAATAAGCGTTGTAATGTTAGAGTCAATAACAGCAGAGAGCGCATTGGAGAACCCTGCTTTAACAGCAGCAGCGGTTGTTTTTCCTGCTCTAAGTTCTTCTTTGATTCTTTCAAATACAACAACATTGGAGTCAACAGCCATACCAATACCAAGGATAATACCTGCAATACCGGGAAGGGTGAGGTTTGCTTTTGTTACAATAAGAAGAATTGCCATAATAGCTGTATAAGCTAAGAGACAGAGAGCAGAGATAACGCCTGGGAATCTATACATTATAATCATAAAGATAATAACCAGAGCAATACCGATAGCACCTGCAACTAAGCTGGTTTCAAGTGAGCGTTCACCCAAAGAAGCAGCAACAGAGCTGAGAGAGCCATGCTCACCATCGCACAAAAGGTTATATGGGAGTGAACCACCATTTATAAGTGCGGCAAGTTCTTCAACTTCTTGTTGATCAAAATCACCGGAAATAATTGCGCTTCCGCCTTTGATTTCTTCTTTAACTGATGCTTTAGAAATCTGAGCACCGTCAAGAGTTATTATGATGTAATTAGCATTTGATGATGAAAGGGAAGCAGCTTTTTTTGTTGCTTCAGCAAACTTTGTTGCACCTTCAGCGTTGAATTCCAAGGAAACAAAAAACTCAGCTGTTCCATCGCCGTCTGTATCACCGTACTGAGCAGATGCAGAATTTACAACTTTACCGTCCATAAATTCTTTACCGTCATTATCTGTGAAAGAAAGCTTTGCTGTTGAACCGATTGTCTTAGCAGCTTCAGTTGGGTTAGCAATTCCGGGAATTTCTATACGAATACAGTTATCACCAAGAACATAAACGAGAGCTTCTGTATATCCTAAGTTATCAAGACGCTTACGCATAACTTCTTCAACATCAGACATACCGTCTGAAGTTATTTCAGCGCCATCCTGAGGAACAGCTTCATAAGTGATAATTGAACCACCATTTAAATCAAGCCCCAATGTAATAGCATCTTCTTCAAACACACTTGGTGTGTTGAATAAGAAATCGGGTGTGCCTAAAAGAGCAATAGCGAAAAGTAAAACTGTACAGAGTATCAAAAGAGTAAATTTTGATACTGTAACCGCTTTAAACCAATTCATAGTTACATTAAACCTCCAGGTATATTTTGTTGCTTCGTTATTAAGGAAAACGACTCCTGTTGACAACTTTTTATGCCAAATTATCTTAAAATTAGTCAACAGAGTTATTATACACAATTTTTCCTGCTAAGTCAAGTATAATTTTGAAAAACACAAAAAAATATTTGAAAAATTATAAATAAAATACATTATTCCTAGTTAAAACTAATAAAATCACTGTATAAAAGTAAGTTTATTATTTAATCCCAAGCA
>JAZNIJ010000209.1:0-3561 GCA_045577455.1 Eubacteriales bacterium
GTTGTCGGAAAAGTTATTTACAGTATTAAGGATCAAAAAATATGTGAAATTCCACTAGTTTCTGTTGAAAGTATTGAGAAAGTTAGCTTAAAGGTTATGATAAATAAAATTTGGAGTGGGATTTTATTCGGTATTTTGTAAATAGTGATTGACAAAATTGATTTTATGATTTATAATAAGAATAACATTAAGAAAGATGGTGGATGTTTATGAGCATTAGAGTAATTGACGAATATCTTAAGGGCTTTATTACAGACGAAGAATATGCGTCAGCATGGAAAGCAATTCCTGAAATTACAGAAACAATTAAAAAGAAAAATGGTGCAGGAAATGATTTTCTTGGATGGGTTGATCTTCCTGAAAATTATGATCGTGAAGAATTTGCCGCTATAAAAAAAGCAGCAGAAAAAATTCGCAAACAAAGCGAGGCACTTATTGTTATTGGTATAGGCGGCTCCTACCTTGGAGCAAGAGCAGCAATTGAGTTTTTGAAGTCTCCATACTATAATCAACTTACTAAAGACTCACCTGAAATTTATTTTATAGGAAATTCTTTTAGTGGTGATGATTTAAATGATGTTCTCAGTATTTGTGAAGGGAAAGATATCTCCGTTAATGTTATTTCCAAATCAGGAACAACAACAGAAAGTGCTATAGCTTTCAGAATTATCAGAGATGTATTATCGAAGAAATATTCAGACGCTGAAATTAAAGAAAGAGTTTTTGTTACAACAGATAAAGCAAGAGGCGCTCTTAAAGGTCTTGCAGACAAAGAGGGTTACGAAACCTTTGTTGTGCCTGATGATGTTGGCGGTCGTTTTTCTGTTCTCACACCTGTAGGTCTTCTCCCGATAGCTGTTTGCGGTGCTGATATTGATGCGCTTATGGAAGGTGCACTTTCTTTTAAGAAAGAATATGATGCAAATTATATCAATGAAGCAACCAAATATGCTGTTATAAGAAATATTCTTCTTGGGAAAGGTAAAGATGTTGAACTTCTTTGCAGCTATGAGCCAGCCCTCAGAATGTTTACCGAATGGTGGAAACAGCTTTATGGCGAAAGCGAAGGAAAAGACGGAAAAGGAATTTTCCCTGCATCTGTAATTTTTTCAACTGATCTTCATTCTCTTGGTCAGTATATCCAAGATGGTCAACGCAAGTTGTTTGAAACTGTTTTAAAACAATCAGAATCTAATGTCGATGTAAAAGTACCATTTAATGAAGCGGATTTTGACGGTTTAAATTATATAGCTGGAGAAACTCTTCATAATGTTAATGAAAAAGCATTTTTAGGAACAATGCTTGCCCATACAGATGGTGGTGCTCCTAATCTCATTCTTGAATATGGCAAACGTGATGAAAGAACTCTTGGTGAGCTTATTTACTTCTTCTGTATTGCTTGCGCTGTTTCAGGATATATGCTTAAAGTTAATCCTTTCAATCAGCCCGGTGTTGAAAGCTATAAAAAGAATATGTTTGCCCTTTTGGGAAAACCTGGGTATGAAGATATGAAAAGCGAGTTGCTTGCAAAACTTTCAAAATAAATATTTATAAAGATATAAGGAGAATTTATCGTGATTGAACTTGTAATCGGTTTAAAAGGTTCCGGAAAAACAAAAATGTTTATTGATAAGGTTAATGTTGCTTCAAAAGTATCAAAGGGTGATGTTGTTTGTGTTGAGTTTGGAAAAAAATTAACTTTCAATGTAAACATGAATGTAAGACTTATTGATATTATAGATTACGGCATAAACGATGCAGAGGAGCTTTATGGCTTAATTTGCGGCATAATTGCTTCAAATTATGATATAACTGAAATCTATATCGACAGCGCCTTAAAAATGTGTGATAACAAAATTGATGAATTTGAAAGATTTATGCTCAAACTTGCTGATCGTACTGATAAATATAATATTAAATGCTTCATAACATCCTCTATTACAGAAGAAGATCTTCCCGCATCTCTTAAGGGATTTGTTGTTGAAATCGAAGGATAGAATTATTTTATTATGAAAAACCTAAAACTTGTTTTACATCGTTGCGGAATTTTTTTCATGATTTTCATAATGATTTCTATTTTGCTTTTTAGCAATATGGCTGATAATGAGACATTTTTGGAAACATTTAAACTCAATGCACGCAACACAACATTTATTTTTTGTTGGGGATTGTTTTTTGGTCTTTCTTTTATCATATTCGATTTTACAAAAATTCCATCAATGCTTTCAAGACTTAGACATTTTATTTTAAATGGAATTGCAACAGTTATTTGGGTTGTTGAAACTCAAACCGAAGCAAATTCAAAATTGCTTCAGTATGTATTTTTTGCAATTGTAATTTATGTTTTTGTATATTGGATAATTCATTTCGTTAAAATTGGATTATCAGCATTGTTTAAAAAAATTTTATCTCGATTATTAGCAGATAAATAATAAGATGAGCCACTCCTATAATAAGGGTGGCTCTTTTAAAATTAAAATTGTAAGGTGAAAATAGTATGACTGATTTAGAAAAAGCAATAAATGAGCTTAAAAAAGGAAAAAATACAATTGTTCTCGTTAGCAATAACGATATTTTTAAATCCAGCGAGAGGGGAGTAGCTCCATTGCTGCGGCTTGTTCAAAGTGAGAAAAATTACAGTTCATACAGTGCTGCTGATAAAGTTATTGGTAAAGCTGCAGCGTTTCTATATATTATTTTAGATATAAAAAAAGTTCATGGAAATATTATAAGTAAGTTGGCAGCTAACATTTTTGATAAATACAATGTTGAATATACATATAATATATTGGTTGAAAACATAAAAAACAGAACAAATACTGGTTTTTGTCCAATGGAATCGGCGGTTAAAGATTTGTTAAATCCACAAGAAGCAGTTGAAGCAATAAAATACAAGTTGAAGGAGTTAAATAATAAATGATTTACCAAAATATTGTAAGTGGTATTTTTATTGAGAGACCTAATCGCTTTATTGCCATTGTTGAAATAAACGGTATCAGGGAAACGGCTCATGTGAAAAACACAGGAAGATGTAAGGAATTATTAACAAGTGGATGTACTGTTTTTCTTTCTCGCTCTGACAATATTTTAAGAAAAACAAAATATGATATTATTTCAGTTCTAAAAATCAGAGAAGGGAAAGAACCCCTTCTCATAAATATGGATTCTCAGGTTGTTAACGATGTTGTGGACGAATGGCTCACAAAAGGGAATATTTTTCCTCCAAACGCTACAATTAAAAGAGAAGTAACTTATAAAAACTCTAGATTTGATTTTATGATAGAACACGGAATTAACAAATCTTTTTTAGAGGTTAAAGGTGTTACACTTGAAAAAAACGGAAAGGTATATTTTCCAGATGCACCAACGCAAAGAGGTGTTAAGCATATCAACGAACTTATAGAATGTATGGAATCTGGGTATGGTGCTTATATAGTTTTCGTTATTCAAATGAATAACATTGATCACTTTGAACCAAATATAGATATGCATCCTGAGTTTGCCATTGCTTTAAAAAAAGCGTTCATCTCAGGTGTAAATATTTTATGTTTTAACTGTAAT
>JAZNIJ010000210.1:0-21987 GCA_045577455.1 Eubacteriales bacterium
GATGTACTATATGCCCGAGAAGATGCAACGCAAATAGAAAAACAGAACTTGGATACTGTGGATGTAATGATAAAATAACAGTTAACAGATTTGCTCCCCATTATTGGGAAGAACCATGCATTTCAGGTGTTAATGGAGCAGGCAACATATTTTTTGGTGGATGCCAGTTGCACTGTGTTTATTGTCAGAATAAAAAAATTTCAGAAAAAGCACAGGGGAAAAACATTTCAAGCGATGAATTGTGCGATATTTTTTTCCAATTAAAAGAATTAAAAGTGCATAATATAAATCTGGTTACTCCCGATATGTATATTCCGCAAATTATACCTGCAATAATAAAAGCAAAAGAAAATAATATAGGTCTTCCCTTTATTATGAATTGTTCCGGTTATGAAACAGTTGAGATGATAAAATCTCTTGATGGACTGATAGATATTTATTTGCCCGATTTTAAATATATGTCTTCGTTGCTTGCGAAAAAATATTCAAACGCTATAGACTATCCCAATGTTGCAAAAAATAGCTTGAAAGAAATGACAAGACAACAAAGACATTGCGTTTTCAATGATGAAGGTTTAATGATTTCAGGTGTTATAGTTAGGCATATGTTGATTCCAGGAAATATCTACGATTCAAAAAGAATCATTAAATATTTGTATGATACATATGAAAATAACATATACATCAGCATCATGAGCCAATATACCCCAATTATTGACTCTCAATATGATGAGTTGAACAAACGGGTTTCCAAGGAAGAATATGATAATTTGATTGATTTTTCAATTGAATGTGGCGTAACAAATGCATTTATACAAGGTGAAGAATCATCAAACGAGGATTTCATTCCCGATTTTTTCATTCAATAACACTCATATTCAATTCGATTTCTTATCGAATAGAAAACATTTTTTATATAAACAATATAAGGGCAGTTATGAATTTTGATATACACCCCAAAAGTTAGGCGAACTTTTGAAAGTGCATATCATTTAACATAGCTGCCCTTGATATTTTTGTTAATTTTGAAATTATTTTACGAGCTTAATAAAATTCTTTTTTCCGCGTTTTAAAACAATACCATCTTCAAAATCGGGTTCAGAATATCTTTGTTTTATATCTGAAACTTTTTCACCGTTTACAGTAACGCCACCCTGTTCAACAGCTCTTCTTGCTTCTGATTTAGAAGGAACTAATCCACTGCGAACAAGCATAGAAAGTATATCAACATAACCATCAACAAAATCCGAATCTTCAATTTTTGCTGTAGGCATATTAGCAGAATCACCAGAACCAAAAACAGATTTTGCAGCTGCTTGAGCTTTATCAGCTTCCTCTGTTCCGTGAACGAGCTTTGTTAATTCGTATGCAAGAATCTCTTTTGCTTTATTAAGCTCACTTCCCTGCCAACTGCTCATAGCATCAATCTCTTCCATAGGAAGGAAGGTAAGCATACGGATGCAGTTAAGAACATCTGCATCATCAACATTTCTCCAATACTGATAGAAATCATATGGAGATGTTTTATTTGGGTCAAGCCAAACGGCACCGCTTTGAGTTTTGCCCATTTTCTTTCCTTCAGAATTAAGAAGAAGTGTTATTGTCATTGCATATGCATCTTTTCCCAACTTTCTTCTAATAAGCTCTGTACCACCAAGCATATTGCTCCATTGGTCATCTCCGCCAAACTGCATATTGCAACCGTATTTCTGATAAAGAGCATAGAAATCGTAGCTCTGCATTATCATATAGTTAAATTCAAGGAATGAAAGTCCTTTTTCCATTCTTTGCTTATAACATTCTGCCGTAAGCATTCTATTAACACTGAAACATGCACCAACTTCTCTTAAAACTTCAACATAATTTAGGTCAAGCAACCAATCTGCATTATTAACCATAATTGCTTTTCCTTCAGAAAAATCTATAAACTTGCTCATTTGTTTTTTAAAGCATTCGCAGTTATGAGCAATTGTTTCTTTTGTCATCATTGTTCTCATATCAGTTCTGCCAGATGGATCACCAATCATAGCAGTTCCGCCTCCGATAAGAGCAATAGGTTTATTACCTGCCATCTGAAGTCGTTTCATAAGACAGAGCGCCATAAAATGTCCGACATGAAGACTGTCTGCGGTTGGGTCAAAACCAATATAAAAAACTGCCTTCCCTGTATTGATAAGCTCCTTAATTTCTTCTTCATCAGTAACTTGAGCAATCAAGCCACGAGCTTTTAATTCTTCATATACTGTCATAATGTATAACCTTCCTTTTTAAATCTATAAAACAGTATATCATTTTTTTTCAAAATTGCAATAGGTATTTATAAAAAAAGTCTGAATTACTATATATCAATAACGCATTTAAAGTATCTAAGAGAATATCTGTAACTTTCGGGACGATGGGCTTTAATTGAAAAAAATTTTTTATCTTCACCTATATAAAGAATTTTACCTGTGTGAGTGTATCCAAAAATTTTTGGTGGTAGCTTTGTAACGATATCATCTGCGTTGATTATATTTATAAATTTATCAAATCTTGAATTTAGTATATCGTAATTCCTTTTTCCGTAAAAAATTCTTGGGCTTCCAAAGGCAAATCCATACAACCAATTTCTTAAACTTGGATAACTATACCATATGTATTCATAACAAAGAGCACACAAAGCTGCTCCATGACTATATCCAACAACAACGATTTTTTTTACATCTGTTTCATCTAACAGATTTTCTATATATGGTTCAAGACTTTTCCAAACTTTAAGGAATCCTCTATGACATCGCCAAGGTATATCATTATCGTGATAAACTTTTGAGGGAAAATCAAAATTATTTTTCCAGTCTGCTTTCCCATTACTATGCTGAAAATATATGTACCTTGTGTTATCTATTCTGTATGATGCAAAACTTCCGTCATTTTCTATATCTGTGTACTTTATTGAAAGACATTTTTCAAAAAGTGAGCATAAATCAAATTTCATTTCAATCTCCAATATATCAAATATGGCGGATAAAAATATTTATTTTTTCACAAAATGCTATATAGTTTCTTTAGTGTTTTTATAATTCATGTATTTTAATTTGGTTGCCATTCCTCCCCTCAAATGTCTCTCTGATTTATTTTTTTGTAAAACGCTACATGATTTTTTATATAAATCATAATCTATTTTCTTCAGAGATACAACAAGATTTTTATGTACTGTTGATTTAGATATCCCAAATTTCTCTGCTGTTTTTCTTACAGTTGAATTATTTTCAATAAGATATAATCCCATATCAACAATAAATTTTTCTTTTGAAGATAAAATGTCAGACTCTTTTACTTTCATAATATTTCTCCTGAATAATTATTCCGATAAAATATATGAAAAAGAGTCTGACAATATAACTATCCCCAGCTTATGATAACGGGAGTAACTATTTTTTTATTGCTCCATTTAATTCAGGAGTTGGATCAATAAATGTGTTTCCAACCTTGATTTCAAAATGAATATGTGAGTCATCGCCTATTTCGCAAAGAGCCGTAGAGCCAACAGCACCGATGATATCACCCGACTTCACTTCCTTACCTTTTTCAATATCAGCAGGTAATTCCGAAGCTAAATTACTGTAATACGAAACCATATCATAATCATGTTGAATGGAAACGGTTTTTCCCATCAATGGGTCATCGTATATATCAAGTATCGTTCCATCAGCGTAGGCGCAAACAGCACTACCCTTCTCTCCGGAGATATCAATTCCTGTGTGAACTCTGTAATCACCTAATGTTTCAGAAAAAACAAGTGCATCAACAGAAAAACCTTTAATCATTTGACCATTCAATGGATAATGATATTTTTTTTCAACAATATCATCAATTATTCCAGATTGGTTATTATCAACGGGCTTTTCAGGTTCTTTTGATGTGTTTGGAGAAAAATCAGGAATATTTATATCGGGCATACTGATATTTGGAATTTCAACATCGATATCTCCGATATCATCATATGAATAACTGAGAGAAAAAACTCCAACCGCAGTTGCAACAACAACCATAAGAGCAAGAGACATATATACGGAAGCACCGTATTTTTTCATAAACTCCTTGGTTTTGAATTTAGAAAATCTTTTTTTAAAATCAAATTTTCTATTAGAGCCATTACCTTCATTCTGTTTTTTGTTCTTTTGTTCCATAAATTTAACCCTCCGATGTTTGTTGTAAGTATTTTTACCAAATCGAAGGGTTATTATTCATAATATTGGAGAATATCTCATTTCTAAGAAAAAGTTGGTTACCTATAAAAAACTGATGAAAGTGATTATGAGAAAATAACTGAAGGTTATTTTGATTTATCTGAAAGAAGATTTTTGTATTCACTTCTTGCTTTTGATACTTTTTTTACATAGTTTTTTGTCTCTGTATATGGAATATAACTTAATGTTTTCCCATCACTTGAATATCTTGAATCTGCAAGCCATGATTTAACCTTATTATATCCTGCATTATATGCAGCATAAATTGCTTCATCGTTTTCTAACCTTTCTATCAAAAATGAAAGATAGTATGTGCCGTATCTTATATTGCACTTTACATTGTATATATTGCTTAAATCTTCTTTTTCGCCAAGGCGAAGCGAAATCCAAGAAAATGTATCCGGCATCAACTGCATAAGCCCCTTCGCTCCTGCCTTTGAAACAGCATCCGGAATAAAATCACTTTCTGTTTTGATTATGGCAAAAATCAAATCCTTAGGAACTCCAAACTCCTCCGATGCAAGCGCAACTTCCTCTTCAAACTTGATGTTATATTTCTCTTTAACAACCTTGTTTTCAAGAAGAAATTTTATGTCTTCCTGAAATATAATAGATAGAATTAGAGATATAACAAAGAATATTAAAACAACGCCAAAGATTCTTGTTTTAATTCCCATATTTTTCCTCCAAAGTTTCTATGAGTTTCAATACAGAACTTTTTAGCTGAGATAATGTTCCATTATTGTATATACAATAGTGAGAATTTTTTATTAGAAAATCATCATCATATTGAACAGACAACCTTTTTTTCGCCTCTATAAAATTTTTGTTATCTCTTAAAATTATTCTGTTTAACAGATTTTCCTTTTTTGAAATAATAGAAATAATAATATCACATTTTTTATTTAGTCCGCTTTCAAAAAGAGTTGGAGCATCAATAAAAACAAATTTTGCACCATTTGTTTCAAAGTGATTTATTTTTGATTCTATATCAGCAGTAATGTATTTATGAGTAATTCGATTAAGCTCTTTTGTTTTATCAGAAGAAGAAAAGGCAATGGAAGCCAGCATTCCACGGTTAAGAGATCCATCACTATTAAGAATATCGTTGCCAAAAGTTTTGCAAAGCTCATCAAGGCAAGGGCTACCTTTGACGGTTACTTCCCTTGAAACCTTATCACAATCTATATAACTATACTTTTCAGAGATATACATTACAACTGTGCTTTTTCCGCTTCCGCTTCTTCCACATATGCCAACAATTATCATAAATCAATTACCTTTCCTATCTCCTGGGGAGAAATTGCACCAACCCTGAGAATTTCAGGTTTATCATTAACCAGCGAAACAATAGTTGACTCAACACCAACTATTGTGTTTCCTCCATCAATTATTGCAGGAATAATTCCATTAAATGTATTTATAACCCCTTCACATTCTTTAGGACTTGGTTGCGAAGAAATATTTGCAGATGTTCCCGCTATTGGGAACTTGCATCTTCTTGCAAGCTCTATAAAAATTTTATTTGAAGGTAGTCTTAATGCGACGGTATCGAGACCGCCCGTTACAGTGCTACACAAAATATTTTTTTTCTTAAGAACAACAGTAAGAGGTCCTGGAGAAAATTTTTCAAATAATTTATAAGCTCTTGCATCCATAAATGCTATTTCTTCACCTTGAGAGGAGTCATACAAATGACAAATCAATCCTTTATTGGAAGGTCGGCCCTTCAGCTCGTAAATTTTTTTACAAGCATCCTCAATGAGGGCATTTGCACCAATTCCGTAAACTGTTTCTGTTGGAAATGCAATAACATTTCCTTTAGCTAAAAAAGATGAGCATTTATTAAGACCGTCATTATCAATATCAGAATCGGTCATCTTGAATATTTCTGTTTTCATATTTTAAACTCCAAATTTTGATAATTCATTCTAACACTATTTTTTTTATTTTTCAAGTAATTTAAAAAAAATTCTTAAAACTATTGAGTTTTCAGAAAAAAGATGCTATAATACAGTTTAAATTGGATTATTATATAATTGTGGAGAAGTGATATGCCAATAAAAATACCGAACGCACTCCCGGCAGCAGATATTCTTTTCGGGGAGAACATATTTATAATGGACGAAACTAGAGCAACAAAACAAGATATTCGTCCTTTAAAAATTGCAATATTAAATTTAATGCCAACAAAAATTGTAACAGAAACTCAGTTATTGAGACTTCTTTCAAATACTCCGCTACAAGTTGACATCAGTTTGATGAATACTGTTTCAAGGGTTTCAACTCATACGCCCAAAAGTCATCTCAATTCGTTCTACGGCTCTTTTGAGGATTTCAGGCATATGAAATTCGACGGCATTATTATTACAGGAGCTCCTGTTGAACATCTTGAATTTTCCGATATTGATTATTGGGATGAGCTTTGCGAAATTTTTGAATGGACAAAACACAATGTATTTTCAAAGTTATATATATGCTGGGGAGCACTTGCAGCACTTCATTACAATTACGGAATTAAAAAGATACCTTATGACAAAAAGTTTTCAGGTATATTTACCCACGAAACGCTAATGCCATCACATCCGTTAACAAGAGGTTTTGATGAGGTATTCAAAGCGCCTCACTCTCGTTTTTCAGGTGTTCTTGAAAAAGATATCAGGTTAAATCCAGCTTTGGATTTACTTGCAACTTCTTCAAAAGTTGGGCCTTATCTTATCGCATCCAAAAAGAACAGAGAAGTTTTTGTATTAGGGCATCCTGAATACGATTATGATACTCTTTCCAAAGAGTATTTCCGTGATGTTGATAAAGGGCTATTTCCCCATGTACCCGAAAATTATTTTCCAGATGATAATCCTCAGAAAACTCCAAGAAATATATGGCGTTCACACGCTCATCTTCTTTTCTCAAACTGGCTTAATTATTGTGTTTATCAGGATACTCCTTATAATACAGACGAAATTATGTAAAGGTGATTTCATGAATAATATCATATCTGAGATTGAAAAACTAAAAAAAGAAAAAAATGCATTTATTGTTGCTCATTACTATCAACCGTTAGAAATTCAACTTATAGCTGATGCCGTTGGAGATTCATTTGAGCTTGCCAAAAAATGTGTTAAAACAGACGCTGAAAGAATTATTTTTTGCGGTGTTCACTTTATGGGTGAAAGCGCAAAGATTCTATCTCCAAATAAGAGAGTTTTTGTTCCAGTTTCCGATGCAGGATGCTTGATGGCGAATATGATAACTGTTGAAAAACTCGCAACTTTAAAAAATGCTCATCCCGATGCAGCTGTTGTTTGCTACATCAATTCACCTGCTTCAGTAAAAGCACTTTCCACCGTTTGCTGCACATCTTCAAATGCAGAGAAAGTTGTTGCATCTCTTGAAGAAAAGAAAATTATCTTTGCCCCAGACAAAAATTTAGGACGACACATTTCCAAGTTGTTCCCCGAAAAAGAGTTTATTTTGTTTGATGGATATTGCCCTGTTCATCAGGAAGTTACAGCACAAGAAGTTATTGAAGCAAAAAAGAAACATCCGAATGCTTGTGTGCTTGCTCATCCCGAATGTTCAGAAGAAGTTGTTGCTTTAGCTGATGTTGTTGGAAGCACATCAAAAATTTTAAACCATTGCGAAAATTCTTCAGAAAATGAGTTTATTATTGCGACTGAAGTTGCAATTGAAGAACGACTTTCACATTTTATTCCGAATAAAGTTTTTCATACTGCTTCACCTAAGCTCGTTTGCGAAGATATGAAAAAGATTACTTTGGAGAAGGTTTATCAATCACTTTTATGCGAGGTTGGAGAAATATTACTAAGCGACGAAGTAATAAAAAACGCCGCAAATTCATTGAAGAGGATGATGGAAGTAAATGCGTAGATATTTATTTGATTCGGAAACAATTAAAAAAGCAGATATTTATGATTTTGATGCCGTTGTTGTTGGCAGTGGAATAGCAGGGCTTTATGCCGCACTTCATCTGGACAGCCGTATGCAATGTGCAGTTATTACGAAAGCAAATATTGAAGAGAGTAACTCATACCTTGCTCAGGGGGGTATTGCCGCTGTTCTTACAGAGGATGATACATACATTGCCCATATTGAAGACACTCTGAAAGCGGGGGCAGGGCTTTGTGATCCCGAGGCAGTTAAAGTTCTCGTTGAAGAAGGACCCGAAAATATTAAAACTCTGATTGATATGAAAATACCTTTTGATGTAAACAGTGAAGGAGACCTTCATATAACAAGAGAGGGAGGTCACAGAGTTCGCAGAATTGTCCACTGCGGCGGCGATGCAACAGGAAAAGAGACAACCAAACAGCTTGGAAGACTTGCGTCTCAGAAAGATAACCTACACTTTTTTATGGAGTCATATCTTGTTGATGTTCTTACCGAGGGCAATTCCGTTTGTGGGGTTGTTTGCTTTATTGGAGAAGAATATAAAATATTCAGAACATCCAATGTTATTTTGGCGACAGGTGGTTGCGGACAGATCTATGCATATACAACCAACCCTCTCGGCGCTGTTGGAGACGGAATATCGGTTGCACAGCGAGCGGGAGCTGTTCTTCACAATATGGAAATGGTACAGTTTCATCCAACAACACTGATTTCCAACGAGAATACAAGTCGACTTTTCCTTATTTCGGAAGCTGTCAGAGGAGAAGGCGCAATACTCAAAAATGAAGCCGATGAAGCATTTATGAAGGGTAAGCATGAGATGGCGGACCTTGCGCCAAGAGATATTGTTACCCGCGAAATTCTTAAGGAGCTTGACAGAACGGGAACAGATAAGGCATATCTTGATTGCAGTGCCATGACAAAAGAATTCTTTTCAGCCCGATTCCCCACGATTTTTTCTGAATGTGCAAAGAGAGGAATCAATATTCCCGAGGACTATATTCCCATACACCCTGCGCAGCATTATTTAATGGGAGGTGTCAGAACCAATCTCGACGGTATGACTAATATTGACGGTCTTTACTGTTGCGGTGAAGCTGCTGAAAGCGGAATTCACGGTGGGAACCGTCTTGCTTCCAATTCTCTTCTTGAATGTCTTGTTTTTGGAAGGCGAGCCGCTTTTTCAATAAATAACTCAAACAGACCATCAAGGAGCATCAATTTACCTTCAACACTTCAAACGGATTTTGGAAACGAGTTGACAAACGAAGAGCTTGATGTTTATTATAAAACGATAAAGGAAACGATGTCTAAATATGTAGGTGCTGTAAGAACTCCCAATGGATTAAAGACGGCGCTTGAAATTATTAAAGAGATATATTCACATTTTGAAAACGCACACCTTGTTAAGCAATATGATTATAAGGTATATAATATGTGTCAGATGGCACTTGAGGTTATTAACAGTGCAATTAACAGAAAAGAAAGTGTTGGAGCACATTACATTGTGGAGGATAAACAATGATTAACGATAAATTTGATAGTATAATTTTTGCATGTTTTGACGAAGATATGCCATATGGAGATATCACAACAGAATCTGTTATATCAGATGGAACTATCGCAGAAGGATATTTTATTGCAAAAGACAGCGGTGTTATTTGCGGCTTGGAAATTGCAAAAAGAGTTTTTGAGCTTGCGGGTGGTAATGTTGAGCTTAAATGCCTTGTTAACGATGGCGAATGGATAGAAAAGGGACAAAAAATTGCCTTCGTTAAAGGCGACGCAAAAACAATCTTAAAGGGTGAAAGAACTGCGCTTAACCTTATGCAAAGAGCAAGCGGTATTGCAACATCAACATCAAATGCAGTTAAAGCAGTTGAAGGAACAAATGCTAAAATTACAGACACAAGAAAAACCATGCCTGGTCTTAGATTGCTTGATAAATATGCCGTAAGAATGGGCGGTGGATATAATCACAGAACAGGTCTCTCAGACGGTGTTTTGATTAAAGACAACCATATCGCTGCAGCAGGTGGAATTCTTAATGCAGTAAATGCCGCAAGAAAAGCTGTTCCCCATACTTTGAAAATCGAAGTTGAAACTGAAAGCTTTGAGCAGATTGCTGAAGCATTAGAAGCTAAAGCAGATATTATTATGCTCGACAACATGAACAATGAACAAATGAAAAAAGCTGTTGAGATGATTGGCGGAAAAGCCATAACAGAAGCAAGCGGAAATATGGGTGAACGTGACTTGCATCAAGTTGCACTCACAGGAGTTGATATAATTTCTATAGGTGCTTTAACTCATTCTGTTAAAGCGCTCGATATTAGCTTAAAATTTTCCCTCATCTAAGGTTTTATATTTTAATATTAAATTCCGTATATTGGGCAATACAATATAAATTTGGTTTTTCCATTATACGGAATTTGACTTAAGTTGAAAATTCTCTCTTAATTTGTAAAAGGAGTAAACGGTGTTTGAGATTATACTGAAGGACCTAAATATTGATTTTATATATAAGTTATTTGGAACATTTGATTCCAATGTTAAACTTATTGAAAACGCTTTATCTGTAACATTGCTTAACAGAGGAGATGGAGTTAAAATTTCAGGAGATAATTTATCAAATGTTGAGAATGCAAAATTTGTTATAAAACAACTTGAAAAGCTCTCCCCTGTCAGCTCAGAACTCGACGAAAATACAGTTAACTATGTTATTGCTGAAGTTATTGACGGAAAAGGCGAAGAACTTTCTGCTTTGTATAGCAATTGTATATGTCTCACAAGCAAAGGAAAGCCAATAAAAGCCAAAACCGTAGGTCAACAGAAGTATGTAAATGCTATTAAAACCAACACTGTAATAATGGGCGTTGGCCCTGCTGGTACAGGAAAAACTTTCTTAGCGGTTGCAATGGCAGTTACAGCTCTTAAAGAAAAGAAGATTTCAAAAATTATTCTCACAAGACCTGCAGTTGAAGCAGGAGAAAAATTGGGATTTCTTCCCGGAGACCTACAAAGTAAGATTGACCCATATTTGAGACCATTATATGATGCTTTGGTTGAAATGCTTGGTGGAGAGAGTTTTCAAAAGCATCTTGAAAAGAATACAATTGAGATAGCTCCCCTTGCATATATGCGAGGCAGAACTCTAGACGATGCTTTTATTATTCTCGATGAAGCACAGAACACAACTCCTGAACAAATGAAAATGTTTCTCACCCGTTTGGGAAATAACTCAAAAGCAATTGTTACGGGAGATGTTACTCAAATTGACCTCCCGTTTATGAAAAAAAGCGGTTTAGTCGAAGCAATAGAAATTTTAAACGGCATAGATGGAATTGCGATATACAAGTTTTCGCACAAAGATGTTGTCCGTCATCCTCTCGTTCAAAAGATAATACTTGCATACGAAAAAAATGATTCCAAGAAGAGAAAAGACGGAGAAGAAAATCAACGAAGGAGATTCAGACCTCTAAAATGACAAAAGTATTTTACAAAAACAAATCAGATTGGAAAATTCCTCGCAGCACACAGTATAAATTGAAAAAAGTTATAAAAATGACCGTTGAGGAAGCATATCCTGAACACAATTTTGAAGTTTATGTTACAATTTGCAATGATGATTACATTCATAAACTTAACAAAGAATATCGCGGAAAGGATAAACCAACCGATGTTCTTTCATTCCCAATGCTTGATTTCGATACTCCTGATGTTCCTACATTGCTGGGAGATATTATTATTTCAGCAGATACCGCTTCAGAGCAAGCTATAAAATACGAGAGTTTGATGGATGTTGAAATGTGTTTTCTTGCAATTCATTCTTCCCTACATCTTTTGGGGTATGACCACGAAACATCAACCGAAGACGAAGAATATATGAATAAAAAACAAAAAGAAATTTTAAGAAAGGCAGGATTATAATATGGCACAAAAAACCGCCTTTATAACTATTTCAGGAAAACCAAATGTTGGTAAATCAACTTTACTTAATACCCTTCTTGGAGAAAAGGTTGCAATTGTTTCAAAGAAACCTCAAACAACAAGAAACAGAATCACAGGAATTCTCACACAGGGAGATAATCAGTATGTATTTACCGATACTCCCGGTCTTCACAAGCCCAAAAATTTGCTTGGAAAGTACATGATGACCGTTGCAGGCAATGCAACAACTGATGCAGATATTATATTCTTTGTAATCGATGTTTCATCTGCTCCTGTTTCTGATAATGAAAAAGAAACCCTTAAAAAATTTGTTAAATCAAACGAGAATGTTTTTCTCATTATAAACAAGGTTGATAAAACAAACAAAGGTGTTCTTGCAAAAACAATTGCTTCTCTCACAGAGGAGATGGAGTTTAAATCAGTAATTCCTATTTCGGCACTCACAGGTGAAGGTGTTGATATTATTTTAAAAGAAGTTGAGCCACTTCTCGTTGAGTCTCCCCACTTCTTCCCCGATGATATTTATACCGACCAACCAGAGAGACAAATAATTGCTGAAATTATCAGAGAAAAAATTCTTCGCCTTACTGAAGATGAGATACCTCATGGTATTGCCGTTGTTATTGAAGAATTTAAAGAAAAGAAAAATGTTCTTTCAATAAGAGCAGAAATATACTGTGAAAAAGAAGCTCATAAAAGAATTTTAATAGGTAAAAACGGAGCTATGCTAAAGAAAATCGGAACTTATTCAAGAGAAGATGCAGAAGAAATTTTCGGCTCTAAGATTTTCCTTGATTTATGGGTAAAGGTTAAAGAAAATTGGAGAGACAGACAAAGTCTTGTTAACAACTTTGGTTACAACGATGCAGAAAACTGATTATATTACAGGGCTCGTTATTAAGGATGAACCATACGGAGACAGTGCAAAAATTATACATGTATTAACTCATAATAACGGTATTTTAAGATTAAAAGCAACAGGAGCTAATAACATAAAGGGATCTTATTATGCAGCAATACAGCCATTTACCTACAGCGAATTCTCAGTTGCAAAAGGCAGAGGAGGATATTTCACAATTACAGGCGGTGTTGTTAAAAACGGCTTTTTCCAAATCGGAAAAAATATAGAAACATATACTCTCGCCTGTTATTTTTCTTCTGCCGTTACCAGAGTTGCTGTTAATGATGATACTTCTGATGACATATTAAGACTTATTCTGAATTGTCTTTATGCAATGTCTGAGCTTGGATATTTAGCTGAAAGAGTAAAGCCGATTTTTGAAATAAAGCTGGCATCTGTATGCGGTTTTGCACCTGATTTTAGATGTTGTTCTGAATGTGGCAAAGAGTCTGATGGATTTTTGTTTGATTTCTTTTTATTTGGAACAGTTTGCAAAAGCTGTTGGGGTAAAATTGGTGTTATGGAAAAAAGTGAAAGGTATATAAAGCTATCCAAAAACATCATAAATGTAATTGATTTTATTTGCAAATGCGACCTAAAGCATATTTTATCAGTTAATGTCTCAGAAAGTGATGGTTTTATTTTTAGAGAATTTGCTGAACGACTTGCCTGCAATATATACGAAAAAACGCCAAAAGCGTTACTAATTTATAACCAATTGATGCGGAGCATAAGAAATGAAAAACTTCGACAAGAGTAAAAAAATACTTGAATTTGATAAAATATTATCAACTGTTGCTTCTTTTGCCACAACTGACGGCGGAAAAAGAATGATAGTAGAAACCATACCTGAAACAGATATTGTTACCATTTTAAGACTACAAAAAGAAACAACAGATGCTAAAGAGCTCTCTTTAAAAAAAGGACGGCCTCCCTTTGGTGGAGCAAAGGATATTTCCGAAGGGCTTGAAAGAGCCAAAAAGGATGCCATACTTTCTCCGAGAGAGCTTCTTGATATTGCATACCTTTTAAGAACCGTATCTGCTTTAAAAAGATATTACGGTGGTTATGATGATAACAACTCACTTAATATATACTTTGCCTCCCTTCTCGAAAATCAGTTTCTAGAAAAGAAAATCACCTCCGCAATCATCGCTGAAGATTTAATTGCAGATGAAGCATCTGATGAGCTTTACAGATTAAGAAAAGAAATCAGAAAATGCGAAAACGGAATCAGAGATACTCTTTCTAAATATACAACAGGTCAACGCTCAAAATATTTACAGGAAAATATTGTAACTATTCGTGGTGGAAGATATGTTGTTCCAGTAAAAGCTGAGCATAAAAACGAAGTCCCGGGGCTGGTTCACGATTCATCGTCATCGGGTGCAACGCTTTTCATAGAGCCAATGGCAATTGTTGAGGGAAATAACAAACTGAGAGAGTTGGCTGCTAAAGAAAAAACAGAAATCGAACGAATACTTTCCAATCTATCAACCGAAGTTGGGCGCTTTTCAAGTCCTCTTTTGATAAATTATAAATCAATTTGCGTTATTGATATGATTTTTGCTCGTTCAGAATATTCTTATAATGTAAACGGTAGTCCAATCGAGTTTTCAAAAGAAGAGAGAAAAATCAAACTCGTTAAAGCAAGACACCCTCTTTTACCTTCTGATTCTGTTGTTCCTATATCTTTGGAATTTGGAGGAAATAAAACTTCTCTCGTTATTACAGGTCCTAATACGGGCGGAAAGACCGTAACACTAAAAACAATTGGACTTATGTGCCTTATGGCTCAATCAGGTTTACATTTGCCCGTTAATGATGGGTCAATTTTACCTGTTTTTGATGCGATTTATCCTGATATCGGTGATGAACAAAGCATAGAGCAATCCCTTTCAACATTCTCATCCCATATGGTTAACATTGTAAACATAATCAAGGAATGTGATAGCCGTTCTCTCGTTTTGTTTGACGAAATTGGCGCCGGAACAGACCCTGTTGAAGGCGCAGTTCTTGCTATTGCAATTCTTGAAGCAATAAGTAAAAAAGGAACAATACTTGCTGCTACAACGCATTACGCTGAGTTAAAGCTGTACGCATTGGAAAACGAAGGGGTTTTAAATGCAAGTTGCGAATTTGATGTTGAATCATTGAAACCGACTTACAGACTTGTTGTTGGCTTACCCGGAAAATCAAATGCGTTTGCTATTTCTCACCGTCTTGGAATACCCATAGAAATAATAGAGAGAGCTAAGTCTATTATGAACGAGGAGAATTCCAAATTTGAAGAGGCCATAAGAAAACTTGAAGAAACTGAAAGCTCCTTGGAAAAAGAAAAACAAAGAGCGTTGGACGCTAAAAGCCAAGCAGAAGCACTTTTGGCAGAAGCTCAAAAGAGATGCGAAGAAATGGAGAACCGTTCTAAAGCAGAGCTTGACAGAGCCAAAGAGAATGCTGCCCGTATTCTTGCCTCGGCAAGAGCATCATCTGATTTTGTTTACGATGAGCTTGCAAGATTGCAAAAAGAAAAAGACAGGTTTGATTTTAAAAATACTATGGCTGAGGCCCGTAACAGAATAAGAACATCGCTTAATGTTGCAGGTGAGCATCTAAATTCAGATGAACCTGAAATTGAAGATGAAGAAGGAATTGAAGACATTAAAATCGGTGATACAGTAAGGATAAAAGACCTTGACCAAATTGTTACTGTTATAGATATTGTTGGAGATAATGCTATTGTTAAAACAGGTATGGCAAAGACAAAAATTGCCTTATCGAAATTATCTTATGTTCCTGACAATTTGTCTGTTAAGAAAAAACATACAAAAGGTATTACTGTGCCCCATAATACAGTTTCTCTAAAAAAGGAAATTGATTTGAGAGGGCAAACAGGTGACGATGCATGGTTTATGGTTGATTCTTACATTGATTCAGCTATTATTCAAGGATATAAAACAGTAACTCTTGTCCATGGTAAAGGAACTGGTGCTTTGAGAGCTGCACTCTGGCAGTATTTAAGAAATGACAAACGAATTCGTTCTTATCGTTTGGGCAGATATGGCGAAGGAGATACTGGAGTTACAATATTGGAGTTGAAATGAATAATGAATTTTTTTATTCAAGAACCCAACTTTTGTTGGGGAAAGAATCAATAGAGAAGCTAAAATCCTCAACCGTACTTGTGTGTGGCGTTGGAGGAGTTGGTGGTTATGTTGCTGAAGCACTAATAAGAATTGGAATTGGAAAAATTATTTTTGCAGATTCTGACAAAACCGATCCTTCAAATCTCAATAGGCAAATTCTTGCGACAAAAGATACTATAGGTATTCCAAAAGTTATTTCTGCTGTTTCAAGAGGAGAAAGCATAAATGTTGATGGGAAATATATACCATTAGAGATTTTCCTTACTCCAGAGAATATCCCCGAAATTCTTGATAAGTATACACCCGACTGCGTTACAGATGCAATTGATAATGTAACTGCAAAGGTTTCACTTGCTGTTGAATGCCAAAACAGAAATATTCCATTGATTGCATCTATGGGAACAGGAAACAAAATAGACCCAACACGTTTCAAAATTACAGATATTTATAAAACCTCCGTTTGCCCCCTTGCAAGAACAATGAGAAAACTGTTAAAAGAAAAAGGTATAAAAAAATTAAGGGTTGTATATAGCGACGAAATTCCTCAAAAAAACAACGGTGCAATAGGAACGCTGTCATTTGTTCCATCAGTTGCAGGACTTCTTATTGCAAGTGAAGCTGTTAAAACCCTTTTATCGAATCTTGAAAAGTAATTATTATTTAATAACCATATTTTTTCTGACTTTACCACAAAAAGTGAAAAACATTTGAAAATAACTATTGAAAAAAAGAAAAAAATATAGTATAATGGTAGAAATAATTTTAAGAGGAGTTTTATATTATGTTTGAAGAAATTAAAGGTATTATAGCTAAGCAATTGAGAATTGAAAAAGATAGCATAAAGAACACAGACAGACTTGTTGAAGACCTTGGCGCTGATTCTATTGAAATGGCTGAAGTTCTTATGACCATAGAAGAAAAATTTGGTCTTTATATAAGTGATGAAGATGCATACAATATAAAAACAGTTCAAGATATTGCAGATTATCTTGACAAGATTTAATTTAACTATAATTATTAAAATGTTTATTTACTAAAAGTTTTTGAAAGGTTTCGAATTTTTATTATGAAGTGTTTGGTTGGCGGTAAAGTTGTCTTAAAAGACCGTATTGCAGATAATCTTTATATTTATTTTGATGATAAGATTAGAGCAATCACAAATGAAAAGCTCGATATTCCTTGCGAATTTATTGATTGCTCGGGATTATATGTATCAACTGGGTTTATAGACATTCATATTCATGGATATGCCAATGAAGATGTAACAGATGCAAGTTATGATGGAATAAGGAAGATTTCATCAAGACTGACAGAAAATGGTGTTGTTGCTTGGATGCCCGCAACTGTAACAGCTTCCCTTGAAGATGGTGCAAGGGTTTACACCTTAATCAGAAAAATGATTCCCGAAAGCAAAGAATGGAACGGAGCAGAAATTCTCGGTGTTAATGCCGAAGGTCCTTTCCTCAATGTTAAAAAGAAAGGAGCTCACGATGCAGAGCTTATTCTCCCTCCAAATGCAGATGCAGTTGCAGATTATGCAGATGTAATTCGTCTCATTACAGTTGCACCTGAGCTAGATGAAGGTTTTAAAAACATCAAAAAAATGAAAGAAATGGGTATCATTGTCTCTTTAGGACATAGTGATGCAAATTATGACACCGCTGTTAAATCATTTGTTGACGGTGGCATAGACCATATCACTCACCTTTTTAATGCTCAAACAGGATTGCTTCACAGAGAACCCGGTATTGTTGGTGCATCACTTGTTTCGGATGTATATACTGAGCTTATTTGCGACACATATCATGTCAGCAAAGACCTTTTTCCTCTCGTTCACAAAATGAAAGGCGACAAGCTCTGTATTATCACAGACTGTACAAAAGCCGGAGGTATGCCAGACGGTCGTTATAAGCTCGGTGGACTTATGTTCAACCTTTCAGGTATTAAATGTACTCTTGATGACGGTACAATAGCAGGAAGCGTATTAAAAATGAATCGCGGTGTTGAAAACTTCTATAAATACTCAGGTTGTACTTTGTGGGAAGCTATAAATGCAGCATCTCTTAACCCTGCTAAATCTGTTGGTATTGATAAGACAAAAGGATCAATTGAAATTACGAAAGATGCAGATTTTGCAGTGTTTAATTCTGATTTTGATGTTAAATTAACAATAGTTGGAGGAAAAGTTTGTTATGAAGCTTAAGCATATTCCAAAATTAGACCCTGAATTTTTACCTCTTTCTATGCTTTTTAAAAAAGCGGAAAATGGTTCATCCAAAGAAGTTATTATTGCTCTTGAGAGAAACCGTGGATTGGTGTCTATTTATAAAGCATCTATTCCCGAAACCGATTTTGAAACAAAATACACTCTTTGTGAAAGACTTGTTAAAACTCTTCTTTGGCTCAAAGGCGGATATAAAATTTATTTCGCCGGTGATGAAGAAATTGGAAACAGAATAAAAGCTGAATACGCTATAGGCGGTAAAAGGGACTTTGATAATAAATTCATGGCTGATATCTACCGTTCAGAATTTGAAGTTGTTGTTTGTTCAAAGGATGAAATACCTGCAGAAAATGAAGCTCCTTCTTCCGTTGGAAGAAACCTTGATGGTTGCAGAATTGGATTTGATGCAGGTGGAAGTGACAGAAAAGTAAGTGCTGTTATTGACGGTGAAACTGTTTATTCCGAAGAAGTCGTATGGTTCCCCAAACTTAATTCAGACCCTAAATATCACTATGACGGAATTCTTGATGCTTTTAAAACGGCAGCATCTAAAATGCCACGAGTTGATGCTATTGGCGTTAGCTCTGCCGGAATTTATATTGATAATCAAATAATGGTTGCTTCTTTATTCCTTAAAGTTCCCAAAGAGGAATATGATAAACATGTTCTAAATATGTATATTGATGTTGCAAAAGAAATTGGTGATGTACCCATTGAGGTTGCAAATGACGGTGATGTTACCGCACTTGCAGGTGCTATGGATTTAAATGACACCAATATTCTTGGTATTGCTATGGGAACAAGCGAAGCCGCCGGTTTTATTGATTCAAACGGAAATATAACAGGTTGGCTTAACGAGCTTGCATTCGTTCCTGTTGATGCAAACAAAAACGCAATGGTTGATGAATGGTCAGGGGATTATGGTTGTGGTGTTAAATATTTTTCTCAGGATAGCGTAATAAAACTTGCACCTGCAGCAGGTATTGAACTTGAAGAATCCCTCTCCCCTGCTGAAAAACTTAAAGTCGTTCAAAATCTTATGGCAGAAGGAGACCCAAGAGCAAAAGATATTTTTGAAACAATCGGTATTTACTTTGGTTATTCTCTTGCTTATTATGCTATGTTCTATGACATTAAGCATGTTTTGATTATGGGAAGAGTAACTTCCGGTGAAGGTGGCGTTTTAATTTTAGAAAATGCTAAAAAAGTTCTTAAAGATGAATTCCCAGCTCTTTATGAAAAGATGAATCTTCATATTCCAGATGAAAAATCTCGCAGAGTTGGGCAGTCCGTAGCCGCAGCAAGTCTTCCAAAGATTAAATAAATATGAGTAAGTTTACAGGAGTAATTGCTATAACAGGTCCCACAGCTTCGGGAAAAAGTGGAATTGCAATGAAATTGGCAGAAAGGTTTGGCGGTGAAATTATATCAGGCGACAGTATGCAAATATACAAAGGCATGGATATTGGAACTGCCAAACCAACTGCAAATGATATGAAAAAAATTAAGCATCATCTGATTGACCAAAAAGATATTTTTGAATCATTTTCTGTTAATGATTATTGCACTGAAGCTCATTCCGCTGTAAAAAACGCTTTAAAAAGCAATAAGCTACCAATTATTTGTGGTGGAACAGGACAATATATTCAATGGTTTCTTTCCGGATTAAAGCTAACTGATGTTCCTACCGACATAAAACTTAGAGAACAGCTTGAAAAAGAATATGATTCCGATGGAGCTTTTGAAATGCATCTAAAATTAAAAAGTTTTGACCCTATTTCCGCAGATGCAATACATCCAAACAATAAAAAAAGACTTGTCAGAGCTCTTGAGATTTATTTTCTTACAGGCAAAACAAAAACTTTTTGGGATGAAGAATCAAAAAAGACATCTCCCCCATTTCCTTATGAGATTTTTGTTTTAGACCACGATAGAGAGAATCTTTATGGAAGAATAAATGATAGAGTTAAACTAATGAGAACATGTGGACTCACCGAGGAGGTTTTAAAACTCTATAATAGAGGGCTTGAAAAAACTCCAACTGCATCACAAGCGATTGGATATAAAGAATTTTTCCCTTTTTTCAAAGGAGAGATTTCAGAAAATGATGCTTATTCCACAATATCTCAAAGCACAAGAAATTACGCCAAACGCCAGATAACATTTTTCAAAAGGATAGAAGAACGAAAAGTTATTCCATATTCTACTGAAGAAAATACGCTTTTAAAGATTATAAACGAATCAGATATAATAAAAAAATATGTTTAAAAATTTCATGCTCCAAATAGCAGGTGCTTTAATTGCAGTTTGCGTACTTGCTTATCTAATATTTCATACGGCTTCGAGCTTTGAAAATGAGCTTGAAGTTAAAACTGCATATTATACTACTATGGATCTTACCTGTTATTCAGACGCATATATATTTCGTGATGAACAGGTTATAGAATCGGATTTTACCGGAAATATTGCTTATGAAATCAATGACGGTAAAAAGGTTAGTATAAATGAAAAGGTTGCTTCTGTTTTTTCAGATTCATCCTCTGCAAACGCCCAAAGGAAAATAAATTCGTTAAAAAAAGAGATACAATATCTTGAATCAATCATCAACGAAACAAAGTTTTCAACTCCAACAATAACATCACTTGATAAAAATATCAACGAGAGAATTTCCAACATTTCATACACAGCATCTCACGGAAATCTTAATTCATCCATAGATATTTCAGCTGACAGTATACATGACCTTGAACTGAAGTATTGCATACTTAGAGGCACAGTTGCACATGAATCACTTATTAAAAGCTATAATAACGAAATAGAGAATCTATCAGAGGCGGTTTCCAAATCAAGTTATGTTTATTCCCCTGTTTCTGGATATTATTATTCAGAAACTGATGGATTTGAAAATATTTATACCTTTGAAGCATTAAACAATTTAACTTATGAATCTTTTTCAAAAATAAAAAATTCAGAAAAAAACATTTCAACAAACGCTGGCAAGATAGTAAAATCTTCAAAATGGTATATAGCTCTTGAAATAGAAACATCATTAGCTATGATGCTTACAAAAGATAGTAAGTATGAGGTCTTTTTTTCATTATCAAATGTAACAACTGAAATGAAAATGGAGAAAAGATTGGATACAGATAATGAAAATCTGAAAGTTATTATATTATCAACAAGCACAATTTACGACAACTTTAACTTTTCGCGAATCCAGGATGTTAGTATAACTTTGGATACATATTCAGGTATTGCCTTCCCTGCTGAAGCTGTTAGAACTGATTATGATGCCACGGGAGCAAGCAAAGCAGGGGTTTATATTCTCGATGAAACAGTTGTAAAATTTAAAACATTTACAAAGTTAATTGAAAAAAACGGATATGTTCTTTGCGCTGTTCCAGATTCTAAAAATATTTCAGCATATAATGATAAAATTGTCTCTCTTTATGATTCAGTTATTGTTAAGGGAACAAATTTGTACCACAATAAAGTAATAAAAAATGTTCTTAAAATGAATTAGGTAAAATTATGCAAGATAATTTTGAATATATAAAGAATAATATTGAAGAAATAAAAAAAATTACTAACGGTAAAGCAACCTTACTTTTGGCAACTAAATGT
>JAZNIJ010000211.1:0-106689 GCA_045577455.1 Eubacteriales bacterium
ATAAGATTTAGATGTATTATGAATTTGTTATAATTATATTTTTATAAATATTTATATGTCAAAAAAAGCCATGTAAAGGAAAAAACTTTACATGGCTTGGATGGTATATTTGATTATAATAATCTACGGTTATATTGTATCTGATTTTACTATACTTTATTTGAGAGTAAGGAGTATGCTATAACAACAACGGCTAAAGCTATTCTGTACCAACCAAAAACTACAAAATTGTGTTTTTTTACATAGCCAACAAGGAACTTAATTGCTATAATTGAAACAATAAGAGAAACTATGAAACCTATTGCTAATACTCCCCATTCTGTAGTTGACATACTATTTTGGTCTGTTATAAATTTTACAATTTTAAGCAAGCTCGCTCCAAACATAACAGGAATTCCGAGGAAAAATGTATATTCGGTTGCAGCAGTTCTTGAAATACCAATTAGTAATGCTCCAATAATTGTGGCACCTGAGCGTGATGTTCCCGGAAATATAGCAGCAATAAGTTGGAAGATACCTATAATCAAGGCTGCTTTATAAGAAATTGCATATGGAGAATCAACCTTAAATTGTTTTTTATCATTTTTATTTTCGATTATAATAAAGAATAAACCAAATGTTGCAAGTGAAATTGATACTGTTACAGGATTATAGAATAATTCATCGATTTTATCATCAAAAAGTAAACCTATAATTGCTGCTGGAACGCAAGAAACTAAAATTTTAAACCAAAGTGACATAATATGTGGTTGAATCACTGATTTTCTATTTTTTGAAAAATCAAAAGGGAAGAACTTATTCCAATAAATAAATACAACTGCAAGAATTGCACCAAGCTGTATTACAACTCTAAACATATCTAAAAAGTTGTCATTTAGGTCTATAAAAGGAAACAAATCTTCAAAAATAATCAAATGTCCTGTGCTACTTATTGGAAGCCATTCTGTTATTCCTTCAACGATTCCATAGAAAAAAGATATTAGAAAATTCATATTTACCTCTCTTTAGATAGTATATAAAAAGGATTCAGGATGAATATACCATTTATCGTCTGACATTTGTAACAGAACAAATGTTCCAACGTTTGTTCTATTGCTTTCACTGCCTTTTATAATCATTTTAGTTTTTACTTTAACAGATGATTCAATATTATCTATTGGAAGGGTATAGCCGATTGAATAATCATCGGTAAATATGCCTGTTTCTGTTATAACATACTCTTCAACTGTTTCAAAAGATAAGTCAACAGTTATTTCATCGCCGTAATTAACATTTAAATCGTCTTTGTTTTTTGTAAAAGTTGATTTCATAAAATCATCAAAGTTTTCAACACCATAATATTGTGGGCCTAATGTATCAATTGACTTTTTTATGTTTTCAACATATGACGGCTCGAAGCAACTTAAGTAGGAATCTGAGTCATTCTTAACTAACGATAAAACCATTTTTTGTATTGTTTTCATTTTCGCTTCATCTTGCTTGTCAACTGTGTAATTTACAGGTTCGGAACAAGATGAGAGCATAAGTGAAACAGCAATCAAGATAAATGCAATTACTTTCTTCATTCTTCGTCTCCTTCAATATTTTGACCTGAGGAATTTAGCTTCAATTCGGCAAATTCTTGGGGCGAGATAATTACTTTTCTTAGCTTATTTACAGGGTCAGGAGCACTTACAAAGCCATTTTGTTGCAATAAATCAACAACTCTTGCGGCTTTAGCATATCCAAACGAAAGCCGTCTCTGAATATATGAGGTTGAGATTGTACCCTGTTCAAATCCAACTTCAAGAGCAGCTATCATAAGCTCTAAATCTTTTGTATCTGTGGATGGCTTTTCATCAGAATCTCCACCAGATTTTCCTTTTTTGCCTTTTCCACAGTTCTGAGCTTCTTCATTGATTTTAGCAACAACATTTTTATCATATCTTGCAACAGAATTTTTGCGAACAAATTCACAAATCGAAAACAGCTCTTTTGTGCTGATAAATGCACCTTGAACACGGAGTTCTTTTCTTGTACCTGCGGGAGCATATAGAATATCACCTTTATCAAGGAGACTTTCTGCGCCTGCATGGTCGAGAATTGTTCTTGAATCCACATTGGAGGTAACAGCAAGGGCAATTCTTGAAGGAATATTGGCTTTTATTAAGCCGGTAATAACATCAACAGAAGGTCTTTGAGTTCCTAAAATAAGATACATACCTGCAGCCCTTGCTTTTTGAGCAAGACGACATATTGAATTTTCAACCTCTGCACCTGCTTGCATCATCAAGTCAGCAAGCTCGTCTATAACTATAACTATAGATGGCAGCTTTTCTAATTCTGGGTTTTCATCAGCTTGAGCGTTAAATTCTTCAAGATTTCTCAAACCTAATTCTTCAAAAATGTCGTATCTTCTTTCCATTTCTGAAACTGCCCAGTTAAGAGTGCCTGCGCATTTGTTTATATTTGTTACAACAGGGGCGAGCAAGTGAGGGATATCAGCGTAATGGCTGAATTCGACCTTTTTAGGGTCAATGAGTATAAGTTTAACTTCATCGGGAGTTGCTCTGTATAGTAAAGAAACAATTAGAGAGTTAAGACAAACGGATTTTCCCATACCTGTTGCGCCTGCGATAAGTAGGTGGGGCATTTTAGGAATATCAAGATAAACAGGATTGCCTGCGACATCAACGCCAAGACAACAAAACAGTTTGCTCTTGTTGTCTCTAAATACGGGTGAATCAAGAATATCTCTGAGTTTAACCGTCATTCTGTCGCTGTTAGAAACTTCTATACCAACGGCACATTTGCCAGGTATAGGTGCTTCTATTCGTAGGGATTTTGCTTCAAGGCGAAGGGCAAGGTCTTTTCCTAATTTTTCAATCGATTTAACGCTAACACCCATTTCGGGCTCGATTTCATATCGTGTTATTGTTGGACCGCAGCTAATATTTACAACATTTGCCTTTACCTTGAAAGCTGCAAGTGTTGCTAAAAGAACATCTTTTTTGCGTTCAACTTCTTGAGTATTAAATGAAACTTCATCAATACCATGTTCCAAAAGGTCAATTGGAGGAAATACATATGGTTGTATATCTTCATCTGAGGAAACTAATTCCGTTTGGAGTATTTCCAATTCGTTTGGTTCGGATTCTTCTGTATAATCAATTTCAGGGTCATCGTTTATTTCAACTGATGAATTTTGCTGTTCAGTTGTTTCGAAATTTGTCTCATCTCTCGCTTCTCTGCCATATTTGAAACCGAATTTGTTTTTTGTCGCATCAGAGCTTTCGGAAATATTTGTTTTGGCTTCTTCACGAGGTGTAAGGGGAGCATCGTATATGCTGCCTGTTACATAATTTTCTGTTTTTGCTTTGGTGTCTGTTGTATCAGGAGCTGTATCCGAAATAGTTTTATTGATTTTAGTTGATTCAGGAGAAGTTTTGTCAAGTGTAATATTTTTTCCAAATGCTGTGATATTTGTTTCACGATTACCTTCTTGCTTTGAAGCAGCCGTTTCAATGTTTGTTTCGTGATTGCCATTCTGCGCTGTAACGGCGGTTTTAACTTTTGTTCCTGTATTCACTATATTTGGATTATTATTAACTTTTGGACTTTGATTTTTGATATCTTCTTTATGGTTTGTTTCACCTAAGGGCATATCATCTGACTCAGATGCGGATTTTATCTTTGCATAAATATATCTGAAAAAGAGCTTTGTTCTGAAACACATCTTTTTGAAAAGTCGTTTTGGGGAAGAGCCAAAGAAAAAGATTAAGCTGGTTATATAAATCAAGGAACCAACAATAAGACCAACGGATTTGTGCAAAAGTCGGCTTAAGAAATAACCGAGATATCCACCGATTATGCCGTTTCCTTCTAATTTAATGCCATCGTTCCAAAGATTTTTTGCAGAAGGCATTGCAAAGGATAATTCATTCCATTTTATAATTATATGTAAAGATCCGAGCAGAAATACTATGTTAAGAACAAGTAAAATTGTTCTTGCTGTTTTTTCTGTTGCGTTTTCTTTGTACTTGTAACAAAAATAGGAAAATATGATAAAATATAGACCAATAATGGGAGCGCATATGCCAAATAACCCCAAAATTGGATGGGAAAGATACGCCAAAAGGGGATATTCACCCTCATCACCCGGAATAAGCCCAACAATAATTGCAAGGCAAATTATTGCTCCGATAGATGCAAAAATTATAACCCACCATATATAGCTAAGGGGACGTTTTTCTTCATTTACTTTTGACAGAGCATCCTTTTTTGACTGTTTTTCTGATTTCTTCTTTTGGTCAGTATTTTTACTTGGTATTTTTTTTGCCGAAAATTTTTTTTGTTGCTTTTTTCTTTCTGCCACTTTATATCTTCCTTTCAGGCACAGAGTTATATGTTTTTAAGTGTTGTTCAACATTGAATATAAATTTTAAAATTGATAATTGGTGTTTGAATGATGAAAAAATCAAAATTTGAATAATTATTCTTTTATTATTCAGTTTTGTAACTGTAACCAAATGGATAAATTACAGAATTTTTGTTTATAATTCCCTTAGGTGTTACATCATAAAGAGTAACGGGGAGCTTGCCTTCACCGGTTGAAATTCCAAAAAGTACCTCGATAGCACCAGGAATATTTACTCCGAAGGTGCTTGTTTCTGTTTTTGGAGCATCTCCTTTAGGACAATAGCACGCCATAAGGCAGGTTGCATCTTTAAACAAAACAGCATCATATGGGAGACGACAACTTATAACAGCGGTTTTAATGTTTTTATTGATAGCTTTTTGATATATTTCCAGAGGAGTTTCAGTTTCCCATGTAGAAGAAGTATCTGTAAGGATAATAATACAGTCATATCCTTCTAAAGATGGATTTTTTTCTCCGTTTCTTCCACTGTATACATTGATATCGTAAGAAATGTTGAGTTTACCTTCGGCTTTAAGGCGATTAACAGCAAATTCCACATTATTTTTTATGCTGCGTGAAGGGACACAGAATAGTGTTTTACTGTTCACAAGGTCGGTAAACAAATTTCTTGTTTTATTTTCAAGAATTGTAACTGCTTTTGCTGCAAGCTCTCTTTCGCTTTCTTTAGCTTCTGCATTGCCAACAATCGAGAGAGCTTTTTCTATTTTTTCATCAAGGGAAAGCTGTTCGTATTCCCAAAGATTTCTCTTCAACTTAACGGTGAGAATTCGTCTAACAGCATCATCAATTCTTTCTTTAGAAATTTCACCTTTGCTAACAGCACCATAGATACCGTCAATAACATCAGAGAGTTTATCGTAATCATAAACGCTAAGAACATTTGCGGGCATTAAAAGAATATCAACACCTGCATTGATTGCCATAATAGCGGCATCTTTAGGGGAAAAGTGAGATACAATTGCTTCCATATGCATGGAATCGGTTATAACAATGCCATCGAAACCCATTTCCTCTTTCAAAAGGTTGGTTATGATTTTTTTGGAAAGAGTTGCAGGGAGAACAAGACCGTTTACTTTTTCCGTTTCAATTTGCGGAAATTGTATATGAGCTGTCATTATAGCATCAACATCATTGTTGATTGCTGCCTCAAAGGGTATAAGCTCCATATTTTTTATTTCTTCCAAAGATTTGTTTATGGAAGGAAGTCCGTAATGGGAATCAGTTTCCGTGTCACCATGACCTGGAAAATGCTTAAGGCAAGAAGCTACATTTCCGCTGTTGATTCCTGCAATCATTGAAACACCAAGTTTTGCAACAAGCTCAGGATTCTCAGAAAAAGACCGTATGTTAATAACGGGATTAGAAGGATTATTGTTAACATCAAGGGTTGGGGAAAGGTTCATATTTACCCCCAAAGCACCAAGCTGTTCACCTGTAATAACACCTGCTTGGTATGCGGCTTCTTCTGTTCCTATGGCGCCTAAAGCCATATTACCAGGAAGAGAGCATCCGTTGGAGAGTCTCACAACATTTCCACCTTCCTGGTCAACTGAAATGAACATAGGGATATCAGAGTCCAGCGCATTTTGCAAAGAATGGGTGAGCTTTACGGTATCTTCAACGGTTGTGAAGTTTTCTGCAAATAATATTACATTTCCAATTGAATATTTGGAAATCATCTTTTCAACACCTTTTGGAATAGTTGTTGAAATAGGTTTATCGTCCCATGACCTGATGGAAAGCATAATCATTTGTCCGATTTTTTCTTTCGTTGTCATAGATGATAAAATTTCATCTATTTTCGATTGGGAGTTGTCTGCGGAGGAGCTATTGTCGGATTGGCTTTCGATTTGCTCTTTGGAACTTTCTGAAGAATTATTCGATATATTATCTGAAATATCAGAGCTGTTGTCGTTGGAAGAACCTCTTTCCGAAGCACATCCGCTTATAAAAATAACGATGAAAAGTAATAAAGAAATAATCCGTTTGTGCATATGATATCCTTTCCATATTGATTTATGGTATGTATAAATGGTATGTATAATAAGTTTAAACATGAATCTCTTTCCCAAGAGCAAAAGAATATATAATTTTTTCTGTAACTTTTCCATTTGTCATTTTTTCAACAGCCTTAGAATAATAGAAAAGTTGTTCCTTGTATTTTTGAGCAAGGATATGTTCTTCTCCCAAAGATACTCTGTCGGTTTTATAATCCGCAACTGTGAAAGTTCCGTCTTCGTTTTCAAAGAAAATATCGATAACTCCCTGCACCAAAATTGGGTCATCTCCAACGCCAAGTAGGGAAGAAGAATTTTCTTCAACCGTAAACCTTTTTTCTCTGTAAACTCTTTTTGAACCTTGAATTCTTTTGAAAATATTGCTATTGAAAAACTTTTTCAGGTTTTCAAAATTCAGCATTTCATACTGTTCTTCCGTTATCATATTAGTTAAAAGCAATCTTTGTGCTTCGTATTCAACTCCAAATTTTAAAACATTTTCAAAAGAAGAAAACTGCATAAATAAATGGTTTGCCGTTCCAATTTCAGCGGAAGAAACTTTTTTTGTTTCAATTGCAAAGCGAGGAACTGTTAGAAAATCGCTTTCTTTGATTTTTTTTCGAGTTTCAGGTTTGCTTTCGCTCTCATTGTTGGCTTTAAGCTGTGAAACCGATAGCTTGCCCGGAATTTTTGTTGAGCTTTCGTATGGATAAACAAAATAGCTTTCAGCCGTTTGAATAACGGTTTTTTGTTCTTCGGGCTTGAAATCTGTAAGAGATGATTCCACTATTGGTATGTTTTCAACATCAACAAAAACATACTCTGCTTCGGGTTTTGCTGTATGAATCCAATTAAGATAACTTGTTGGTTTATGCGGTGGAGAGCGTTTCAAATTAGAATCTGAACCAACAATATAGAGCTTTTCCCTTGCACGAGTTAAGGCAACATATAGTTTTCGCTTGTTTTCTTCCAAATCTTCGGGTTTTTCCAGTTTTTCTTCTGCTTGAAATAAAAGTGGCTCAAAATAAGATAGTTTTCCATTATCCAATGGAGCAAAAACGCCTCTTTCAACCGAAATAATAGGTTTTTTTATCCCAAAGGATTTAGAAGTAAGTGGGTTTCCCGCCTTTGCAAGAAAGCATACAGGGAATTCAAGACCTTTTGAAGCGTGAATTGTCATTATAGAAACGCCATTTGTTTCATTGAGGGAATATGCATCATCTTTGGATGAGCTGATATGTTTCAAAAAAGCAGGTAGAGTTTTATATTCTTTTTTTCCGAAATCAAGTGCTTTGCTATACAAAAGGAGCAGATTCCCTTTTTTGAGTTCTGCATCATCGCCCGACAAAATATTGCTAAGGAGACTTTCATTTTCATATAGCATATGAATGAATTGATGACATTCCATTGATCTGGATTTTATTCTTAGCTCAGAAAGTCGTTTAATGAAATTGCGGCATTTTATCATAAGTGCCTGTTTTGCTTTTGGAACACAAACTGAGCGGGATTTACGTTCTTTTTTTACCTTGTGCTTTTTTATAAGCCTTAATTTTCCATATTTTTTTGTCTCCTCAGCATATCTCAAAACACTACCGTATAGAGACGAATTTTTGTATTTTCTTATTTCCACAAGCTCATCAACGGTAAAACCGAAGAAAAAGCTGTTCATTGCCGAAGCAAGAGGGATATCTGAATGGGGATTTTCAACGGCTTTCAAAATTGAGATAACCAGCTTTACCACCGGCACTTCCATAAGCTGGCCCGGTTTCCCCGAAGCAAGAGGGATATTGCACTCTTGCAATTCACGAGCATATATTTCACCAACAATTTTCATTTTCGGAAGCAATATCGCTATATCGGAAAATTCGAGCTTTTCACCGTTTTCCTTAACAAAATTATCTTTTAGCTTTATAATCTCGTTTGCAATAACTTTTGCTTCGTAGATGGTAGTTTCACTACTTGTTGAGGTATTAAGTGTAATAACTGTAGTTTTAATTCCTTGCTTGGCGTCTTTTTTTGCAAACTGAAGTTCTTCTTTTTTATATGTATCTCCAGAAAGGAAGTAAAAAAGAGAGTTTGTGAAGTCGATAATTTCTTTTGAACACCTGAAATTTTTTCTAAGGAAAATACATTCTTTTGTTTCGGTGTTGAATTCGTTTTTATACTTGTTAAAGATATCGGGATATGCATTTCTGAACCTATATATACTCTGCTTATCATCACCAACCATAAAACGGTTGTTTTTTGTTGCCAAGCTGGCAAAAATAGCATCTTGCAATGGGTTTGTATCCTGATATTCATCGACGAGAATTTCTTCAAAGGCAGAAGCAAGCTCTTTAGCAATTTGAGTTGGCTTGTTATCATCATCTATGAGTAATTGATATGTTAGCTGTTCACAGTCGGTAAAATCAACAATCATAGCTTCGTGCTTCATATCTTTAAAAATTGTGTCAAGGCGTAATATGAGATTTTTTAAGCATTTGGCAAGATGTACGCATTTTTCAAGCTCATCTATGTTGTCATTAAAAATACTATCCAGGAACTTCTTGAGCTTTTCTATAAGAGCTTTGATAGTTGTTCTTATTTCATTATAATTCTTTTTTTCTATTTCGTCAACACCTGAAAATGTGTTTCTTGACGACCATTTTTTAGATTGAAATTCCGACGCTGAGTTATATTGGTTGAGGCAATCTTCAAATTGGTTATTGTTAAGAGCATTTTTGCCTTTTTGCAAAATTTCTAAGTATTCATGTGCAAGATTTTGAGGAAGCCCCCCAATATTATCTCCCATCTCGCATAGGGATTTTCCCTCGTCTTCTATGTCCTGTGCAAAAAGTCGAGCCGCTTTTAAATATGTTTTGCCATGGGAAGTTTCTTCAATTGGTTTCCCGTTTTTATATTCGTTAACAGAGCTGGAAAGTATATCTGCTGCCTTACTTATTGTCTCGATGTAACGTGGATGGGCGCGCAATTTAAAATATATACCTTCAAGATATTTAAAAAGTCGGTCTTCTCTCCCCATACATGATGTATTGTTGAGAACAAAAAGTAAATTCTCATCAGATTGCTCAAATGCTTCATTAAGTAAAAATTCAAAGGCATCTTCAAAAATTTTATCGCTCTCGTTTTTATCAGCAACCCTTACCGTTGGGGAAAGGTTAAGGTCTGCAAAATATTGTTTTATCAAGTTGAGGCAAAAAGAGTCCATTGTGCTGATTTGAGCAAAGGGCATTTTTGAAATCTGATTTGAAAGATGCTTATTTGATGGGTCTTCGGCATAGGCATCCGTTAATTTCTTTTTGAGTTTCTCCTTCATATCTGTTGCAGAAGCCGATGTGAAGGTTACAACCAAAAAATCAGAAATATCACTGCCTTCTATTATTTTTTCAAGTATGCGCTGAGTGAGGACAGAAGTTTTTCCGCTTCCTGCTCCTGCGGCGATCAAAAGCTCTTTTCCTCTTGAACTAATTGCCTTTTTTTGTTCTTCCGTCCAGCTTTGCGCTTTCATTTTATCGCTCATATAAGTTCCTCGTTTCAGGGTTTGCACCGTTGCTATATAAAAGATGCTTTGTTTGATATTTGGGGTTAGTCCTTTTTTTAATTGTCATCTTTGCTTTTTAACATCTTTCGGCAGTAAAGTCGAGCATTGCAAAATTTGCAAGGGTTTTTATTTGCAACTTCTGTTGGTTTTATTTCCATATGCCCATCAAGAATTTCTTTTCCAATTTTACGAATGTTTTCATTTACTGTTTGTTTAAGTTCACAAAAAACTTCACTGGGTTTAAAGCTCGTCTTTGAAAGAAGGGAATTGCTTTTCAAAAAGTCGGTTGCATCTGAAATTGAAGGCGTATCCAAAACAATTCCGTTTCTTGCAAATGGTTTTCCGCTTGGAGAAGGGAAACCGCAATTAAAATACATAATTCCTGCAGGAATTTCTTTGTTTTTACAATATGCAAACAGATAAAGAGGCATCTGCATATCAAATCCCTCCTTAACAAGGTCGAGGGAGAATGATTTACTATAGGTTTTATAGTCAACAATTCTTATGTATTCATCGTTTCCAATTTTAAGGGTATCTATTCTGTCAGCATATCCAACAAAGTGTAACTTGGATGTTGGTGAAATATCATATTCGGTGTTAATTCTCACTTCATAATCTTTTGGAATAAATCCACCGCTTTGAAATTCTGAATTTAGGTTTTCCAAAAGGGGTAAAAGCAATGGCGAAAAATGGTCAAAGCAGAATTTTTCCCTTTGACTTTCAGTTCCAAGAACAAATTCTTTGAGGCAAGACATAGAAACATTTGAGATAAAATTTTCTATTTCTTCACTGTTTTTACTTTTGAATTCCCCTGTTTCAAAAAGGTGTTTAACAAATAATTCTAAAACCTTGTGAACAAATTCTCCTGCAACATTTGGCCTTATTTTTGCAACCTCATATGGCTGTAGCTCAAGAATATAATCACAAAAATATGAAAAAGGGCAGTTAAGATATTTTTCAATTTTTGTTGCCGATAAATTCAAAGATTTATTTGGACTGGGTAAGATTGAAACATCGAGGGAAAAAGTGTTTCCTGGGTTTCCTATGCGTGTTTGCCTTTTTTTGAAGGTTTTAACGCATTTGTTCCCCATAATTCTTGTAACTGTATCTATGAATGTAGATGGATATTCTCGTTTTCCACTGAGAGTTGAGAGAGAATATGTGAGGATTAGCTCTTTTTCGGCAGCGGATACAAGGTTATAAAAAAGCAGAAACTCATTTTTTAGATAATCGTCCGGCAATGTCTCAGACTCAATTCCAACCGTCTTCAAAAACTCTTTTTCCGAATTTGAAAATATATCAGCGTTTTGGGGATTTGCAGGGAAAACACCGTCGTTAACTCCCGCAATTATGATAACCTTGCAGGATGAAGGGCGCATTATAGATGCATTTCCCAATTCAACTATATCGTAATAAGATGGAATTGCCCCCAATTTGTATTCGTCCATCATAAGGCGTAAAATGTCAAGAAGGCGTTTTGAAGTTGCCTTTTCTGTTCCTGCTGTTTCGAAAAGGGTATCAAAAATCGACATTATGCTATCCCAGACAGCAGAAATTTTTGCCGCCTCGTCATCTTCGCCTTTTTCTATAAGCTCGTTAGCACGATTCATAAGGGTTTTGTCGGCTTTTATACTTATCAAATGGTTGTAAATGCAGAGAATAGCTTCTGAAATTGTTAGGTTTTTGCGTTTCAGGTCTTCTATAGTTGAACCTATTTCGAGCATGAGCTTTTCTCTTGCCATATTTACCGTTGATAGCATTTTTGTTTCTCTAACAGAAAATTTGGATTTATACCCCGATGGGTTCATCACCCATTCTTCACCACTGTACCATTTTCTTCCTCTGATTTGCCAAACATTTGCGTAAATAGACAAAAGATCCGATTCTTCGTCAGTCAGGGTTGAAAAAGATGAACCAATGTATTTCAAAACAGAGCTGAGCGACCAATCTGTATGGGCAATTTCCAACAGTGAAAGTATAAGAGACGATATTTCTTTTGTTGAGAGATTGTCTTTTGATGCTTGGTAAAAAGGAATATTATAGCGTTGCAATGCAGAATCGAGAATTCCGTCAAAACGGCTGCTATCCCTTACGGCGATAGCTATATCTTTGAATCTGTATCCATTTTTAACAAGACGAACAATTTCTTCTGCAATGCATTCGCTTTCTTCAAAAACACTACTACAGGGTAGTATTTTTATACCTTCTGTACCTTGATATGATGTTCCAAAAGAGGAAAAAACATTTTTTTCAAGGAAAGAAAGGGAAGGTGTTCTGCAAGAGGGGATTTGGGGATAAATATTTTCAACCCCCTTGCCAATCTTTTCTGTTAATTCAAGGGTTTTTTTGTTTATGTCAAAAATACCGCTTTTGTCTTTTTCGTCATACAAAACGGTTATATATGTATCATCTGCACCTTTAAGAAGAAGTTCAACAATTGGATATTGAGCAGGTGTGAAATTGTAATAGCCATCAATAAAAACGGTTTTGCCATTAAAAAAATTCTTCTCTGAAAGTTGGTTGCAGAGAATGTCAATAACACCAACTCTATCGGGATACCCTTTTTTTAAAAGTTCATTGTATTCAGTAAATATTTCTGAAATATCAGACAATTTGTCTTTAAATGCAGAGCCATCATCTTCAAGAAGCGATGAAGCACGAATTAAATCCCTTGGAGTAACCCCGTTGGTTTTCATTCTTTCAAGAGATGAAGATATTTTTTTTGTAAACTCTCTTTCAAGTGCAGATTTTTCGTATATGGAAAGACGCTCTTTTGCTTTTTCGCAGGCAAGAGCTGTGAATAAAGATAGAGTTTGGCTGTCTGCTCGTGACAGCGCAACACCTCCGTTTTCACGAAAAACTCTGTCTGGTAGGCGTTCAAAGTTCAAGACCTCGGTTGAGAGGTTGTATTCACTGCCTAAAAGGGCGCAAAGCGCCCTTTCGGCAGCAATACTTTGTTGCTCGGGTACAAGAAGAATACAGCTTTTTCCATTTTCGTGAGCTGTTTTAAGTTCATCAAGTAAATATGAGGTTTTTCCGCTTTTAGCACGGCCTATAATTCTGTAAATCATCCGAATAACCACTCTAACAATTTGAATTTGAATTTATATTTTACAGATTTGGAAGTGAAAGTTTTAAACGCTTCACCTTCAATTCCAACAGATTTCATTTCTTCTTCCACAACCGCTGCGCCGAGGCAAAGTGGAGGGAAAAGAACGCACCACCAATTTTCGCCATTTCCTTCTCCAAGGAGTATTCTCAGAGAATAATATTCCCCTGCCGGTAATGTAATATGGTCATAGGTTCTTTCTGGATATGTTTCCCGCCCCCAAACCGCTTTTGCTTTGTATGTTTTCCCTTTGGACTCAAGGACACCATTTGCAATTTTTTCAATTCTTGCGCCCGTCTCTTCCATTGTTTCCCTTGCTTCAAGAGGTGTTTCGCATTTAATGAAAATGTTTTCGCTCTCTCTTAAAACAGCATCTCTGACTTCGTATTTTATGGAAATATCTTCTTCATTTCCCGAATTTGCAAGTATGTGCAGGCGAATAAGCTCTGAATAAACCTTTCTTTCCTTATACGGGAAGAATTCAACTATAAACACGAGAGTTAAAGCCAAAGATAAAATGATAACCAGTTTTTTCATATCCAAAACCTCCTTTTGTGTTGGAAGTATGGACAAATCAGAGCGGGTTTATTCAATTTTAAAAAAACTATATTATTTTGGGTTTATGTTGCTCCAAAAAGTGTTATTATAACAAACAAATGCAGAAATTTTTCTTTTTGAAATAGCTTCAAGGGCATCATTTGCATCGTCAACATTGCTAAATATTCCAAAAACCGATGGCCCTGATCCACTCATCATTGAGAAAACACAACCGTTTTCAGCCATGATTTGTTTAATTACTTTTATTTCGGGGCGTTTTTCTTCAACAATATGTTCAAAGCAATTGAACATATATCTTAAAACAAGATTTTTGTCCCCTTTATATAAAGCATCTTTTAATAGCTTGCTTTTCCCTGAAAAATCTTTAGTTGGTAAATCGTTTGTGGGAGGATTAAATCGTTTGTCGTATTCACCATACATTTCAGGAGTAGAAACGCCTTCACTTCCGCAAGCTATAATATAAATAAATTCCATGGGCGGTTCAACAGGCAGAAAATCATATCCAATACCTGTAACTCCTTCTGTACCACCACGGATACAAAAAGGAACATCTGCTCCCAACTTTGAGCCAAGCTCTTCAAGCTCCAAAGAAGAAAGAGGGAATCCATAGAGTTTATTAAGACCACGCAATGTAGCTGCGGCATCTGTGCTTCCCCCTGCCAGTCCTGCGGCAATTGGGATATTTTTTTCTATGTGAATATGAACGCCACCTTTTATGCCTGTTTTATCAAAGAAAGCGTTGGCTGCTTTGAATGCTAAGTTTCTATTGTCTGTTGGAATTTTATCAGATGAGGATGAGATTGAAATTTCATCTTTTTTTTCAAGGGTAACAATGTCGCAAAGAGGCACTGTATGCATAATGCTTTCAACATTGTGGTATCCATTTGAACGACGGCTGATAACATCCAAGCAGAGATTGATTTTTCCGTATGCTTTTTCTGTAACCATCATTAGTTATCACCCCTTGTTTTTCCAACATTAAGTACAGTTAAAACTGCTCCTGCAATCAAAAGCAGAATTGAAATAAAGAAAAATATTCCTGTCAGTGTTTCAAACCCTTTTACATTGCAATTCAATACTGTTGAAAAGACGACGGAGAGCGGCGAACGCATAATTGCAACTTTAGAGCCAAGGTTATAATTGTCAAATAAAATTGTTGGAATAAAAAGAAGTGCTGATGGGAAAAAGAAAGCAGAACCAACACGGAGAATAAGCGCAGTTATGCCGTTTTTAAAAGTGAGCAGAATGATTCCCGCAAGCAGAAGAACAGATGGAATTAAAAACATCTTCATAACTTTAAAAGCAAATTTTGCTGTTTCCACATATTTGGTTGCGGATGATAAACGGTTAATGAAAGAAGAAGGAAGAAATTTCAACGCATTGTTGATTTCCAACTCAATTAAATTGTAAATAGATTCATATTCTTCTTCGGAAAAGTTGTTTTCACTATTGTTTTTTTGATAGAAGTTAATAACAAGCTGTTTCAATTCGTCTTTTATATAGGAAATATCATATTTGGGATGCAGAGAATTGTTAAACTTTTCACCTTTTTCAAATGCGGAAAAAAAGTTTTTTGTATATTGGTATGAATGTTCTTTTAAGCTGTCTTTGTTTAAAAGGGGAAAAATATCGTTTGCATCAAGAGTAATTTCGTCTCCAAGGTCATCTAATCGTTTGTTTACTGTTTCTAAAACTATTTCGTCATATTCACCTGAATAGATTGCTTCCATATATTTATCGGTATTAAATAGATTGCTTTCAAAATAATATCCCACTATTCCAACAACGAAAAAAAGGCAGAAAAGAAAAACCAAAAAGTATGAAATTATAGATTTTATCATTTTTCGTTACTCCTTTATTCAGATTTAATCCATTCGGGCCCCGAGATTTTTTTGCAAATAACCCCATAGCGTTCTGTTCTGTATGCTGTTCCGCGAGGATGGCAGGTGTAAAGAGTTAGTTTTTCTCCGTCATCATAATTCATAACATATTTAACATCATCAATGGAGAAAATAACCGTTTCGTATATCTCGTAAACATAGTTTCCGTATTCTGTTTTAATATAAACCCTGTCGCCAACCTTAAGCTCGCTAAGGTCATAAAACTCTCTTGTAACATGCGCACCGAGAACAATGTTTCCACCTTGACCCGGAAACCTTGTTCCATATCGTTTTCCAATACCTTTTTTGTATATAGCGTTTGATTCTCCAACATAAACATTTTTTTCTTCAAGTCCAATGGCTGGAATGGATAACTTTGCCCAAAGCTCTCCCCATTTGTATCCCGGAAAATCTTTTCTGTCGTAATAAATCTGTTCTGTAATATCGGGATCAGGTATCTGTGATACACTTTCATTTTCGGAGTTTGTATCGTTCGGCTTTGTTATTGGTTCAAGGGAAATATCTTCCATTGTTCCACCGATAATTTCTCCGTTTTCAAATTTTTCTTCGTCTGTGTTCGCATCGGGGGGAGTAACAATGTTTGAGTTTACCGCAAGGCGCCATAGGGGTGTGGATTCTATATATTCTTTGAACATGAAAACGGAAAATAATGCAATCCCTATGCAAACAAATAGATAGGGAAGTAAAATCATAACGCCCATGCTCCATCTTTTTTTCTTTTTATCTTCGCTTTCATCAGTGTTGCTTGTTTTGGCAGAATCAATGTTGGTTTTGTCAGTATTGATTTCTATGGTAGAACTGATGTTGGTCTCAGCAGCGTTATTTCCTTCAGTAGAAACGGTGTTGGTTGTCTCGGCGGTATTGTTTGCTTTGGTAGAATCAATATTGCTTTGAGTATTATCGTTTGTTTCAGAAAAAAACTGAATGTTGTTGATTTTTTTATTGTTTGATGGGTTATCCGTATGGAAACGGGTTGAAATTGTTTCTTTCATAATGTCTCCTGCATATATTGAGTGTGCGCTCCTAAGGCATCAATCCAAAGGAACGCACATATGTTTTCTGTGATTAAATTAAATTAAAAAGAGAAAGTAATATTGAAATACGATAATTATTTATCTTCTTCCTTCTTTTTGAGCTTTGAAACCGGAATGGCAATTCCTGCGAGAGCTAAGATTCCGATACCTCCAATAAGGTATGGAGCGTTAGATTCTTTTGAGCCGTCAATTTCACCCAACTTTTTAATGACATCACCATCATATTGGAAAGCAATTCTTCCGTCTTTGTCTCTTGCAATGAAAATAACGTCGGATTTATGCTTTGGATCTTCGCTGGGAACGAATTCATATGTGAAACCAACGATTTCGCAAGCATCAGCAATAGCATCCATCAAGATGTTGAGCTGTTCTTCGGTATATGGTTTTCTTTCTTCGCCAAAATAATCCTCATATCCTTCGGGCGTGTAGTAACCAGGACCTTTGTCTTCGGGAAAAGCGGCTGAAACCTTTTTTATAAGCTCCATGAGTGCATCGCCTTGTTCCTCAGTAATATCATAGGAAGCGGCAAGGTTTTCAACCTCTGTTAATAAATGCTTGCTTATGGAAACTTTTTTGAATTCCTCCAAAAGTTCTTCTTCTGTTGATGCAGAAGCGGGAACAAGCATTGCGGAAAGAACAACAAGCGTTAACAAAAAAGTGATAATTCTTTTCATCTTCAAATTCTCCTGACATATTCTATCTGTATTTTAACTGTATAATATATAAGCCACAACAAAGCACATAAGCCCACAAATACAAATTAAATTTACACCTTAATGGATACAGTATAAAACTTTTTTTTTTATTTGTCAATAGGAAAAAGAAAAAAATTTTAAAAAACGCATTTTTAAGATAAAAAAAGGGGTATTATGCTATTTTAAGTTGGTTTTTATTGCTTAAAAATACATTTAACTATGCTTAAGAACATTATTCTGTAACAGAGCTTAGGTTTTCTTCCGCTTTAAGAATGAGTTCGTTTGCAACCTCTGCGGATAGTGCTTCTGCAAAAATTCTAAAGCTGTTTCCGTAATCGGGAACAATGAGGGTTTTACCATCTTTGTTTAAAAAGCTAATACCTGATGGTGCGTTTTCTTCCGACGAGGCAAGAAGTGCCTCAACCGCTTTACCCTTGTTTCCGTTAAACAGAACGGTTTTTTCCGCAAAGGCAAAAGGGGGAAGCGTTTTATTTATTTCATAAACTGATGACTTTGAAAGAAAGCAAGCGGATACAACTGATAAAACGATAGATACACCATCATAGAATGAAATTATGCCGTTGTCCTTGCCCCTGCCTAAAATGCTGTCGCTATACAAGATAAAGCTCCCTTTTGTGATGATGGCGTTTTTAACCCCTTCGGGAATAAAATCGGGAAGAGGAATGTTGTCTTGAGCAAAAAAAGAAGCTCCTATGGCAAAAAGCCGCATTTTATCAATTGTTTCTCCGCTTTGAGTGATGTATTTCACTTCAATACCATTATCAGATATTTGGAATCCGCAATTATTTTTGTCTGTTTCAACCCTTGCACCAAGCCCTGTTAATATTTCTTTGCAAATTTCGGAGGGTAGGTTGTTCGATAATAAGTTTACATTTTCTCCCGAAATAGTGGGGAATATGGAAATTTTCTTTTTTATATATGCAGGTGTTGGGGTATCTGTTGAGAAAATATCCGATTTTTCCTTGGAGGAATTGAAAAATTGAGCGTTATGACGGATGTTGGAGCGATTTGAGGTGGTTTTATCCATCGGCTTATCAACAAATTTTTCAATTTCAAGCTGTTCTTCCCTTGAAAGGGAAAGTCCGTTTGGATCGAAAATATTGGCTATAAACCCACCTGTTTTATTCTCTTCAACGAAAACAGAATATGAGTTTTTTTCTACCGCAACGAAAGCCGATATGGGAAGAAGTGAAGGACGGGGTGGGAAGGCGTTGCCTTCATTTTCAATGCATCCTTCGTAAATCATTTCACAAAGCTCCCAAGAATTGCTTTCGTAAGCGTTGTGGAAAATGTAAATATCCTTGTTGCCCAAAATGGAGGAAATCGCTTTTCCAAGTATCTTTGCGGTATCGTTGTTAATAATTATCTTTCCACTGTCATAAAAAGAGGGTGGGTGTAAAAACGATTTGTTGAAAACTTTACCCTTGCTTAAAATTGAATTTTCTGCGATAATGCTGCCTTTTTTTACGGTGACATTATCGCAAATCAAGGCGTTGGGGCCAATAACCGCATCCTCTAAAACACAGTTCTTTCCAATTGATACCCCTTCGCCTATAACAGAGCGACAAATAACGGTTTTATCCCCAACTCTCACCCCGTTCATAATGAGGGATTGAGAAATTGAAGACGCTTTGGATATTGAAACATAATCGCCCATTATATTTTCGCCTTTTGAAAAATGCATATTGCTATCATAATAGCTCTGATGAGTTCCCATATCGCACCAATACCCGTTTATTGGAAAAGCAGAAAGGTTTTCTCCGCGAGACAGTAAAAAAGGGAATATTTCAGAGGCAAAATCTGTGAAATTTTTCTTTACATTTTCCAAAACACTTCGTTTTATTATATATATGCCTGCGTTTACATTTGTTGAAAGTGTCTGCTTCCAGGAAGGTTTTTCTCTAAAAGCAAGTATTTTTCCGTCCTTGCTCATAATTGTTCCATATGATGTTGGGTTGGCTGAGCTTACGGTTGCAATTGTAACGGCAGAGTTTCTCTCGATGTGGAAATTCATCATTTCCGAAAGAGAGAAATCAAAAACGCAATCTGCGGAAACAACAAAAAAATCGTCAGTTGTGAAAGAAAGGTTTTTTAAAACCATGCCTGCGGTTCCGAGGGGAACATTTTCGCGAAGAAATGTTATTTTGCATTGATTATCAAAATGGTAATTTTCAATTTCTTCTCCAAGATATCCGGTTGTTATTGCAATACTGTTAATTCCTGCGTTGCAAAGAGAATCAATTGCCAAAGAGAGGGGCGTGGTTTTTCCAAGCGGGAGCAATGGCTTTGGTGTCCTTGCCGTTAAGGGCATAAGACGAGTCCCTTTTCCCCCTGCAAGAATTATTCCGCCGTAAGGTCGGTTCAAAAAAATCAACTCCTTTTGTTGCCTTTATGTTGTAAAAAGATTTTTCTGTAAATATTATGCTTTCAGATGAAAATATTATTCCTCAAACTCTTGACAAAGGAAAAAATAATGTATATACTTAATATGTGTTTGTTTCATAAGGAGAAAGCTATGAGAATTATTGAGGACAACAATCTTCCTATTGAAAGTGGGAATGTAGTAATAATGGGAAACTTTGATGGTGTTCATGTGGGCCATCGTCAGCTTTTGCAAAAAGCAAGGCAGATAGGTGCGGAAAAGAATCTTCCGTTGGTTGTGTGGACTTTCAAAAAACATCCCCAGGATTTTAAAGGAGAGCATAGATACATTTCAACTCTTTCTGAACGGCTTGCCTTTTTTGAAGAAGAAGGCGTTTCAGCAACCTATCTTGCGGATTTTCAGCAGTATAAGGATGTTGAGGGAGACGAGTTTTTGGAAAAGCATCTCGTAAAAAATATGGGTGCTAAATATGTTGTCTGTGGATTCAATTTTTCATATGGTAAGGAAAAAAGCGGAAATACTTCAAGAATGAAGGAAAAGCTCTGGGAACTTGGCGTGGAAACATATGTTATGCCTCCCGTTTATATTGAGGGTTCTATAGTCAGCTCATCCTCTATAAGAGAATGTATATCAAACGGTTGGGTTGAAAAGGCGTGTCGACTTTTGGGAAGGGCATATTCTTTTACTTTACCCGTTGTTCACGGAAACGCATACGGAAGAAGAATAGGAGTTCCAACGGCAAATCTTATTTTTCCGGATTGGCGTGTTGTTCCACGCTTTGGGGTTTATGCAACTATGTGCCAGATAGATGGAATAATGTATCCAAGTATTTCAAATATAGGCGTAAGACCCACTGTCGAAGAAGAAAAAAAGGTTATACTTTGTGAAACCCATGTATTGGGGCAGAGCTTTAATCTTTATGACAGAGCTATTCGTGTTGGGCTTGTTGCGATGTTGAGAGAGGAGCAAAAGTTTGAAACTTTTGAAATGCTTTCAGAACAAGTGAAAGCCGATGTAAGAACCGCTGAGAGCTTTTTCAAAGTGAGAAGGGATATGATGTAATGAAAAAAATATGTGCTATATTGGCATTGCTGCTGTTTTTAAATAGTGCGTTTCTACTTCAAGTGGGCGCAGAAGCAGTATCAAAACCGCAAATAACATCTGGAAATAAAATATGCGTTCTTAATCTCGAAACAAAAGAATGCCCAATGAATATCGGAGCTGAAATCTCCGTTCCTGTAACTGTAACTGCAAAAATGATGACAGCTCTTGTTGTTTATGATAATGTTGATAATCTGACGGCTAAGGTAACTGTTCCTGCAGAAGCAACTCTTGATGCCTACATAGGGGCTATAGGGCTAATAAGCGCACCACGCCTTGGTCTCACTCAGGGAAAAGAATATTCAATAAAAGACCTTCTTTCTGCTTTGATGGTTTCTTCTTCAAACGATGCGGGTGTAACATTGGCATATTATGTTGGAAACGGTGATATATCCGCTTTTGTTGCAAAAATGAATGAAAAAGCTAAAGCCATAGGGGCAAAAAACACAGAATATTTCGGGTGTGTGGGGTTGGACGATGGCTCGCACACAACTGCATATGATAGCGCGCTCATCGCTGCTGAATATTCTAAAAACAGCACATTGCTCGATATATCATCTGCTGGAAAAGTTGTAACATCTGATATGGGAACGCTTCACAACAAAAACTATCTCACATCTGATTATTTGATTCGCGGCTTAAAGCTCCCTGCTGTAAAGGGTATATGTGCCGGTCAGGCAAATGAAGAAAATGAGTATTGTCTTATAGCTTATTATTTTTCAAATGAACTTTCATACATAATATGTGTTATGGGCGGCTCAGGAGAAAAGAGAAACACGTCCAAGGGAACAAGATGGTTTGAAACCGAAAATGCATATGCAGATATTCATAAAATTGTACCGTGGCTTTCGGAGAGCTTTGTTATTAAAAAAATAATTTCCCCGGATACGGAGGAATTCAGCTTTTCCATACCTGTTAAGCTCTCTGCAAAAAAAGATTCTGTTATGACAGTTCCAACAGAAAGCGTTAGCTTCTTAACGGATATAACGGCAGAAAAAGTTAATTATGTTGCGGAGCCGACTTTTTATCAGGCATCTCTTGAAGCTCCTGTTGAAGAAGGAGCTGTTGTCGGCGAGGTCAGGCTGTATAAAGATGGAGTTGTTGTTGCAACAGTTCCTCTTGTAACGAAAGAAAGCGCTGAGAAGGGCGAAATTGTTGCAATTATGGATGAGGTTGACAATTTCCTTGGGAGCAACCTTATGTGGCGAATTATCAGAATTATAGTTTTGCTTGCAATTGCTTTTGCTGTGTGGTCTTTTGGATGCTTTGTTTTTAGAATAATAAAAAAATACAGAAACGGAATGGGAAAAGATTATTATCCACCAACGGATTAAAATCCCCTTGAAAAACAAATCCCAAAACAATAAAAAAGCCATAAAAATAGGCAACAATAAAAGTTCAGTGGTAAATAAAATGTAAATTTTTGTTCATTTTTTAATTTAGCTATTGCAACTTAAGAATATTTATGATATATTTGATTCGTTGACGATGTGTAAAATCGTTTTGTCTCACCAAATCTTGTCTTTACTGCGTTTTTGCAGTGAAACTTATAAAACCGCTTTGTTTAGCTTGGGGTAAAGGCAGAGCTTTGGTAATTGATTTTAAGATAAACAAAACAGAAAGGTATGGGTCGTGAGATCCAGAAAAGAGGTATATTTACTATGACACAGATTATTTTAGGCGTTGCTCTTCTTGTTATGGCTGTGTTCCTTATCATTGCTGTTCTTATGCAGAGCGGAAGCAGCAAGAAGCTCTCCGGAAGCATTGCGGGGGGAGCAGAGACCTTTTTTGGTAAAAACAAGGGAAAAACTCTTGATAAAATGTTCAGTAAGCTCACTAATGTGGTTGCTATTTTGTTCGTTATAGTTGTTCTTGTAACATATTATTATTTTGCAGTTCCTTCAAACAGCGAAAGCTCAAGTTCTTCAACCGATATAACAACTTCCACCACTGATTCTGAAGATGCTGCAGTTAGCGGCAGTGGTTCTAAAGACACATCAAACGCATCTGACGATAAAACAAGCTCCTCTGCTGATACAAGTGCTTCTGCTGATACAAGTGCTTCCGTTGATGCAAGTACTTCCGTTGAAGAACCATCTGTTGAAGAACCATCTGTTGAAGATGCTTCTGTTGAAGATGCTTCTGTTGACTCTGCCAACTAAAAAAATATAAGCAAGAAAATGGAAGATCCTATATACCAATGGTTTTATAGGGTGCCGAAAACTTGTTTCATATACTGAATAAACTTTAGGAGTATGTCCTGCCGTTTGCATTTGTCCAAAGCAAAAGGGCGCATTATTCCACATTTGTAAAATAAGCTTCCTTACAGGCGGATATACATAACAGCCGAGGAAGCTTTTTGCTTTTTTACCTGTTTTATAGAGGTGTAATATGAAAATAAACGAACAATCTGTGTTTTTGAAAAAAATGAGGAATGTTGTGTCGGATTCGGGATTGCTTTCAGGGTTTCCTCTTGAAGCTATAGAAGAAACGGCAGAAATAGAATCCATGTATAAATGGCCATTTATTGGCAAAAGATTGGATCTGCGCGGAAAAACAACCTTTACAATGGGGAGCTTGGAAACAGCATTTTCTGTTGAAAAAGATGGCTCAGATTATATTCTCGGTATCCATTCCGTTGATGCCGCGTGCTTGTTCCCCATGGATTCCGCTTTGGATGAAGCGGCTTTTTTAAGAGGAAAGGCAGCTTGCTTTCCCGGAAAGGTCTATTCCATGCTTCCCGAACCTATAATAAGGGGTTTTTGTGCTCTTTATGAGGGCGAAGAAAAGTTTACCGTCAGCGTTTTTATGAGAATAAACGAAAAAGGTAAGGTAAAAACAGTAAAGTTTTATGAATCCGTTATCAAAGTAACCGCAAACTGTGAGCCAAAGGAAATAGAATCCTTGTTTTTTGATATTGATGTTTCAAGCGTTGGATTTTTGAGATATAAGTATTATCCAGTTCTTTCGGACCTTGAAAATATGTTTGCTGCAGGAGCAATTCTTAAAAAAGTAAGGCAAGATAGGGGAGCACCGGAGGTTGACCCCGCAGTCAGAACCTTTTCGAGAACGGGTATAAGGGGCGATGTTGTTAATGTTAATTTTGAAAAGCTCTCCGACCCGGATAGACTTTCAAGAGAGATAATTTCTGCGGCGGGTGTTGAGATAGCAAAAATTTTCAAAAAACATTCTATCCCCTGCCCATACAGGCATAGAGCCAATATATCGGCTAATGGTATAAAACAGCTTCGCAGTTTTTTGAAATCTGTATGTCTTAATGTTGATGATGTAAGCGATAGAGACCTTATATCTTTTGCTGTTGATTCGGCTCATGGCGGCAAAAATGAAGAGCTGATTCTTGCAAAAATAAAAGAGCTTTTGCCTCCAACAACTTGTTCGCTTGAGGCGAAACGCCATGGTGGTATGGCTTCAAATTATTATGTAAGGTTTGCTTATCCTGTGAGCAGATACAGTGATCTTGCAGTACAAAGACTTATTAAAACATATCTGTCTTTGGGTGGAGAATTTAGCGAGGCGCAGATGAGTTATATGGAGAAATGCGCTGAAAGAGCTGTTCGTGCTGTTAATGAAAACGAAACGAAGGTTAAAAAAGCTCAGCGCAGAATGTCGGATTTGTATGCATTGGAATATCTGAACAACAATTCAGCCAAAATATTCGGGGGAACAGTGTGGAGCGTTGAAGATGGCGTTGTGACTGTTTGCTTGGATAATAGCTGTGTTGGCGTGCTTAAAGGTGATGGGGAGTATGTTCCGGGTCAGCGGTTGAACGCAAAGGTTTATTCTCTTGACTCTGATGCGGAAATTGCATATTTTCAAAATGTTCCGATTTACGAAGAAGCGTAGTAAATAATGAGAAAAAAATCAAAATTATCAAATATATTTATAGTGTTTTTATCTTTCTTAGCTGTTTTTCTTTCCTCTTGTGGTTTTGAAGATGAGTATGCCCCCGAGGTAACATCAAGACCTCCTCTTAATAATGTCAGCGTTGAGACAGATGATTCTCGGGCAGAGGTAGATGATATTTTAAAAAACATAGAGGGTTATGATTATGAGGGAAGGAGCTTTGTTATTGTAACAACCTCATCGGAGTATTTATCAAAAAGCAAAAATGATTCTCTTGTTGATAATGCTGTTGAGAAAAGAAACATAGCTGTTGAGGAGAAGTTTGGTATTAAAATAGAAATCAGGGTGGAATCCCCCTCAACGCTTGTTGCTAAAAGTGAAAATGCTGTTAAAAATGGAGAGCATTACGCAGATTTAATTGTTGCACCTTCAAGTGTTCTTGCGGAGCTGTATTCAAAGGGATGTCTTGCAAATATAAATACCCTTCCGTATATGGAAAAAGATGCTGAATATATGGATTTGGAGCTTTGGAATGCTTCGTCTTTAAATGGGAAGCTATATATGCTTTTTGGGTCTTTAACCCAAACAGATTATTCTCCATGGTGCGTTTTTTATAATGAGACGATTATTTCCAAAACAGGTGTTAACCCGGCAACGCTCTATAAAAATGGTGAATGGACTTGGGAGAGCTTTTTAAAATGTTCGGAAAAATCAGATAACTTTGCTGAAAGCGGTTTTATAACAACAGCAACTAAAGAGAGCTTTTTCAATATACTTTGGCAAACAACGGGCAAAAAGTTTTTTGAAGGGTGCTCAGATTCACCGCTGAAACTTCCCCAAATAGATGGTGGAAAAGAAATACTTTCTGAGATGAAAAAAATCATGAATTCGGTTTCTTATAACACTTCTGTATATGGGGAAAAAGCTCTTGATGCCTTTATAGGCGGGCAGAGTGGAATGATTCTTTGCAAAAGGGATGCTGTGTATAAAATATGCAACAGCAATATGAATTGGAAAGCTGTTCCAATGCCAAAGTATGGAGCAGAAAGTGAACATTATTCGCCCATCGACGGTGATGCTGTTGCAACATCTGTATTGTTGAACTGCGATTCAGAATTTTCGGGCAGAGTTTTAAATGCTCTTATAGCTGCATCAAAGCTAACGGTTGACGAAAGCATAGAAAAAAACGAGCTTTACTATTATTGGAAAGATAACGCTGAAGCTCTGTCGATGCTAGAAATGAAAAAATATATTTATTTAGATATTGCAACGATTTATGCACCGTATGTTGGCGATATAGCCGTTGTTACAACGAGCGAAATAAAAAACGCCTATGATGCAGGGATAACACCGTTCAATTTCTACCATAGCACAAAACAACAATTTGAAATCTACGCCGCGGCGGCGTTTGGATAAATAATTCAGGAGGTTCTTTCGATGAAAATGAACAAAAAAAGCGTTGAGGATATCAAGGTTGCAGGTAAAAGAGTGCTTGTGAGATGTGATTTTAATGTTCCCCTTGATGGAGAAAGAATTACAGACGAAAACCGTATCGTTGCAGCTCTTCCAACAATCCAGTATCTTCTTGACAACAATGCAAAGGTAATCCTTTGTTCCCACTTAGGCAAACCAAAGGGAGTTGCAGACCCTAAATATTCTCTTGCTCCCGTAGCAAAAAGACTTACAGAAAAATTGGGCAAAACCGTTGTTTTTGCAGCTGATGACGAGGTTGTTGGCGCAAACGCAAAAAAAGCCGTTGCAGAAATGAAAGATGGAGATGTTGTTCTCCTTCAGAATACTCGTTATCGTGCAGAAGAAACCAAAAACGGAGAAGCATTCTCAAAAGAACTTGCTTCCCTTGCAGACCTTTTTGTAAACGATGCATTCGGTGCAGCTCATAGAGCACACTGCTCAACAGTTGGCGTTGCTTCTTTTGTTGAAGAATCCGCAAACGGATATCTTATGGCTAAAGAAATCAAATATTTGGGCGATGCAGTTAACGCTCCCGTTAGACCTTTCGTAACAATCCTTGGCGGTGCAAAGGTTGCAGATAAACTCGCAGTTATTGAAAACTTGCTTAATAAAGCAGACACCCTCATTATTGGTGGTGGTATGGCTTATACATTCCTTAAAGCAAAGGGATATGAAATCGGCACATCTCTCGTTGATAACGAAAAGATTGAATATTGTGCAAATATGCTCAAGATGGCAGAAGAAAAGGGCGTTAAAATCCTTCTTCCTGTTGACTGCGTAATAACAAAAGACTTCCCCAACCCAATAACAGCTGAAATTCCTGTTTCTATTGTTCCTGCAAATGCAATTCCTGCAGATATGATGAGCGTTGATATCGGACCTGAAACACGCAAGATGTTTGCAGAAGAAGTTAAGAAAGCAAAAACAGTTGTTTGGAACGGACCTATGGGCGTGTTTGAAAACCCAATCCTTGCACAGGGTACAATCGCTGTTGCAAAAGCTCTTGCTGAAACAGATGCAACAACAATAATCGGTGGTGGTGATAGTGCTGCTGCTGTTAATATCCTTGGATTTGGCGATAAAATGTCTCACATCTCCACAGGTGGCGGTGCTTCTCTTGAATATCTCGAAGGCAAGGTTCTTCCAGGTATCGAAGCAATGACAGATAAATAAGTTATGAAAGGACGGCACAATTTGTGCTGAATAGTTACTATGAATAAAGCAACAAGAAGAGCAGTTATCGCAGGTAACTGGAAAATGAATAATACCGCTGCAGATGCAACGGCTCTTATTAACGCAATTAAAGCAGAGATTGCAGGCAAAGATACATCATATTGTGAAATCATTGCAGGCGTTCCCTTCACAGATATTGCAGCAGCTATCGCAGCAGCTAAAGGAAGCAACATCAAAATTTCTGCTCAGAATGTTCACTGGGCTGAAAAAGGTGCATTCACAGGCGAAATTTCTGCTGATATGCTTAAAGAAGCAGGCGTTGAATATGTTATTATCGGTCATAGCGAAAGAAGACAGTATTTTGGTGAAACCGATGATACTGTAAACAAGAGAGTAAAAGCTGCTTTGGCTAACGGTCTTAAGGTTATCCTCTGTGTTGGCGAAGTTCTTGAACAGAGAGAACTTGGCGTTACAGAAGAAGTTGTTGCAATGCAGACAAAAATCGACCTTTTCGGCATCCCTGCAGAAGATATGAAAAATGTTATCATTGCATATGAACCTGTTTGGGCAATCGGCACAGGTAAAACTGCAACCGCAGACCAGGCAGAGGAAGTTTGCGCTATCATCCGTGGCGTTCTTGCCAAGCTTTATGGCGATGCCGTTGCAGAAGCAACAACAATCCAGTATGGTGGCTCTATGAATGCTAAAAACGCTGCAGAGCTTCTTTCAAAGAAGAATGTAGACGGTGGTCTTATTGGTGGTGCGTCTCTTAAAGCTCCCGATTTTGCCGCAATTATCGAAGCTGCAGCTCAGTAATTAAGGGCGTTGCTCTGTAATTAAATCTAAGATGAACCTCGCAGAGTGTTAGTGTCATATGTATTGTATCACTGACGGTGATGCAGATGCATACCTCTATATATTGTGCGTGGTTTGTGAAAAGTAAAACATAAAACGCATCTGTGTCCTTGAAAAATGAAGTGTCGCAGATGCGTTTTTTTATTCATTAAAAGGCACAAAATATGGGTTGAAAATGATTAAAAAAATATAAGAAGTATATAAAAAACTATTGACAAATGATGAAGCGTATAGTATAATGCAAATGCGGATTATAAAAAATAAATTATAGGAGGCAATCCAATGAAAAAAATTACCGCTATTCTTTTGGCTGTTATGATGGTGTTGGCAACATTTTCCTTCACAGTAATGGCTGAAGGCGAAAACGCAAACCTCGCAGCAGGCGAAATTAACTATGCATTTGGCGCATCTTATTTTTATGAAGACGGTTCTGAAGCATTCTTCGGTGGCCGTTCAGACGATAGTTGCAATATTCTTAATGATGGCATTATTCCAACAAGTGAAACAGGCGGTGGAATCGTTTCCGTTTCAGGTTCAAACAGAATTGTAACCGTTGTTTATGACCTTGGAAGAGTATATTCTGACATTAACAGCGTTAATGTTGCTGGTGTTGTTGACTCCAACAAAGTAAACGATGGAAACAGAGGTTTCTCCGGAGACAAAACCATCTTTGAATTCTCTTCAAACGGAACAGATTACACACAAAATAAAGATTTTACTCTCGTTGAAGAAGCAATTGCAGACACACCAGATATGTTTAATTACTACTTCAAATTTAGCGCAGATGTATCTGCTCGTTATGTTAAGGTTGTAATGTATAGCCCAAAATGGGTTTTCTCAATTGGTGAAGTTCAGGTAGTTGGCGGCGAAGCAACAGAAGCTCCTTCTGAAGCTCCATCCGAAGCTCCATCCGAAGCTCCTTCCGAAGCTCCTTCTGAAGCCCCATCCGAAGCTCCTTCCGAAGCTCCTTCTGAAGCTCCTTCTGAAGCTCCTTCTGAAGAACCATCCGAAGCTCCTTCAACTCTTAACACTTTCACAACAACAATTGGTATCGGCGACAATGTATTTACAGCTGATGAAAGCGGAAATGTTGTTGCAGCAGCTCCCAACGGAGCAGATGCTCAGAAATGGACATTTGAAGAACAAGAAGACGGTACATATAAGATTACCAATGTAGCAACTGGCAAGGTTCTTGATATTGCAGGCGCAGTTGATGCAAACGGAACAAATGTTGCAACTTATGATAGCAACGATTCCGCAGCTCAGAGATTTAATGTTATTTTCCACAACGCAGAAAAAACTCTCATCTCCCTTAAACCCTGCTGCTCTGAAACACAGGGCGTAGACTGTGATGCAGCTTCATTGAATGTTCAGACATGGGAATATTCAGCAGAAAATCCAAATCAGAAGTTTGCTATTACAATGGAAGGCGGAGTTACACCTCCTGTAGAACCTCCTGTAGAACCCGAAAAACCAACAGAAGTTAACTATGCAAAAGACAAGAATTACACAACAGAAGGCACCTTCCTTGAAGGTAAAGAAGACGATGGAAAAATCCTTACAGACGGTTCAACTCCAGATGCAGAAATTGGTTCTCAAACAGTTGCTTTCAAGGGAACAGGCAGTACCAATGTAATAACAATTGACTTGGGCAAGAAATATACAGACATCAGCAAAATCGTTGTTGGCGGCGTTATCGTTAACGGCAACCGTCAGTACGGTGCAGTTACTCTCGAAGTATCTAACAATGGATCTTCCTTCAAACAGGTAAACGCATCTGTTGCAGAAGAAGCAATTGGTGAATCCTCAGCTAAAAACTATGTATATACTCTTGATAATGTTACATCCGCAAGATATGTTAAGATTACTCTCGTAAGCAAAGACTATGTTCTTGCATTGAGCGAAATCCAGGTTATCGGTAGCGGTTCAAATGCTCCTGTAAATCCTGATAACCCAGAAGAACCAGGTGATGCTGGCTTTGCAGTTGTAGCACTTCTCGCAGTTATCTCCCTCGCAGGTGCAGTTGTTGTTGCTAAAAAAAGATCCATCTAATTTAAGTTGAATTCTTTTAAAGCAGACTTGGTTGTTCATTTTAAATGAAACAATCCTGCCTTGATGAAAAGATAAAAACCATAATAAGCCCCACAGTTGAAAAACTGTGGGGCTTTAAACAGCTTAAATTGGAGTTTTAAGATGATATAGGTAAACAGAAGCATAAAAGTGTAAGAAGAAAAATCATATTGCAAGAAACTAAATAAAAACATATCTATGGAAACCAAATAAAAGCACGCTGTATGAAACTAAATAAAAGTGAATTGAACGCGCTAATAAGCAGATTCAATATAATGATAAAAAGCAAAATAATGTTCAAAACATGATTTTGAAAAGGAATAAAAAGAAAAGATACTCATCGAATGTGCAATGAGTATCTTTTTTAAATTGTTGTTTAATATTATTCTTCGTCTTTTTTGCTTGTTTCTTCTTCCTCTTCTTCGTAGTAGGTAGCAGAAGAAGTAGTAGGTGTATCAATTGAACGAAGCGCCCAACGCTTGAGGATAAGTCCGTTTGTAAGATGTATCTCTTCATCGGTGATTTCTTCAACAGTTCCAACAATTCCACCAATTGTGGTGATTCTGTCACCGGGTTTAAGACTTTCTTTTAATGCCGCAGCTTCTTTATCGCGTTTCTTTTGAGGACGATAAATGAGAAAATATCCAACAAGAATAAGTGGAACTATCATTATTAACATAGAAGCGATTCCACCGCCACCGCCTGTGGGGGTTGGTGCTCCCGATGTATTGGTTGCTTCTTCAGCGAAAGCAGTTACTGAAAATAATGCAAGGGAAACAACTGCCGTTAAAGAGGATAAAAATCTTTTGAAACTTTTTTTCATGGGGTTTTCCTTTCAATTAAATAAAATAGTTTCTTAAGAGAGAAAATAAAAATGATTATAAAATAGATAATGTTGCTATAAGTTTTATTCTTCGGTGAATTGAATTCTTTGGATGTCAGTTACGCATTTCGTATCAAGGTTAATAGTAACAACAGCTCCGCAAATTTTAATATCACCCGTTGCCTTTATGAATGGAGAAAAAGTTCTGTGAACCATTCTGTCTATAATTACATTTGCATCTGTACCTAATACAGAATCAATAGGGCCACACATTCCAAGGTCTGTTATAAATCCGCTTCCCTTTGGAAGAAATGTTTCATCGGCAGTCTGAACATGGGTATGTGTTCCAAAAACAAAGTTAATTCTTCCGTCGAAATATCTTGCAAATGCTCCCTTTTCGCTTGTTGCCTCAGCGTGAAAATCTGCGATGGAAACATCGTGCTCAACTGTTGAAATAATCTTGTCAACAGCAGCAAATGGCGAGTCTGCAGGGTCCATATAGATTTGACCTGCGGCATTTAAAACAAGAAGTCGTATGCCGTTTTTAACTTTAATAACAACATAACCCTTACCTGGACAGGACTGTTGATAATTGATAGGTCTGAGTATTTCGGGGTTATCTTCCATTGCCTCACTTATCCGTCTGCCACGAAGAGTGTGGTTTCCGCCTGTAATAACATCTGCACCTGCATTTAACAACTTTTTTGCATCGTCACCGTCAAGCCCGCCGCTTTTAGAGGCGTTTTCGCCGTTTACAATAACAACATCAGCATTATATATCAGTTTCAGTTTTCGGAGATTTTTGCAAACAAACTCAAGAGCAATAGCTCCCGCAACATCGCCAAGAGTGAGAATAACCAAGGAATTATTTGGCATAATCAAATACTCTCGTTTCTCTGATCATATTGATTTTAACCTGGCCCGGATATTCAAGCTCTTCTTCAATCTTAGAAGCGATATCTCTTGCTTTAAGCACCATATCAGCATCGCTGATAAGTTCGGGATTTACAATAACACGAATTTCTCTACCTGCCTGAATAGCAAATGCTTTTTCAATACCTTCGAAAGAAACAGCGATTTCTTCAAGACGCTGTAATCTGCGAATGTAATTTTCAAGGTTGTCTCGTCTTGCACCTGGTCTTGCAGCGGAAATAGCGTCTGCAACCTGAACAATAATAGCGTAAACGCTCTTTGCTTCAACATCGCCGTGATGAGCTTCAATTGCGTGGATAACATCTTTGCTTTCCTTGTATTTTTTCGCAAGCTCAACACCAATCTGTACGTGAGAACCACCAGCTTCCTGGCTTGTTGCTTTACCAATATCATGGAGAAGACCTGCTCGTTTAGCTATGTATGCGTCAACACCAAGCTCTTTTGCAATCATACCTGAAAGGTGAGCAACTTCAATTGAGTGGCGAAGAACATTCTGGCCATAGCTTGTACGGTATTTGAGTTTACCGAGAGTTCTGATAAGCTCAGCGTTAACACCGTGAACGCCTGTTTCAAATGTGGCTTGTTCGCCCTCTTTTTTGATTGTGTTTTCAACCTCTTTGCGGCATTTTTCAAGAGTTTCTTCAATTCTTGAAGGATGAATTCTTCCGTCTGCAACAAGGTTTTCAAGGGTAAGACGGGCAATTTCTCTCCTTGTTGGGTCAAAGGTTGAAATTGTAATAGCGTCGGATGTATCATCAATAATAAGGTCAACCCCTGCAAGGGTTTCTATTGTTCTGATGTTTCTTCCTTCTCTGCCTATAATTCTGCCTTTCATTTCATCATTTGGCAGGTCAACAACAGAAACGGTTTTTTCTGCAACGCTGTCAGAAGCAATTCTTTGCATTGCTGTTACGATAATTTCTTTTGCTCTTTCTTCAGCAGTTTCTTTAAGGTCAGATTCAATTGCAACCAAGCGTTTGGCAGCGGCGATTTTTGCATCTTCTTCAACTTTGGAAATAATGAGGGCAATTGCTTCTTCTGTTGACATACCGGAAATTCTCTGGAGTTCTTCGAGCTCTTTAGCTTTCAACTCGCTTATCTTTTCCATTTCTGCCTCGGTTGCCTTTGTTTTTTCTGCAAGAAGTTCTTCTTTCTGAGCAACTGCTTCCATTTTCTTATCAAGAGTTTCTTCTTTCTGGATTGCACGCTTTTCAAGCTTTGCAATTTCTGCTCTGCGCTCTTTGTTTTCGCGCTCGTGTTCGTTTTTAATTCTGAGAGCTTCTTCTTTTGCTTCAATCAAAAGCTCTTTCTTTTTGGACTCTCCGTCCTTTTTGGCCTGTTCAACTATTCTGATAGCTTCTTTTTCCGCTGTTCCAATTGCTTTTTCGGCAATGGATTTGCGGTATATAAAACCGGCAAGAAAGCCGAATATCAAGCCCGATACCGCACAAATAATGGGAATTACCATTTTGTACCTCCTATATATATAATTGTCTGAATTATTGTAAAATTATTCCTTTGGTTCATCTGTTTAAGTTCAAACTTCACCTAATAATTCAAACTAACCCATTATACACCTTTTTGCGCAAAATGTAAATAGAAAATGCAAAAATAATTGTAATAATTTTGTGTAAAAACGACCTGCATAAATTGACTTTTTTTAAAAAATGTAGTATAATGTAAAGGCAAAAAAGTAAAAGGACTTGAAGATATGATATACCTTGACAATTCTGCAACAATGAAACCTTGCGACGAAGCTGTTAAGGCGGCAATTATGGGAATGCAAAAATTTGGAAACCCGTCTTCGCCCCACGGTTTTGGAACCGAGGCATCAATGCTTTTGAGAAACGCTCGCCGCGATTTATCATCCGTGATAAAATGCGACCCATCGGAGCTGTATTTCACTTCTGGCGGAAGTGAAAGCAACAACACCGCAATAATTGGGCTTGCAATGAAAAACTCTAAACACGCCAAAAGAATAATTTCAACAAATTCCGAACATCCATCGGTTGCAGAGCCGTTAGCTTTCCTTGAGAAAAAAGGTTTTGAGGTTGTTCGGCTTTCCACCAAAGGGGGAAAAATTGATATAGATGAGTTGCGCTTGGCTCTGTCTCAAAAAACTTCACTTGTAACAATTATGCAGGTGAACAACGAAACAGGTGCAGTTTATGACCTTGAGGCGGTGAGAAAAGAAATAGATAAAAGCGAAAGCGGAGCATATTTTCATTCCGATTGTGTCCAGAGTTTTATGAAGGTTTCTGCTAACTTTGTTAGATATTGTGATGCTGCTTCAATTTCTGCCCACAAAATCGGGGGAATAAAAGGTTGTGGCGGTCTTTATTTGAAAAAAAACATAAAAATAGACCCACTTATTTTGGGCGGTGGTCAGGAAAACGGATTTCGGTCGGGGACGGAAAATATTCCGGGTATTCTTGCATTTGCAACAGCAGCAAAATGCTGGAATGAAGAAAAAAAAGAGAGAAATCAATATATTCTGTCATTAAAACAGCATCTTTTAGCAAAGCTCAAGGAAACATTTGGTGATGGTGTTGTAATAAATACTCCCGAAAATTCGGTTTGCTGTTTGCTAAATTTTTCAATTCCAAATGTAAAAAGTGAAACGGTTATCAATGCTCTTTCGGCAGATGGAATTTGCGTTTCCGCATCTTCTGCCTGTTCAACTCACGCAAAAGAAAATCCCGTTCTTTCTGCTTTTGGGTTAACAAAGGAGCTTTCAGAATCGGCTATCCGTGTGGGTATGTCTTATTTCAACACAACGGAAGAGTTAGATATTCTTTGCGGTAAATTAAAAGAAATTTCAGATAAATTGGTAAAAGTAAGGATTAAATAGGGAAAATCCGATTTTACTTTTGCTGTGCTGTAAAAGTGCGAAAATACAATTTAACTTTGGCTGTAAAGAAAATGTGAAAACACAATTTAAACAGTGAAAAAGGGGGGAGAGGATGAAAAAAAGAATAAAGCAAGGCGTTGCATGGCTGATAGTCCTTGTAATATGGCAACTTTTGTCTATGGCAATTGACCAAAAATATGATGCTGATATAATTTTGCCACCCCCTATAAAGGTTTTTAAGCAACTTTTTGCAGTTGTTTCATCTAACGAATTTTTTAAAACACTGCTGTTTAGTCTCGGAAGAATCGTTTTAGGGTTTCTGGCAGGCGTTGCTTTTGGCACAGTTTTGGGAATTGTTTCGGGAAAATGGGAGAATATTGAAATACTCATTAAACCAATAATAACGGTTATTAAAACTGTCCCTGTTGCTTCTTTTGTTATTTTAGTGCTTATTTGGGCTAATTCTGAAAAACTATCGATAATTATTGCTTTTCTTATGGTGTTACCTGTGATTTATACAAATGTGTTGCAGGGAGTGAAAAGCATAGATGTAAAAATGCTTCAAATGGCATCAGTTTACCAGATGACTTTTTGGGGACGGCTCAAATATTTGTGGCTTCCATCTGTAAAGCCGTTCTTTATGTCGGGAAGCACAGTTGCGGCAGGGCTTGCTTGGAAATCGGGAATTGCCGCCGAGCTTATTGGCGTGCCAGATGGTTCTATTGGCGGCATGCTATATGACTCTAAAACTTATTTTGATACAAGCACATTGCTTGCCTGGACAATAGTTATTGTTGCTGCAAGCGTTGCAACAGAAAAAATCTTTGTTTTGGTTATGAAACAGCTTTGGAAACTTGCGGAGCTTACTCCCTCTCCGAAGGGAAAGAGGGCGTTGAGTACAAACGGCGAAAACTCAACTGTTAACCGTGATGAAAATACAACCATCAGAGAAGGCAAAATTCTCATATCGCTTCACGATGTTTCTAAAAGCTATGGGGAAGAAAATGTTATCAGTGGCTTTTCTCACGAATTTGATGGCGGTGTAACTGCAATATCGGGCAAATCGGGAGGGGGAAAGACAACCCTTCTTAATATGATTTTAGGTATTGAAAAAGCAGACAGAGGGTCGGTTTCTGTCGGTTCGTCAAAAATTTCCGTTGTTTTTCAGGAAGACCGACTTTCTGAGACATTTACCCCTGTTGCAAATGTTGCATCAGTTGTTGGAGAAATAGCAAGCAGAACAGAAATTGAAAATTTGCTTTGCCGTCTTGGGCTTAGAGATTCTCTTGATAAACAAGTTTCAAAGCTCTCGGGAGGGATGAAAAGGCGAACAGCCATAGCAAGAGCTTTGCTCTATAATGGAGATATTCTTATCATGGATGAACCTTTTAAGGGGCTTGATGAGGGAACGAAGGATGAAGTGATAAAAATCGTTAAGGAATACAGCGTTGGAAAAACTGTGATTTTTGTCACTCATGATGAAGAAGAAATTTCTGCTATGGGAGCTAAAAAGTTTTTGAAAATAGATGAATCTGGCTTTATGTACAGCGAAACGGATGGTGAAAAATAATTTTTAACAATGCGTTGAAAAGACAAGGAAAAATGCTGGTGACAATATAAATCGAATGGCGGGCGAAAATGTTTATGCCGAGCAAAAATAAATTTTGCAAAGGTGAGTTCAGTTATCTTTGATGGTGGAAAATACTTTTTTCGGGGGTGTGGAAGATTGAAAAATATATGGAAAAAGGTTTCGGTTTTTTTGAGAAAAACAAAAGTTAAAAAAAACGTAAAGCGATGTCTGATTGCAGGCGCTTGCCTTTTCGTTGTTTTGGTTGGGTTTATATTTTCAGTTAACCATTATGTTAAATCATCGGTGGATGGTAACATTATGTCTTGGGATGAAGCAGCAATGCTTGAGGATGTGGACTGTATAATAGTTCTCGGATGCGGTCTTAATGGTGATAAGCCAAGCGATATGCTGCGAGACCGTCTTAATTTTGCAATTGATATATACAACAAAAACAAAAACGCAAAGTTGTTGATGAGTGGCGATCATGGCAGGGTGCATTATAACGAGGTCGGGGTTATGAAAAAGTATGCCATAGAAAAAGGTGTACCTTCTGAGGATATTTTTATGGACCATGCAGGATTTTCCACATATGAAACTATGTATCGTGCAAAGGAAATCTTTTGTGCATCAAAGGTTATAATCGTAACTCAGAAATACCATCTTTACAGAGGGATGTATAACGCTTCACAAATGGGTATGGAAGCGTATGGAGTTGCTTCTGATGTGTATGGTTATGAGAAAAAATTCTACCGTGAAACGCGAGAAATTGTTGCGAGGTGCAAGGATTTTCTTTGGTGTGCATTTGATGTTAAACCAACATATTTGGGGGAAGCTATCCCTGTTTCAGGCAATGGTGATGTAACAAACGATTATTAGCAAATGGGGAGCTTTTAAAGCTCCCCGATTTTGTTGAATAGTTTTTTTCTCCGAAAAGATATTGTTTTAAAAACTGTTTTCTCAATAAAAAGACAAGCTGCAATGTGATAAAATTTTGTGAGTTATTTTTATCTTAAGGCATGGTGAAGCCCCCGTTTCGACTTTTTAAACAAAAAAAGGTGTTGACAAAAGAGAATTTTTGTGATACAATTTTAAAGGCGAAAAAAGGGAAGGGGTATTTATGCCCTTTTTGGACTTAAAAAGGATATTAACCGCTTTTTTCAGAAACAGAAATTGTTTTATTGATATGAATTATTGGAGATGGCGGTTTTGTTTGAAATTAAAGGATTTCAAACATATTTGATTTTCGCAAAAACAAAAATAAGGTACATATTTATGACATTAAAATCAAAAGGAAAATTGAATAGCAAAGCGTTGGTAAAAAGCGCTTGCGGTCTTTTTCTTGGATCTGTGATGCTTCTTTCCAGCTCCTGCGGAAGCGAAAAAGTTGTTTTGTCGGAAAATTCAGGTTTGGAATATCCTCCTTTTATGATGCATGGAGTTGCGGATTCAACGATAGAAATTGGATTTGAAAATGTTGGAGAAGGCAACGAAAATGTCGATTTTGGTGGAGAATACAAAGATGTTTTGTTTTACATACCATCGGAAGAAACAGCAGGAAGTGATAAGGTTTCAACAATAAAGCTCCAGCAAATCACAGCAAATTCTGTTGCAAATCAAGCATCTTACCAAACTTTTCTTGAGCTTAAAGAGCAAGCAACCAGTAAACCTTCAAAACCAAGTTCTGGTTCGGGTTCAAATTCCAATTCGGGGTCGGGCTTGCAGAATGGAAACTTGGTGGTTACAATTCCAAGCGGAAAGCTCAACAGTATCATCAAAAACGGAAATTACGGCAATAATAAAATCACAGTTATTCAATCGGGAAAAAATAAGCTCTCTGAGGATACAAGTGATTTGCTTGCAGCAATAAAGTCAAATTCCCGTTGCGATGCCAGCTTTCTTGCGATACGACTCAGCGACGGTGCAAGCATTGGTTACAATGTTGATAAAGAGTGGAGATGTATGTCTACATTCAAAGCTCCAACAGCACTTTATGCATATAAATTGGCATCTGATGGCAAGTTGAATTTGTCCAATAAAATGACATATACTAAATCAAAGTATTATTATACAGGAAGCGGGATTATAAAATCATCTGCTTCGGGAACAAAATATACTTTGAAAAACTTGATTTCATATTCAATTCTTCATAGCGATAATTCTGCATACATTATGCTCAGAGATTATCTTAGCGCAGAGGGTATTTCTCAGATGTGCAAGGATATGGGCTGTGCAAATTACGAAGATGCGCTTCAGAATTGGCCAAAGGTTTCAGCAAGAGATGCAGCACTTTGGTGGAATGAAATTTACAATTTCTGTTCTACAGACGAAAATTATGGTGATGCTCTTTATACAACCTTTGTAAACGCAACAGGTAATATGATAGACAAAGCGTTGGGATATAAATACGATGTTGCACATAAGAGTGGCTCAGGAAGCGGATATCATCACGATTGCGCTATAGTTATGGCAGAAGAACCATATATTCTTGTTCTTTATACCCGTAATACAGCGGGCGGCTCAAGTAACTATAAATATATGTCCGGCATAATCCGTGAAATAAATGAAATAATGGTTGGATAATATGGCTTTTTGGGAAAAATGGGGTTTCCGCAAGGATAAGCCCCCAAAAAACACAAAAAGCGTGAAGTTCAAACGCTATATGGCGAATCGACTTCACGAAAAGCATATACGGTATCTTATAGAACGTGATTCCAAGGGCGAAGAAAAAATCATTGCCAGAGAGGGCTTTATCCATGTTTCGGGAGATGAGCTTTGCATTTTATGTGGTGGCAAGGTTATGTTTCGTACATTGATAAATCAGATGGAAGCGTGGGAATTTTTAAGTCTCGAAGGTGCAACCATAACTGGTTTTGACCTTGATACAAATTCAGTGCGTACCGTTTTACCGTATTATAAATATTATAGAAAATAAAATATGTAGTCTGCCACAATGTGGCAGTAGGGGCATTTTCAGCCGGAAAACTTTTGTAGCGTTTTGTCAATCTGCGTTTGTTCAGCGTTTTCCTTTGGATACCAACCGTTGGCTTCCATTTTGGCGTAAATGTCCTTTTGCATTTTAAGCGTTTTATCAAGAGCTGTTGAAAAGACATTTCGAACCTGTTCGTTGGATGATTCTATACAACCATGAAGGTATAAGTCGCAAGCTCCTTTTGTTGTGAGCAAAAGATTTTCCATCAATGCTTTATCGTCCATATTTTTCTCCCCCAATTTTGAAATGTTTTTCTGTTATCAATAAATAAAACCGAATAGATAACGAAAAAGGTTTGTTTAAAGCGTTGAAAACAATTTTCCGAAAATTGTCTGATGTTCAGAAGCAAGGCAAGTTACGAAGTTTCTCAAATCTTCGTTGTTAAGGCGTTGCGCTGTGTTTTCGCATTGGCATTTCAAAAACTGTTCGTGGGAAAGTGCGTCGTCAACATATTGTAATTCTTTTGGGCTCATTTATATACACCTCTCTTTCCTTTCTGTGTGTATTTTACCCTGTTTTTGTTGTTTTATTCTGTTTTTTTAGTTTGCATTTATTTTGAGGTGTTTTTCGTGTTTATTAAAGGATATGTTTTTAAAAAGTTGGTTGTTGGAATGGTTAATACCAACTGTTATATTTTTAGAAAAGAAGGAAAAGAGCGAGGCCCTGCGGTTGTTATCGACCCGGGTGACGATTTGAATCTGATAAAAAGCGCATTGTTTGAAATGAACGCGTATCCATCTCTTGTGCTTCTCACTCATGGGCATTTTGACCATATCCTTGCTGTTGGAGATTTACGAACAGTAAGAACAAAGGTAGCAATTCATAAGCGTGATGCACATTCGCTTACGGAACACGATACTTTTACTTCCGTTATTCCTTATGACCCCCGTCCGTTTGCACCTGCAGATTTTCTTTTTGAAAAAGAGGGACGTTATATCGTTAACGGGTTTGAATTTACGGTTTTAAACACACCAGGTCATACCGAAGGGTCTGTTTGTTATATTTTTGGCGACAATATGTTCACGGGGGATACTCTTTTCAAGGGAAGTATGGGGAGAACAGACTTTTTCGGTGGCAGTAACTATGATATGGTTCAATCTTTGAGAAAGTTAAAGCGTTATCCGGGCGAATTCAAGGTTTATCCAGGTCATGGCGAAATGACACAGCTTTCTTATGAAAGGCAATTCAATCCTTATATGAGTAAACTTTAGTGTTTGTTGTATCACGGTGGCGTGATAAATATATATTTGGAGGAAAAATTATGAAGAAAATTTTGTCAATGATAATGGTTCTTTTGGTTATCGTTTCAGCGTTTACTATCTCCGCTTCTGCTGAAGGAGAGAGGGTAAATTATGCACTCAACGCACAGTATACAATCGATTCAGGCGGAACAGGTGCAGGAAAGTTTCTTGCATCCACAGATGGAACAACATATTACGGAGACGACCTTTGCAAGATTCTCAATGATGGTGTTAACCCATACTACAACGAGCTTGAGGGATATAACAATCAGGAAGTTCCCGGTTATGGTGTTGTTCTTGTTGGTTCGGGTACGGTTCATACAATAACATTTGACCTTGGCGCAATTTATGATGATATAGATTCAATTGTGTTCGGCAATGTTTGGGATTCATATAACTTTGGTTATGAATTTTCACAGGAAGCAGACAAAAAGGGCAACAGGGGCTTTACTGATAATAAAGCTATGATTCGCCTTTCAACAGACGGTGTTAACTTTGAAAGAACAAAGGATTTTAATGTGGTGAAAGAAAACCATACACCCGACGGTTCTGAAAACGGTTTCTATAACTACAATTTCAAATTCAATGCTCCCGTTAAGGCAAGAGCACTCCAGCTTCTTATTTTCAGCCCTGCATACTGTCTCTCTCTCAGCGAAATCGAAATCTATGGTTACGGTCACGCTGTTGAGGGTTCTGAGATTCCCGTTGCTCCCGAAAGCTCAGAGGAAATTGTTGAAGAATCTTCCGAAACAACAGGCGAAGAAGCTTCCGAAGCAGTTTCCGATGAAGTAGCTTCCGAAGTAGTATCTGAAGTAGCATCCGAGGCAGTTTCCGATGAAGTAGCTTCTGAAAACGATAATGCGGAAAGTGCAGATACTGCAAACAGCTCCGAAGCAACAGGAAACGAAGGCGGTCCTAACCTTGGCCTTATTATCGGTATCGTTGCCGCTGTGGTTGTTGTTGCCGCTGTTGTTATTTTCGTTATAAGTAAAAAGAAATAATTTTATTTAAATAAGAATCACTATATTCTTTCTCACCCGATGGAAAACTGTCGGGTGAGATTATTTTTAGTATAAAATATTAAAAAAGATGAAATTGTAATAGATGAAACAAAACAAAAAATACATAAACAGCTATGTAAAATGAAATAAAATTTTGTTTAAAGTAAAAAAAATTATTTTTTCAAAAAACGGGTTGACAAAACAGGAAAAAAAGCGTATACTTGCTGTGTAGTTAGCAGATGCTAACTCATTGATGCGAAATCAACCGTATGTTTTTAAACGGTTTAACATAATGTATTTGCCGATTGTGAGGGTTATAATATGAATTTGCGCTTTGCCGACGAAGGAAAAGAATATATAATAAAGGCAATTGAAACAGAAGACGAGGAGCTGGATGCGTTCTTGCTTTCCTTGGGCTGTTATGTGGGTGAACCAATAACTGTTGTTTCTCACCTTAAATCTGCTTGTATTGTATCAATTAAAGATGGAAGATATACAATTGATAACCTTATAGCGGAATCTATAATTGTTTGATCACTTTTTTAAATTAGAAAAATATGCAAATATTTTTTTTAGCCCTCGGTTAGCCGTTGCTAACTCCGGGAAGGGCAGTGAAAATATTGCTTTGATTAACGATTTTTATAAACAGGAGGAAATAAAATGAGAATCGCGCTGGCAGGAAATCCCAATAGCGGTAAAACAACTATGTATAACGCTTTAACGGGACGAAGCGAAAAGGTTGGAAACTGGGCAGGGGTTACCGTTGAGAAGAAAGAGCACCCTATAAAAAAGAATTATGCGTCGGGGGAGGATATTGTTGCTGTTGACCTTCCGGGGGCTTATTCTATGTCTCCGTTCACAAGTGAAGAAAGTATAACAAGTACATATGTTAAGAACGAAAATCCCGATGCTATTATTAATATCGTTGATGCAACGAATCTCAGCAGGAGCTTGTTTTTCACAACTCAGCTTTTGGAATTGGGCGTTCCCGTTGTTGTAGCTCTCAACAAAGCTGATATAAACAAGAAAAAACAGACAACAATTGATACCGCCTTGCTTTCCGAAAAGCTTGGATGCCCTGTTGTTGATACAACTTCAACTACGGGCGAAGGGCTGAAAGCTGTTGTTGATGCAGCAATTGCTTTAAAGGGTAAGGAACAAAAAGCACCATATGAACAGGGAAATGTTGACTTAACAGATAAAAGCTCTGTTGTTGAAGCCGATAAAAAGCGTTTTGCCTTTGTTAATAACATAGTTTCCGCAGTTGAAAAGAGGAGCGTTTTAACAAGAGAAAAAAATAAGCAGGATAAAATAGACGATATACTTTTAAATAAATGGGTTGGTATTCCTATTTTTGCAATTGTTATGTATCTTGTTTTCTGGGTATCTCAGGTAGGGCCAGGTGTTTGGCTTGCAGAAGGAGTTGAAGTTGGTGGGAAATCGATTCCGGGTCTTGTTTCTCTTATAGAAATGGTGGGCGACAAGGTTGCTGTATTGATGGAAAACTCATCTCCGATTCTTCAGGCGATAGTTGTTGACGGAATAATTGGGGGCGTTGGAGCAGTTGTTGGCTTCTTGCCATTGGTTATGGTTATGTATTTCCTTCTTGCCCTACTTGAAGACTGTGGATATATGGCAAGAGTTTCTGTTGTTCTTGACCCGATTTTCAAAAAAGTTGGTTTGTCGGGAAAATCTGTAATACCTTTTGTTATCGGCACAGGATGTGCGATTCCCGGCGTTATGGCTTGCAGAACAATAAGAGACGAAAGAGAACGCAGAGCAACTGCAATGCTCACACCGTTCATTCCCTGCGGAGCTAAAATTCCTGTTATAGCACTTCTTACAGGTCTTTTCTTCCCAAAATCCTCCTGGATAGCTCCTGCAATGTATTTCCTTGGACTTGTAATTATATTTTTGGGCGCTTTACTTATTAAATGGATTTCGGGATATAAATATAGAAAGTCATTCTTTATAATTGAGCTTCCTGAATATAAAATTCCCTCTGTTTGGAACGCAGTAAAATCAATGTGTGCTCGCGGTTGGTCTTATATTGTAAAAGCGGGAACAATAATTCTCCTTTGTAACGCAGTTGTTACAATTATGTTGAACTTCACATGGTCTTTTGAAATTGCAGAAAATGCTGAAGATTCCATACTTCACAGCGTTTCCAGCCCTCTTTCTGTGTTGCTCATACCCCTTGGTTTTGGAATGTGGCAATTAGCCGCCGCCGCAATCACGGGCTTTATAGCAAAAGAAGAAGTTGTTGGAACTTTAGGCGCAATTTTCTCTGCTCTTGCAGTTGGAGAAGAATTTGAGCTTTTGGAAGCAGGAAACGGAACAGGACCCGTAGTTATGGGAATCTCTGCTGTTGCAGGTCTTGCATATCTTGTGTTTAACCTTTTCACACCACCTTGCTTTGCCGCAATCGGTGCAATGAATTCGGAAATAAAGAATAAGAAATGGCTCTTTGCAGGAATCGGTTTACAGCTCACTGTTGGTTATACTCTCGCATATCTGGTGTATCAGATTGGTACATTGATTAACGATGGAAAAGTTGGAGACGGTTTCGTCGGTGGACTTGTTGCGATTGGTGTTGCTGTTGTCTTTATTGTTGCGCTTGGTATAAGGTCAAATGCTAAAATGAAGGCAGAATATGAGGCAAAGCGCGCCGCAATGAAGGCAAAGCGCAACAATGTGAATGTGTAATATTGAAGCCACATTTAATGAAAAGCGTAACGGTGTGAGCGTGTAATATCAAAGCAACATTTAATGAAAAGTAATTTGATTTTTTGAATTTTTATACTTATTGTGGGGAGGGATACTATGCTTACGGATATAATTGTTTCAATAATCTTGTGTTTTATCTTCGGCGGTGCTATATACTATATAGTTAAGTCGAAAAAAAGCGGCAAGCGTTGTATCGGTTGCCCTGATGCAAGCGTATGTGGAAAGAAAAAATGCGAATGTGAAAACATTGTGCCGAAGAAAGAATTCAAGGTTGAACGAAACGAAACAACTTTTAACGGCTTTGAAAAGTAAAAATATCTTTAAAGGCGTTTATTTCTTGTTTGGTTTATGATTTCTTTTGTAAGAATCCTTATTTTTATATAGTTGTCTTTTATCGTACATTTCAAAAAAAGGATACTCAATACCTTATCGGTAAAGAGTATCCTTTTGCCGTATTTAAATAATGATAAATAGCAATGTTAAAGCACCTATTAAAACGGAAGTTTCTGTTTATTTTCTTTTGTTTTTTCTGTGTTTTAAAAAGAAAACAACACCACAGGCAGAGATAACAACGCAAGCTGAAAGTATTATGGGCAGGAGATAATTATTATCTTTTTCTTTGTCAGTTATTTTCATATTTATACTTTGAGTTGTTGGAATGTAATTTCCGTTATTATCGTAAGCTGTAACAACCGCAAGATAGTCGCCTGCTTCTTTTGGTGGAGAGGTGAGGATGGTGTGGTTTGCGCCACCGTTCCATTTATAATACTCTGTTTTAAATAAAACATCTTCGGGAGAAACAGAAATTTGTATATGCTGTTCTTCACCGTTGTATTCGAATTCCGAGGTAATAACCTTAATTTCAGGTGTTGCAGGGGTTATTGTTAAATATCCATATGCGTAAGTTCGTTTATAATGCTTTGTATCTGTTGGATATGCAATAATTGAATATTTTCCTGCTTTTTTTATGGGAATAGAGGTTTCTTCCATACTTGTATTTCCGTTTTCGTCAATGGCAAAAGCTGTGAAAGATATGTCCATCCCTGAAATTTCCGACTTTGCAGTTGGTGAAACACCACCGAATATATATGGGGTTTCAACGCTGTTTACGGTTATCGTTGTTTGGATTTTATCAATGAATATCGACCCTTCACCAATGCAAGTGCTACCAAGGAAATAACCGCATACATATTCTCCCGGTTCAGTAGGGATGTCTTTTGTGTAAGGTGAATATGTTCCATCTCGGTATGTGGTTTTGTACATAATTTCCCCTTCTATCGCCACAGGAGACAGGGTGTATTTACATTCTATAGGTGTGCTTGGGTTGTAAACCGTTGTAATATTTTCAAATTTGCAAGTGAAAGAAGGTGGAACAGAAAGCCCTCGTTCTTCAGCCGATAGTTTCTTGCCCCTGTATGGTGCAATTTCGTATACAAGATATTTGTTTTCACATTCTATGCCTGGGTTTGAAGATGTAACATTGAAAACAGTGTAAAATAACCCTAAATCTTTAGGAGCTTCTATAGGGTTTTGAGGAACGGATGATATATCGTCAATGGGAAAATATTTAATGTCAATGTCAAGGAAATCCTTTGCCCACGATGGCTCAATAGAGTAGGAAACGGGGTTATCCATTTTTGAATATGCAACTGTATGGTAGTTGGTTATTATTTTCGCCTTAACGCTTTCAATTGTAACAACCGAAGTTGCTTTAGCGGATGAATATTTCTCATTTCCTTGAAAAGATGCTGTTATTTCATATTTCCCGGGCTTATCAAGGGGCAGAGAGATAGTCTGGGATGTTGCAATATCAACTGCGGAATAAGTGATTTGAGACACAACGGAGCTGTGGGAAACCTTTGCTTTGGGATAGTAACCTTTAAGGGAGTATTGTACGGTTTCATCTTCAAGAGTAATTGTAATTTCAGTTTTTGCGCTCGCTGAAATAAGGGCATAATTATACCCTGCAAAAGCTATATATATAGATGTAAAAAGCAAAATAAATAAGAATGACCGTTTTTTCATAATAACTCTTTTCAAGATTGATAAAGCCATTTTATCACATAGAAATGGGTTTTTCAATAGGTTTTACAAAAAACAAAAAAATATGACTTTTTATTTGTATATGTGAGCAAAAATAAGGAAAAATATGTTTAATTCAAAAGTGAATAAAATATGATATGCGGTGAATTTGCACTTTGATAGGGTGAAAATTTTGGCTTAAAGATAAAAATATTTCACTTAAGTATTGATTTTTTGAATACATTGTGGTAGTATATAAAGATGGAAAATAAAGATAAAAAGCAAGGATTATTGCGCTATGGTAAATTTAGGCAATTCTTGGGATGCTCTTTTAGGGGAAGAATTCAAAAAAGGGTATTATCTTCGTCTCAGACAATTTTTGAAAGAAGAATATTTAGGTAGCAAACATAAAATTTTTCCCGAAATGTCTAATATTTTCAATGCTTTAAGATATACTGATTATAACGATGTTAAGGTTGTGATTTTGGGGCAAGACCCATATCATGGCGAAGGGCAAGCCCATGGACTTTGCTTTTCCGTTCAAAGGGGAACAAAGCCCCCACCTTCTCTTGTTAATATTTTCAAAGAGCTGAATTCAGATTTGGGAGTGGAAATTCCATCCCACGGTGAGCTGACAGCTTGGGCGAAAAACGGAGTTTTGTTGCTTAACACTGTTCTTACTGTAAGAGAAGGCGCACCGACAAGCCATAGAGGTATGGGCTGGGAGGTATTCACCGATAAGGTTATATCTTTGCTTGGAAAAAGGGAAAAACCAATGGTATTTATGCTTTGGGGCAGTTTTGCAAAAAGCAAGGTACAGCTTATAGATTCAAAAAAACATCTTGTTTTAACGGCAGCGCATCCGAGTCCCTTATCTGCATATAATGGGTTCTTTGGTTGCAGGCATTTTTCTTATGCAAACGCCTTTTTGAAAGCCAACGGAATTGAAGAAGTGGATTGGACTTTATAAATATGATTCAAAGAAAAAAAGTTATACTTGCTTCTGCTTCTCCTCGTCGCAGAGAGCTTCTTGCCAATATTGGCATCGAATACATATGCAAAACCCCTGTTGTTGAAGAAAAAAGCAACGGTAACGGTGCAGAAATTGTGAAACGCAACGCACTTTCAAAGGCGAAATGTCTTGCGGAAACAGGGTATGCTGTAATTGGTGCAGATACGGTTGTTTGCCTTGATGGAAAAATATACGGAAAGCCAAAAGATGAAAAACAAGCAGTTGAGTTTTTGAAACAGCTTTCTGGAAATTCTCATAAAGTGTATACAGGTGTTGCTGTTGTTGCAGACGGATTTGAAAAAGTTTCCGTTGTTGAAACAACTGTTAAATTCCGAAACTTGTCTGATGATGAAATTTTAGATTATGTAAAAAGCGGTTCGCCCTTGGATAAGGCGGGGGCTTATGGAATACAGGATTTCGGAGGCGTTTTTGTTGAAAAAATAGAGGGAGATTATTACAATGTTGTTGGACTCCCTATAACAGAAGTTTATTTGCTTCTTTTTGAATGCGGAGTAATAGGTTATTAAAATTGGTTTTATGCAAAACCGAATGATTATTATATACATATAGGAGGGTATTTTGGTTTCTATTAAAGACAGAATTTTAACATTTGCCAAAGGGTTATTTGTTGGTGGCTCTCTTTCTGTACCCGGAGTTAGCGGTGGCTCAATGGCAATGATTTTGGGAATTTACGATAGATTGATTTTTTCCCTTAACTCTTTGTTTAAGCCAAATAAAGATGGAAAAATAAATAAAAAGGAAAACTTTTTGTTTTTGCTCGAAGCGGGATTGGGTGGAATTATCGGACTTTTAACCCTATACAAGTTGATAAGTTACCTTATGCTTGAGTTTGGAATGCAGATGAGCTGTTTCTTTGTAGGAGCGGTTGCAGGAGGAATACCCCTTATTTTTAAGGCGGCAAAGGTTGTGAAGGTTCGTTTTTCAGACTTTGTGTGGATAATTATAGGCATAGCAACTGTTGTAGGTCTTATGTTTATCCCTGAAGGTCTTTTTAAAGGCGGCAACTTTTTTGTTAATATTATAGGCGGTATAATTGTTGCTGCGGCTTTAGTGCTTCCGGGCCTTAGCGTTTCTCATATGCTTGTTATTATGGGACTTTATGATTTTGTTCTTGGAAACGCATCGGATTTAAATATAGTTCCTCTTATTCCCTTTGGAATCGGGCTTGTTATAGGCGTTGTTGCTACATCGGGCGGTATGGAAGTTCTGATGAAAAAATTCAACCGTCAGACATATCTTGCGGTCTTGGGCTTTGTTATCGGCTCTGTTTTCGCACTTGGCAAAGATGTGCTTGAAAAAATAATTGTTAAAACCACAGAAGATGGCTATGTGAATATTTTTTCAAATCTTGCAAAGTTGGAAGAAGATGGCAAAAAAATAATTATAACAACCGAAGAACAGTTTAATGAAGCAGGGCTTATTATGCAAAGTGAGCTTACGGCAGTAGTTTGGATTGTTTGCGCTGTGCTTGTTGCGGTTGGTTTTGCCGTAGTGTTTGCACTCAGTAAAATGGAAGATAAAAAAACTTCAGATAAATAATAATACAGGAGACGAAAAATGATTGATATCAGACTTGTAAGAGAAAATCCGGATTTGGTTAGAGAAAATATCAGAAAGAAGTTTCAGGATTCAAAGCTCCCCTTGGTTGACGAGGTTATTGCTCTTGATAAAGAGTCCAGAGCTGTAAAAGGTGAAGCAGACTCCCTTCGTGCTGAAAGAAACAAGATTTCTAAAGAAATCGGTGGTCTTATGGCAAAAGGAATGAAAGCGGAAGCAGAAGAGGCAAAGAAAAAGGTAACTGAAAAATCAGACCGTCTTGCAGAGCTTGAAGCAAAAGAAGCAGAGCTTGAAGAAAGAGTTAAAACTATAATGATGACAATTCCCAACATTATAGATGATAGCGTTCCCGTTGGAAAAGATGACAGCGAAAATGTTGAAGTTCAGCGTTACGGCGAACCCATAGTTCCCGATTTTGATGTTCCTTATCATACAGAAATTATGGAGAGCTTCAACGGTATCGACCTTGACAGCGCAGGCAGAGTTGCAGGAAACGGTTTTTATTACCTTATGGGCGATATAGCAAGACTTCATTCCGCAATGACAGCTTATGCAAGAGATTTTATGATAAACAAGGGATTCACCTATTGTATACCTCCGTTTATGATTCGTTCCAATGTTGTAACAGGCGTTATGAGCTTTGCTGAAATGGATTCTATGATGTATAAAATTGAAGGCGAAGACCTTTACCTTATTGGAACAAGCGAACATTCAATGATTGGTAAGTTTATTGATACAATAGTTCCCGAAGAAAAGCTCCCACAAACATTAACCAGCTATTCTCCTTGCTTCCGTAAGGAAAAGGGTGCTCACGGTATCGAAGAAAGAGGTGTTTATCGTATTCACCAGTTCGAAAAACAGGAAATGATTGTTGTTTGTAAACCAGAAGACAGTATGGAATGGTTCAATAAAATGTGGAGCTACACAGTTGAGCTTTTCCGTTCTCTCGATATTCCTGTTCGCACTCTTGAATGTTGCTCTGGCGACCTTGCTGACTTAAAGGTTAAATCAATCGATGTTGAGGCATGGTCTCCTCGTCAGAAGAAATATTTCGAGGTTGGAAGTTGCTCCAACTTGGGTGATGCTCAGGCAAGACGCCTTAAGATTCGTGTTGCAGGGGCAGATAAGAGCAAATATTTCGCTCATACACTTAACAACACCGTTGTTGCTCCTCCTCGTATGCTTATCGCATTTTTGGAAAACAACCTTAATGCAGATGGTAGCGTAAATATCCCTGTTGCTCTCCGTCCATATATGGGTGGAATGGAAAAAATCTGTAAATCATAAGGGCGCAAAGGTATAATTTGCCCCAAATATTTGGTGATGGAAAAGTGTGTTTTCCATAGAGATGAAAAGTGTTGAAAAAAATAACGCCCCGCGGTTAGGCGGGGCGTTAGCTTATAATTGCGAAAGTAAAAACTAAAAACTGTTTAAAAATTAAACGCCGACGGTTAAAAGTCGGCGTTTAATTTATGGAATGAAACTAAAAATATTTCTTAAAGCAATATAGCCAAAGCTGATTCCTGTTACGGTGAGAACAAAGGAAGCGGAACACATTTTGCTGATAACCTTGCGAGACCAAGATAAACCAAAAATCCAACCGCTGTTTACAAGGAATAGATAAAAAATGAAAAACAGCAAAAAAATCGGAACATAGGAATTGTATGTAAATGCTTCAGAAATATTTCCTCTCAACAAGGCGTTCACACAGTGTGTGCCACCGCAGGTGAGACATTTTATTCCTAAAATTTTATAATACAAACAATCGCTGAGATTATCCAGCATACATGTAGACAACCGTTCACCAAAAACAAGAAAAAACAAAAATAGAAAATCTAAAAGTAAAGCAACTATTAACTTTACTCTTTTATATTCTCGCATAAGAAAATATTATGTTAGTTAAATGCGAATACCGTAATCCGCTAAGATGCTTGCGCCAACGAGAACAAGAATTAAACAAACAATATAGAAAACGGTCATTATTATTGAAATAACAAGACCGGCAACACCTAAGCCGTTGCCCATGCCTACCTGTTTGCTTTTGCTCATACCTATGCCTGAAAGGATTATGCCAATGATGGATGTTGGCAAACCAACATAAACACCGCCGATGAAGCAACCGATAAAAGAAATTATGCTAAGAACAAAACCAGCGATTCCAAGACTTTTGCCGGGGTTAACGGGTGGTTGTGGCTGGAAATTATTCTGATAAGGGGGTTGATACTGATTTTGCTGGTAGTTGTTATAGTTCTGATTCATACAGATACCTCCGTTTTTTGGGTAAAAACCCATATTGTACGAAAATTATAACATAATTATATTAAAAAATCAATACTTTTTTTAATATTATGTCGTTTTTTATTGCTTGTTGCTGTTTGATTTGTTTTGATGAAGAGTATATTTTCTGATATATTAAACATCGTAAAGGATTGTCTTGTAGAATGTGGAGATATAATCTTTGAGGGTATCAAAGTGTATTTATCAATTTTAGGAAACAAAACGCTATAACGGTCAATTTTTTCACCTTTTTTGAATATAATAATCATAAGCAATTCAATTTTGGAGGGTGAAATGTTTGGTATTTTGTTGCGGTTTGTGTTTTTGTTTCTTCGTGTTAATGGAAACAATTCTTTTCTTGACCCACTCAGTGCAGAGGATGAGAGAAAATACTTTGAACTTGCTTCCAAAGGGGATGAGAAGGCGCGCGAGAAGTTGATTTTACATAATATGCGCCTTGTTGCCCACATTGTGAAAAAATATTATTCCAACATAAAAGAACAGGATGATTTGATTTCAATAGGTACAATAGGTCTGATAAAGGGAATAGACTCTTTTAAAGGCGAAAAGGGTGCAAAGTTTGCAACATATGCAGGAAAATGTATTCAAAATGAAATACTTATGTATTTTCGCTCTCAAAAAAAGCTGAATAACGAAACCTCAATCAATGACAGTATAGATGTTGATAAAGACGGAAACCCACTTACATACATGGAAATACTTTCCGAGGAGGATAATATTGCCGAAACCATTGATAGAAGTATAAAGCTGTCGGTTATGATGAGGGCAATAGAAACTGTGCTTGATGAGAGGGAAAGAGAAATAATAGAAAAGCGGTACGGATTAAAAACATCATCTGAAGAACTTCCCCAACGAGAAGTTGCAAAACAGCTTGGAATTTCTCGCTCATATGTTTCACGAATTGAAAAAACAGCCCTTGGAAAAATAGAATCATATATGCGAAAAAAAGGATATGATGAGGAATAGGGACATATTGAAAGTTGCATCTGCAAGTATATTGATTGTGCCCTGGCAAACCACCGGGTTGGGTGTTGTGAAGTGTTGACGCGCTTGCCCAGTGTCTCAATTATTTTGTGTTTAAGTTATATAATTGCTTGCAAGCAATTGTTCTGAAAAAACGCTGCTTATTTTGTGGGCAATATATATTTTAAAAGAAATATTGGATAGTCTTATGTGAAATGGAAAGGTGTTTCAAAAACAGTCATAACCACCGGCTTAGCCGGTGGTTATGACTACGAAGGAGTGATGCCAATGAGCAACAAAACAAAAGAACATGACATTGTAACCGCGATCTTGGATGGTGCTTTTGACAAGCCATGGGCGGTGTATTCCCCGGAGGAATACAAGCACCAGTTAGCGGAAACACAAGCCGAGGTTAAAAAGCTGACACCCGATGAAGAAAAGACGAAGATGAATAAGCGTATGAGTCTTCGTGTACAGGCTACTGCGATTTACAGAAAGGATCAGCATGGAAGCAAGGCAACCAGAAAAAGGTACTATCAAGCCTTCTGTTGCGCCTGCGATTATCTTGCCGATACCTGTAATCTGCAAAAGGTCTCTAACATTACACCTACGCATTTCCGCAAGGTGGTGGAGTATTGGAAGTCATACAAAGCACCGAGCACCATTCAAACGGAAGTTTCCGGTTTTCGTAAATACTGCGAATATGCAAAATGTAAACACAAGATGCCTGAGAATAAGGAATTGACGCTCCCAAAGCGTGAACCGAAAAAGTACAACCGTGGATGGTTGCTCACTGAGTATCAGAAGGCAAGGGAGATTGCGGACTTTATGCGTAGATACGACGTGCGTGACGGATTAGATTTGGGATGGCACTTGGGACTTCGTATCATCGAGGCTTGTCAGCTCAAGTTGGGTGATGTGAAAACGGCACTTGGATGGGGAGGTCCTAACATTAAAGGCAAGGGCGGTCAGGTTCGTTTCGTTACAATCGAGACAGAGGAACAGTTGGAGCTTCTTAAACGCTTGTACCGCGAAGTCAAGGCAAAGGGACTTACGGACAATGATTTTATTATCAGTAAGTCAATCTATAAAGGGCCGCTTATGGAGAAGAAGTCAATCGAAAACTGGATCTACAATCACCGTAAGGAATTTACCGATCCGGATCGTCAGAAGAAGGTTACTCCCGGTAAAAAGCCCCGTGTTGATAAACTTGTTTTCCACGGACTTCGCCACTCCTACAATCAGAACCGTGAAAAGTGGTTGGCGGGCGATCCGAGAAAACTCCAGAAGCTCAGTCAGGATCTGGGACACCGTCGCTAAGAGGTAAATGATATTTATAGAGAATAGGAGGAGATAAGTGGGAAAAGAGGTAAAAATCATTCTTAAATCCCACATACCTGAAGATGAAATTGAAGCATTGGCAAAATGCTTCCTGCCGGACATATTAGACTTTTTTGAATCCGAAGAAGGCAGACAAGAATTTGAACAGTGGACAAGAGAATATGATAAAAATAGCTGAGGTTGGTATATTTAAAACACATCTAGGATATAATTGAATATATGGAGGTATTAAAATGGATAATATTACATTGGAAACCTTTATTAAAAAGATCAACGATCAGAGTTCTAAACCGATGACGTTAGAAATGCTGAAGACTACTTGTATTGTAAATTCCAAGCGATTGATTGGTGAAATTGAAAAGCTCGAAAATATGATTTTGACAGCAAGCGAAAAAGAGTTAAGCGGCATTTTACTCATCGGAGCAAAATTAGAAATTATTATTCATGATATGGTAAATCTTGAAAATTATTTGCTATAATGACAAGATAAAAACCATCATTGCCACATGTGACGAAACTGCGGCAATGATGGTTTTGTTTTAAATATTTATGCGTTTTATATTACCTAAAACTGTTTCGTATTCATTACCTATATCAGTATTAGTAAGAACAATAGCATTCTTAAGTCTTAACAAACTATTAATTGAAAACTCATTATTTATCCAGATTTTTTTGGTGTTATAATTAAATTTGTCTAATCTATATTCCAATTCATTTATTTTTTTTGAAAGGATATACAAATGCGTATCTGTCAGCGAAAAATAACTTTCTTTGCAATCAAATACAAATTTGTCTTTTCTCAAATGTTCTACATATAATTGAAAAATATTAATATCAGACAATGATTCACCGTTGCTTCGCAAATGAGTTTTCAAATAATCTAAGCTAATCCAGCTTATATCCTTTGTTTTTATTCTGTCGACCAAAGATTCAATTGTATCAATTGTTGCTGTCATATTAACTTTTTCTCCTTTTCCATCCGGGTGCAAAGTGCGTGTAACTTTCTTTGAAAGTTATTGGCTGTGTTTTCGACATCACTTGAGTTTTTACTTTTTTCTGCCATGGAAATAAGTTCTTTTATATCTGGCACAACATTTTTCTTTAAAAGGTTACCATAATTTATGAGTATATCATCAAGTTGCTCAATTACCCAATCGTATACCGTATTTCCACATATTGTTGAATCTTTTTTTAAGGTTTCCTCATAGGACCTTAATATTTTAATTCGATCATCAATATCTTTTAAATACTCCGACTTTTCAACATATAGTAACAACGATCTCTTGATTCCTACCGTGGTTAATAATGTCCATATCGTTATAATTAGTCCTATCCACGATAAAATGTCGGTTACAGCCGAAAAATAATCCCAAAAGCCCCATTGAACTACATTCTCCAGGATAACGCACCTCTTTTCTATATACAGACCTACCCTAATCTAGATTTTAGCACAAACACTACAAAATGTCAATATACTTAAATGTATACAACAAACCCGAACGTTTCACCAATCGGTAAAAGGTTCGGGTTTGAATGCTTTGGTGCGGCCGATGGGACTTGAACCCATACGGTTGCCCACACGCCCCTCAAACGTGCGCGTCTGCCAGTTCCGCCACGGCCGCATACCATTTTAATTGAGGGTGTTTCCCTCAGAGAGCTTATTCATTATATCACAAATTTTGTATTTGTCAATACCTTTTTGAAAAAAACTTTCTTTTTTATCAAAAAATATTGTCAAGAAAATTTTCAAATTAAATTCTACCCATATCCTAAAAGTAGAATTTACTTTGGGGAATAAAATATGGTAGAATTTGGTTTGAAAAAAGGCGGCGTTATACAAAATCGAAAATTACAAGAAAGATAAAAATGCCCCTGCCGTAAAGTTTTTCGGTAAGGGCATTTGAAATGATGAAAGAATTGCCGAATTTTAAAACGGCAACAGCTAAATAACAAGCTGTTCAAAGAGGGAATCTGATTTTTTGTTCAGCACCATTTATCGAGACCACATCAGATACAACGATACGGAAACGATAAACACTAATGCTGTTGCTCCAACCATAAGCGAAGGAATTGACAGCAAAGCATCGCAAGCTAAAAACATACCGGTGCTGAATGCACAAAGAATCCCTGAAAGGCAACCTATTATAGAAGCACATTTTACTTTGAAGGACTTTTCCATATTGCGCACCTCATTATTTTATCTACAATATCATTTTAATAGAAAGAGAAGTCTTTTTCAACCAATAAAATGAAAAACAAAAAAGAATAAATATGTGCAAAAAACCTCTAAAGGGGCAATATGTAAAGAATTATAGTTTTTTAAGTAAAACATTTATGTAACATCGCTATAAATAGTTAGAATTCTTTTGTTCTTACTTAAGGAATCAAAATAGATTTAACACCTTTTGCAACGATTCCATCCGATGTGAAAGAAGAAGCATTCTCTTTTTCCATTTTAACAGGGTCTATTCCATATTCTTTTGAAATATCCCAAAGAGTTTCCTTTTCGTTTGGGTAATAGATTGTGATGCGGCTTTTATCCCTTGTTTCTCTCGCAGAAGAAGGTGAAAAATCTGAAATCACCTCTTGGCTTCTTGCTTCGTAACGCCTTATAGTTGCATTTGCTGAAACTCTCACAGTAATTACATCACGCCCTGTAATCATTGAAGAAGCTCCCGTTGGTATAACCGAACAGCGACAAAAGGCACTTCCCGACATTTCCGGAAACATTTCGGAAAAATTAACGGTAAAACTAACGCTGTCAATTCCACTTTCCGTCTTTCCTAAAACAGATATTCCACAAATTCCGTTAATTTTCTCTCCTTGTTCTGTTTTTTCAACGGATTCAACATCCATAACGACATTTGTGTCATATATTTCAGATATCTCTGTGCCGGGAATTTCAAAAATTTTTTCAATAGTAAATGGGCGCGAAAAAACATCAACAAGCTCATTGAAATTAAGAGTTTCTGTTTTTGCCGAAAGAAGGTCTGAGGGCGAGAACACATCCCTTGGTAGTTCCTCGTTTTTTTCTTTGACTCTGAAAATCGTTAAAGTTGGAGAGTAAAAGAACCTTAAAACCCTGTCTTCACCATATTTATCAATATCTTTTTCTGCCATTTGGTTGTTAACCGCAAGATAATAGTAAATGATTGTGTTTTCGTCTATGGCTTCGTTCTCTATGGTTAACGAAATAGGAACGGAGCGTGAAAACAGATTGTATTTTCCGTCTCCCTCGTAAAACACCTTAAAAATCGCGGAGGTATTAAGGGTTACAGACTCGAAAGATTTAACAATATCTAAGGGGATAAGACGGACAGATGAAAAAATAATCTTATCAACGGAAGGATATGAGCTGTCAACGGTAAATTCTTCTTCAAAAGAAAAAGACTGGGTTAAAGGCGGCAAAAACTCCTGAAACGGAAAGTTTATCGTATCATAAAATAAAATATTGTTTCCTGAATTGATATCGGGAATCTCTGTTGCAACATTCTCATTTGCTTCAAGATGAATTTTATTTTTACCCTTTATGTATAACTTTCTTGGAGAAATAACCTTACAGCTTATAAATGTGCAAAAAACTTTGGCAAAAGTTAAAAGATTTTCCGAATCTGTTTTCATATCAATGCTAACGTCAAAATCATCGGAGAAGTTTAACGGTTCAACGCTTCCGTCCTCAGCGGATTGATAAAGTATTCTGAAAGTGTTTTTTCCAAACACATCGGCAATGTTGCTTTTAGTTGTAACATCGGTTATTTCAGGCAATGATTCAATTTGAATGAGCTTTGATATCCCCGCCATAGTTTCGGGTAATTCGTATTCTTTCTCCCATTCTGTATATGTGTATCCGCTGTATGCGGTTTTTGGGAGGTAAACTGTTTTTTTAGGTGTATTCATAAATAAACCGCCTTTCTTGCATATATCGTTTAGTAAGATATATGAGAAAGGCGATTGTTTTATGATAGCAAAATAATTTAATATTTTTCGGCAAGGGATATAAACAGTAATGTGAAGATTTTTATGCAATCCTCGAATTCTGCTTGTGAAATATACTCATCGTTTTCGTGCGCTCCACCTTTACCGTTGCCGAAAAGGGAAATATACTTTTCCTGTATAGCACCGTAAACATATGTGTTAGGAAAAATTTTTGCATAAGTTCCTCCACCAATTGTATATGGTGAGCTCATATCATTTGTAACTTCTCTGTAGCAATCCAAAAGGATTTCAATTTCCTTGCTGTCTGCGGGAATGTAATACGGATTTGAACGGCCGCCCGTTTCGAGAATAAAATTGTTTTCTTGGCAAAAACTCTCTAATTTTTTTATAATGCTGTCCCATTCTTTAGTCACGGGAAGTCGAATATTGAAGGATTGAACAATGGAATCCCCAACGGTTTTTGCAACGCCTGCAACGCAGGTGAGATATCCCGACGGCTCATCTTCGCAGTTGATTCCCAAAACCTCGCCCTTATAATCAAAAGCTGAGTTTTTCAAAAATTCAAATGCTTCTTTTTCCTTTCCTGAAACAGGAACATTTTCAAGTATATATTCCGCCAAAAGTCCAATAGCATTTAAACCGCTCTGAGGTATTGCAGCGTGCGCGGTAATTCCCTCTGCGGAAAGTTCAATACCATTTGCTGTGATTCTCTCTTTTGAATCAAGGGGAAAGCATTGGGAAAGCTCTGCCTTTGCATTTCCTGCAACAGCGTTTTTAACTGTTCCACCCGAAAAGCTCTTAACTTTTGATAGGCAACCAGGAATTGTTATATAAACGGTTGTGATACCCTTTTCTCCAATACAAACAGGAAAATTGGCATCGGGAGTTATGGAAAAGAAGGGAGCTTTGTGTTTTTTAAGGTAGTAGGGAAGGTCGTTCATCCCTGTTTCTTCGTTGCATCCTGCAATTATTGATATATCAAAGGGCAACGCTTTCCCATATTCTTCTTTTATATATTTCATCGCATACATAGCGGCAACGAGAGGGCCTTTATCGTCTTCTGTTCCTCTGCCCATATAAACGCCATCGCGGATGGTGAGCTCAAATGGGTTACAGCTCCATGTTGAGCTTTCTGCGGGAACAACATCAATATGACCAACAACGCCAACTTCGTTTTCAAATCCGTCTTTATATGGAGCTGTTCTTTTTGTGGATGTTTTCAGAGTAACTTTTCCACAGCGATAGTCTATGTTTTCACATTCAAAGCCGTGATTTTTTCCCATTTCAAGAAGGGTATCAAGTGCATCACCAACATTTTTTCCGAAAACCTTTTCGCCGTCTGCTGTGCCTTCAACGCTGGGGATGGAAATAATGCGTGATAAATCCTTTAAATAACTATCTCTGTTTCTTTCAATGAATTCTGAAATCCTTTTAATTGTTTCTGTCATGCTTTGCTCCCTATCTTTTGTTTTGGCTGTATACGCTCTTGATATTTATTACAACAATAAGTAAGAAACCGCGTTATCCTTTATATATATTGGAAGAAATTCTCTCAAGAGCTTTCTTGAAAGTTTCTTCTGTTGTACTAAGTAAGGCAGAAATTTCTTTTCCCATAGCAGAATAATCTGCTATTGCTTTTTTGATTCCCTCTGCACTTTTTTCTGCATCGTTTAAAATAGATACAATTTGGTCATTTGCTTTTATTCTTGCTTCAGCAATAATAAGTTCAGCTTTTTTGTTTGCATCGTCCACTATTTCAGATGCCTTAACCTCTGCAAGAAGGAGCTTTTCACCCATATCTGCACAAAGGCGTTCATATTTTTTCTTCATTTCGTTAAGGTCTTCGCTTTGCGATGCTTCAACGGTGGCCGGTGTGGTAGTGGCGTTTTGTGAGAGCTTCCTCACCTCATCCTCAAGCTCTTTTATCCTTTTGTTTTTTTCAGCAAGTGTTGCTTCGTGAGCATCGTTTTGTTGTTTTATAAAATTGTTGACTTCGTCTCTGTCATAACCTTTTTTTGATTCAGTGAAAACAGGCATAATTTATCTCCTTTCAGTGTATACATCAACATAATATCACATTTTTCGCAGAATTAAAAGGGCTTTTGCAAAATTTTTATATATTTTTTCAAAAATACAAATATATTATTCCGAGAGGGGGAACAAAAATGGGGAAAACAGAGGTTGCAATTACCTTTCCGTGCGTTATTCTTTTAACTTTATTTGGTATATATTTCACTTTTAAATCAAGAGCGTTGCAAATAAGGGGGATAAAACAGCTTATTTCCAACAATAAAAACAAAGAAGCACTTTCTGCTTTCGCAACAGCCCTTGGAGGCACAGTTGGGGTTGGAAGTATAACGGGTATAGGTTATGCAATAGGCGAGGGTGGGCTTGGCAGTATTTTCTGGATGTGGCTATCATCTTTTTTGGGAATGGGAATAAAATATGCAGAAACATACATAGCTGTGAAGCACAGACGAGGACCAATTGGCGGTGCAATGGTGGTGTTGAGAGAAGCGGGGTATGCAAGATTGGGTATTGCCTTTGCCATTCTTGCCCTCATTGCATCTCTCGGAGGCGGAAATTCAGCTCAAAGCGGAGCTATGTCAGAAGCGTTTTCTCGCATTGGCGTATCGTCGGTATGGGTTGCAGTTCTTTCGGGTATATTGCTTGTTGCTGTTATTTTTGGTGGAAAAGAGAGAATTGCGAAAGTTAATTCATATTTAGTACCTCTTGCGACCGTTCTCTATGTTTTGGGAACGCTTTTTATACTTTTAAAAACGGGTGAAAAAATCCCCGAAACTTTTTCTATGATTTTTAAAGAAGCGTTTGGAATAAAACAGATGGGATGCGGAATTTCCGCATATATGCTAACAAGGGCTTTGCGTGTTGGAACTGTGAGAGGAGTGTTTTCTCACGAAGCAGGAATGGGCTCATCCCCCATTGCCCACGCAAGCGCAAATGGGGTAGACTCATTTAATCAAGGACTTCTTGGGATTGCAGAAATATATGTTGATACCTTTATTGTTGGAACTCTCACAGCGTTGTGCTTGGTTTGTAATAATACAAATTCTGTGCCTTTGCTGTTTTTAAAGCATTTTGGCAAGGGCGGTGGGGTGTTATTTGCAATTTTTATGGGAGTGTTTGCCTTTGCTGCGGTTTTAAGCTGGTGTTTTTACAGCGAAAGCTGTATTGCTTTTTTGTTTGGAAGGAAAAGCTGCGTATCAACAATGTATAAAATTCTTGCCGTTGCTGCTTTTTCTCTTGGTTGTGTTGCACCTATAAATCTTTCATGGAAAGCTGCGGATATACTCAATTGTCTTATGGCTTATCCAAATTTATTTTTGTTATTTATAAAAAGGAAGGAGATTGTTTATGAAAGAGGATAAAAATGAAGCTATCTGCTTCTGGTCTATGAGCGGTGAGGAGGCGCTGAGAGAAACGGAAAGTAATATCAGTGGTTTAACATCGGAGGAGTCAGAAAAACGGCTTCTGGAAAATGGAAAAAACACATTTGAAACAGGAAAAAAGAAAGGATTTTTCAGAAAAATAATATCTCAACTTTCTGATAAAATGATAATAATATTGCTTTTGTCGGCATTTATATCTTTTGGAGCATCATATTATAGCGGAGAAAAGGATTTTGATTGGGTAACAATTCTTATAATTGTTGGGGTGAATTCCATAATCGGTGCATTTCAGGAGAGCAAGGCAGAGCGTGCAATGGAAGCGCTAAAAAAAATAACTGCACCTGAAGCATTGGTTTTGAGAAATAATGAAAAAATAAAAATTCATTCATCGGATATTGTTGTTGGAGATATTGTTATTATAGAGAAAGGATGTGTTGTTCCTGCTGATATGCGTCTTATAAAGGGTGAATTTATCAGCGTTGACGAATCGTCCCTTACGGGAGAATCTGCAGAGGCGCAAAAAGACCCTTTTTGTGTTTGCGAAAATGATACTCATATATCTGATATGAAAAATATGCTTTGGTCGGGTTGCCCTGTGCTTTCGGGAAGCGGACAGGGCGTTGTTACTGCAACGGGTATAAATAGTCGTGTGGGAACAATCGCGTATTCTCTTTCAAATTCGGAAAAAGAGAAAACACCATTACAGAAGAAGCTGGCTTCTGTTTCAACGGTGCTTGGAAACGGAGCATTGATAATTTGCGCTTTAATTTTTGTTTTTTCCCTTATAAAAAAACTTCCTGCCGCAGAAATGTTTTTAACTTCAGTAAGTCTTGCGGTTGCGGCAATTCCCGAGGGGTTGCCTGCTATAGTAACTGTTGTGCTGAGTCTTGGTATGCAAAGAATGGCAAAAAAGAAAGCGGTTGTAAAATCCCTTCCTGCCGTCGAAACTCTGGGATGTGCAGAAATAATTTGTACTGATAAAACAGGAACGATAACTAAAAACAAAATGACGGTTGTTGAGGAGGTTGGAGATAGTGAAATGATACATAAAATATCAATTCTTTGCAATGACTTTTCTTCTCCAACGGAAAATGCACTTTTGGAAAGGGCAAAAAGCTGCGGAGTTTTCGAGACGTTGCTTTCTGAATATGAGAGGGTTTCCCAAATCCCTTTTGATTCAGCAAAAAAATATATGCTTACGGTACATAAGCATAAGGGGGGATATTTCGTTTCTGTTAAAGGCGCTCCCGAAGCTGTTGAGGGTTTTTGCAAGTTATCTTTCGGGGATTCGGAAAGAAAAATGGCGGAAAAAGCGTTGCGAGTTATGGCATTTGCTTATGGAGAAACTCGTACAGAGCCAAATTTGAAAAACTTGAAAAGCATAAAATTTTACCCTGCAGGACTTTCAGGAATAAAAGACCCACCAAAAGAGGGAGTTAAAGAGGCAGTTGCAAGGTGCAGAAGCGCAGGAATTAAAACCGTTATGATAACGGGAGACCATCCTGATACAGCACGCGCTGTTGCCGAGGAAGTGGGGTTCCCTGCGCCTGTTGTGTTAACAGAAAAACAGCTTTCCCATCTTTCGGAGGGGGAGCTTGAAAAGGAAATTTTAAAAGGAAATGTTTTCGCAAGGGTAACACCTGAATTTAAGGTTAAGGTAGTTAATGCATACAAAAAAGCAGGGTTTACCGTTGCGATGACGGGGGATGGGGTTAATGATGCCCCCGCCTTAAAGGCAAGTGATATAGGATGTGCTATGGGAATAAGTGGGACAGAGGTTGCAAAGGAGGCGGCTGATATTGTTCTCACTGACGATAATTTTGTAACTGTTGTTGATGCCGTTGAAGAAGGTCGTGGTATTTATGAGAATATACGCAAAAGTGTTCACTTCTTGCTTTCGTGTAATATTGGAGAAATTTTGGTTGTGCTATGTGCAATTCTTGCATCATTACCTTCACCTCTTGCGGCAATACAGCTGCTTTGGGTTAATCTTGTAACAGATTCTCTGCCTGCAATTGCTTTGGGAATGGAAAAAGCTCCCAAAAACATAATGAAAAAACGCCCCGTCAAACAGAAAGAAGGTATCTTTTCCGATGGAATGGGGGCAGAAATTGTGTTTGGGGGAGTGATTATTGGCATACTTTCGCTTGCTGCGTATATTATCGGTGCGAGAATCGGAGGGCATATTACGGGTAGAACGATGTCTTTCGCTGTTCTGTCTCTTTCTCAGCTTTTCCATTCCTTTAATATGAGAGAGGGTTCTGTTTTTTCAAATGTATACTTGCTCGGTGCGTTTTTTGTCTGTTCGGCTTTGCAGCTTTCGGTTATCCTTGTTCCAAATTTTCGCCCCGTGTTTAAAACTGTACCACTTGGAAAAAGTGAATGGTGGCTCGTTGGTATATTATCTGCATTGTCATTGGTAATCGGTAAAATTTGCAAAGCATTGAGGAAGTAATTTGTGTAAATAAGTAAAATAAAAGTGGTTGAGCTGATGCATACTATTTGAAGGCGGGATATAGCCATTTTGAGCATACCTTGAATTTGACCCACATCAATTGCTATATAAAACAAAAACGAAAATGGCTCTGACCAAAAACGGTCAGAGCCTAATTTCATGCTTTTGGGGGCATTTGGGATAAATCCCTTAAAAATGCCAATTACTGAAGATTGTACTTCTTCTTGAATTTATCAACTCTACCACCGGCATCAACAAACTTCTGTTTTCCGGTATAGAAAGGATGGCATTTTGAGCAGATATCCACTTTAAGGTTTTCTTTAGTGGAAAGAGTTTTGAACTCTTCGCCGCAAGCACAACGAACCGTAACTTCTTTGAGAACGGGATGGATTCCTTCTTTCATCAACTTTTCCTCACTTTCAAGTTAAATCTTTTTTCAATGCAAGTGTTAGTATAACATTGTTTTTTTAAAAAATCAATAGCTTTTAGAAAAAAATATTGAATTTATAGGAAAAATATCGTTAAAAAAGCGTTAATTGACCTTTTTAAAAAGAAAAAATAGCGTTTTTGATGGATTTATATGTCTTCATCCTTAAGAAATTGCAACATTGTAATTTTAAAATACAGATAAATAAATATCGGTTTTGGAAATATTTTCATATAATAAATAGGGAAGAATGAATTGCAAAAATTAGTAATGAATGGCAATTACCACTTTATTTAAGCGGCCAAAAATGAAAAATAAAACCAAAGCAACAAAAAATTTGCAATTGAAGCGTTAATTTTTTGCATAAAGTATTGATTTTTTATCCAAGATGTGATATCATTTATTTTTAGTGGTGGTATTGTGTCCATCGAGTCGTTTTTTAACATTATGTATGTAATTTATATGGAGGATATTTAAAAATGGCTAATTATTCCAAAAGTTTGAAAAAGAAATTTATTTTCTTAATGGTTCTTATTTTAGTTGTGGTTTCAATGACCGCATTATTGGTTTTGAGAAGCATTTATATGGCGTCCGACCTCATCACCGATAAGGACTTTGCAAGAGGATTTGCAGAGGCACACGGCGATTTTGTTGACGAAAAGGTATATCCGAAGGATATCACCCAAGATATGCTTAATAAATACGAATTCCTTAACTATACAACAGAATACAATTCTGAAGACGGTTGGGTTAATGTTGTATATTTGGGCAATGCAGACTATGCAAAGGAACAGCTCGAAAAATTAGAGTCTGATTATTCCGATGCGCTTGCAGACCCTTCTTCCAAAGAACCCATTGTTGATGAAAGCTCAAAGGAATCAAGCGATTCAAGCAATGCTTCAGAAGAACCAAGCAATGGTTCCGCAGATGCATCAGCTGATACATCATCAAACGCATCAAGCGATGAATCCGCAACTTCTTCAAGCGAAGAATCTTCTGAAGAAGTTATCAACTACATCAAATTCAGATGTGACGAGCTTAAACCCGAAGCAATCAAAAACTTCACAAACCTTAAGTTTGTTTCTGCTTCCGGTTCCAACTTGAGACAGAACTACTACACCTACTATATGTACTACCAGTACGGTATTTACACAAGTCTTCCAGAATATACACAGGTAGACTGTGATAAGATTACTAACCTCGATTGCTTCAAGAATATGAAGAATCTTGTATACCTTTCCGTTGGATATTCTGCAGTTGATTCTCTCGACGGAATTGAAAACTTCAAGAACCTTAAATATCTCGATGTTGCTGGTACAAAGATTACTTCCCTTGATAAAATAACGGCGGATAACAACCCTGTTTTGTTCAATATTACAGCATCCGGATTAGGGCTTGAAAATCTTGAAAGTCTTAAGAATGCCCCAACATCTCTTGTGACTCTTGATATAAGCCAGAATGAGCTTACATCGATTGCGGGCGTTGAAAAATTCACAAACCTCAAGAGATTGTTCTTGTCTTATAATAAGATAAGCGACCTTAATCCTGTTAAAGACCTTACAGAACTTAGAATTCTCTATGCTTCCGATAACAGAATTGAAAGCATGGCAGCAACAGGAACACTTATCAATGCAAACAATATCGACCTTTCAAACAACTATATAACAAAAGTTGAAGGTCTTGGCGCACAGCATACAAAGCTTGAAACTCTCTCTCTCGGAGCAAACAAACTCTCTGATTTGGGCGACCTTGGTAAAGTATCGGGTCTTGTAACTCTTGACCTTTCAGATAACAAAGAAAAAGAAATCCCATCAGATGAAGAAGTTTCCGAAGACGCTTCAAGTGAAGCTCCCGAAAACGAAAAGAAAGAAGAAACAGTAAGAACTCTTAAAGATGTTTCCTCTCTCGCAGGTCTCGAATATCTTGAAACTCTCACTCTTACAAGCAACGAAATTAAAGACATTTCCGGACTTACAGGTATGAAGAGTCTTAAAACTCTTTCTGCAGGAGAAAACAAAATCGAAACTTTGGGCAAGCTCGCTGAAAATATGCCTAAGTTGGAAACATTAACTCTTGCGAATAACGAAATTTCTGATATTTCTGCAATTGAAGGTCTTAAGAAGCTCTCAAATGTGGACTTCTCCGAAAACGAAAAGATAAGCGATATTGGTGTATTTGCAAAGATGGATCCATCCGTTCTTAAAACAATCAACATTTCTGTAACAGTTGATGATAAAGCAGAACAGGTTAACACAAATATCAAAGACTTTACACCTCTTAAGAAATACGGCAGTGCAACTGTTAAGGGCGTGCCAACAGATTTCACTTATGACAAAACAAGCTCTGGAGATTCTTCAAACTCCTCCAAGGATGAATCCAAAGATGAATCAGGTGATAAATCCGAAGAACCAACATCTGAATCATCTTCAGAAGCAAGCTCTGTAGAATCATCTTCTGAGGCAGCATCAGAATCAACTTCTGAAGAAGTAGCTTCTTCTGTAGAATCTTCTGAAAGTGTAGCTGCATAAGCATTTGCTAAGGTAAGTTAATAAAATAGTTACCCATATTTGAAGATTAAGATTTATTTAATAAAAAACTGTAGAATTACAAAAGGGAATACCCCTTTTGTAATCTGCAGTATAGCATATTTTTTGATAACTCAAAAAATGTTTAATCACACCGTGTTATAAATAAAACAAGGCGAGGAAAGGAATACGCTAAATTAAGCGGCAGATATATAGAATATGAAAAAATTAAAATGCGGAATAGTTGGCGCTACCGGTATGGTAGGTCAAAGATTTATTACTTTACTTTCAAACCATCCTTATTTTGAAATTGCATTACTTGTTGCAAGTTCAAGAAGCGCTGGAAAAACATATGAAGAAGCGTTGAATGGCAGATGGAGAATGGCAGTTCCAATGCCGGATTCCGTTAAAAATATGGTTATTGTTGACGCATCCGACATCAAAACAATTTCTCAGAATGTGGATTTTGTTTTCTGCGCTGTTGATATGCCTAAAAACGAAATAAAATTGCTTGAAGAAGCATATGCAAAGGCAGAAATTCCTGTTATTTCCAACAACTCTGCAAACAGAATGACTTTGGATGTTCCTATGGTTATTCCTGAGTTGAATCCTGAACATCTTGCTGTAATTGAGTTTCAGAAAAAGCGTTTGGGAACAACAAAGGGCTTCATAGCTGTTAAGCCAAACTGCTCTATTCAGAGTTATGTTCCGGCTCTTACTCCTCTTATGAAATATGAAATTTCCAAAGTTAATGTTGTAACATTCCAGGCAATATCAGGTGCCGGTAAAACTTTTGAAAGTTTCCCTGAAATTGTTGATAATGTTATTCCATATATTGGCGGCGAAGAAGAAAAGAGCGAAAAAGAACCTTTGAAAATCTGGGGTGCTTTAGAGGATGGATTTATAGTTCCTGCAAGCAATCCGATAATTTCTGCTCAGTGTGTTCGTGTTCCTTCTTCTGATGGACACCTTGCTGCTGTATCTGTTAGCTTTTCAAGAATTAAGCCAAGTGCAGACGAAATTATTGAAATCTGGAGAAATTTCCAGGGAAGACCTCAAGAACTCCAGTTGCCAAGCGCTCCAAAGCAGTTCTTGACATATTTTGAAGAATTTACCCGTCCTCAAACAAAGCTCGATAGAAATATCGAAAACGGAATGGGAATTTCTTTGGGACGCCTTAGATCGGATAGCGTTTTCGACTATAAATTCATAGGTCTTTCTCACAATACATTAAGAGGAGCTGCAGGCGGAGCTGTTCTTATTGCTGAACTTCTTTATAGAGAAGGATATTTATACTAATTTAAAAAATAAGGAGAGCTGAGATTATGAAAAAAAGAGCGTTATGGTTACTTTTAACACTTTCGATTTTATCCACACTCTGCTTTGTATCATATGCTGATGGCAACGCTTTTGCAGTTGAAATGTTGTCAGACAAAAAAGCTGTATATAAGGGCGAAACTTTCACAGTAACAATTTCTGTAAATCAGATCAGCACTCCAAATGGAATTATAGCCATTGATATACCGGTTGTATATGATGCAACAGCGTTAACTCTCACTACAAAAGAAGCTATATTGCCGTCCATCTGGGCATACGGAGCTGATTTTTCAACTCCAAACTCCGGAAACTACATTGTCAGACTATTGAATGATGGTTGGAGTGATGCAGATTTTCATGCGGGTGTTCATGAAGATGGAGTTCTTGGATATAAGCTCACTTTTAAAGTTGAGACTGCGTCTGTGAAAAACACAGAGATTTATATTGACTCTGCAAGTCTTGCTTGTACAACAGCTAAGGACTATATGAATCTTCCCGGAACCGCAACATCTCTAAAGATAGCTCTTAATTCTGATGGAGAAGACTCTACTACAGAAAGCAACGATAGTTCTTTCTATGCGTCGGCAGATGATGAATCAAATGAAGTGAATGTTTCTCATGAAGAATCGGACTCTAAAGATGTTGATGAAAGCGCTGAAGACCCAACAGAGGAATCGACCGAACAGAGCGGTGATACACCATCTAACGGTGCTGAAGAGAACGAAAGTAAAATAGAGTCATCCAAAGAGAGCGATGAACCTATTGGCGGAGAAATCTCATCTTCGGATGAAAGTGAAGATGACGACGGCGGATTTGGCGGAATTCTTCTTTACATAATCATTGGTTCTGTTGTAATTGCTGCAAGTGCAGTTTTGTTCTTTGTTATTAAAAACAAAAAAGAAGCAAACGATATGAATCCTGTAAATCCATCATAAACTAATATGCAAAATTTCCCTGCAAGGAATTGCTCCTTGCAGGGTTTTAATTTTGATATTAAAAGATTTGCTTGATTGAACCAATTTAAAGTTAAATAATGGGATATAAGACTTGGTAAAATAATCGGGGATTAAACATAAAAACAGTTTAATCCCCCAAGTTTCTTAATTATTCAACAACAACTAAGCCATTTTTAACATGGCATTTTTTAACATGAACGCTTCTTCCGTCCCAACCAGAGCCGGAAACAAGGTTTGCGTGATATACAATCCAGGTATTTCCTTCATCGTCATTAGTAAAAGAACAATGCCCTGGTCCATATGCACCCTCTTTTTTTGAAAGTATAGGTTCTTTTTCTTTAACCCAATTGGCGGGATTCATAATATCGCCACCTTTAAATGTGAGCTGTCCCAAGCAATATTCGTCGCACCAGCTTCCGCTTGCAGAGTAGATAATCGCTGTAAGTTCATCACTATTGAACCCGACAGGACCTTCATTGATTTTTGGGTGACCACCGCGTCTTTCCCATTCAAGTTCGGGTTTGGAAAGCATAACACGGTTGCCTGTGAGCTTAACAGGAGATTCCATTTTCTGAATGTAAATATTCTGCTCTGAGTTTTCATCACCTTCCCAGCCCGACCAAACAAAGTAATTTTCTCCTTCGTGTGTCAAAACTGTTCCGTCTATTGCCCATTTGTCAGCAGAATCATTCATCTTTCCAACCATTTCAAATGGTTCTGTTGGGTCTTGAGATGTTCCTTTTAAAACATACATTCTGTGGTTGCGGTTGTCTCCGTCATCAGCAGCAACATATATATACCAATTGCCATCAATATAGTGAAGCTCAGGAGCCCAGTATTCGCAAGAATACATAGTTCCTTCGGGAGCGGTATAAACAATTTTTGAATGAACACTTTCTGCCTCATCAAACCATTTGAAAGCTCTTACGGCAACGCCGTTGCCGGTTGAATGACAGTAAAAATAGGTGTTATCCTTTTTGATTATCCAAGGGTCTGCTCCGGCTGAGATAATTGGATTTGTAAATTCTTTTTTCATAAAAGTATATACCTTTCTTTAAATATATATTTTTTATTGTTTATTTTTATTTTAATAGAGTTATTTTATCCATTAACTTGCAATTAGAGCATTCCCAAGGAAGAAACATTTTTAAATGCAGATTTTGAGTTTTTACCACCTGCCGGGTTTAGGAGGTCTTGTGCCGTTTCCGGGCTTCATTCCACCGCCTGGATTCATTCCTCCGCCCATATTTCCACCGCCTGTAACTATTGCTGTTTGGTTGATGGAAGCAATTGCGGAGCCACCATTATATGTGTTTGAATGGTATACCCCATTTTCGGGGCTTCCGCTTCCTGTTCCCCCTGTCCATATTTCGTAAGTTTCCCCTGTTTTAAGCTGTGGGGATGAGAAAACAAGGTGTCCAAATTGCTTTGTTGTTTTAAAAACAAAAATTACATTTCCGTTTGAATCTTTAATTGCTAAAGTTGTTCCTACAGAACCGTTGCAGTATGACCCAAATACACATTGAGTTGTTCCGTTTGTGTTTCCTAAAATTTCGCCTGCCATACCATTGCTACCAATTGAAAGAAGCGTACCGCCTGTTATGGAAATGTTTCCGTTGTGGTCAACGGAACTGTTACCGCCGTTTGTCGGCCCTTCGCAAAGCACTAAACCACCTGTGATGAATATGCTTCCATTAGAGTCGAGACCGTCTCCCGATGCATTTACATAGAGAGTTCCACCGCTTACATTGAATTTGCAGGCAGAGTTGTTTGCCATTCCTCCACCACCCATACCGCCCATGCCACCACCTGAGCCGTCGGATGCATTGATTCCATCATCTGATGATTTCACAAGAGTTTTGCCGCCGGAAATGTTGATAACAGCCGATTCAATGCCTTCGTATGATTTTGTTATATTAACAGAGCCATTTTTTATGTTAATTTCCGAATCAGCGTGTATACCGTCATCATTGGAGGACACTGTAACATTGCCACCGTTTATGTTTACTGTACCATTTGAATGAAGTCCGTCGTCATTTGCGGTTATGGAAACCGTTCCTCCTGTTACGGAGACATCTTTTCCGCCCTTTATTCCTTTTTTGGAATCGGTTGATGAACCGTAGCCATTGCCGCTTTTTATGTTTACTGTTCCTCCGCTTATGCAAACTCCGCTTTCACCCTGAATTCCATCGAGAGAGGAGGTTATCATGATTTTTCCCTTTGAAATATTAACGAAACCGACTTCTGTGCTGTCTGCGTTGGAAGATTGAATGCCGTCTCCTTCTGCATTAACAGTTATATCTCCACCGCATATTCCAACGCAATCCTTGCCCTTTATGCCATCTCCTGCAGAGGTTATATTTATAGTACCACCGCAGATTTTCAATTTGTCCTTGCACTGTATTCCATTTTTGAAATTTGCGGTAACTGTAAGGGAACCGTTGCCGTTGAATGAAAGGTCATCCTTAGAAAAAATAGCCGCAGATGGTTCTTCATTTGTTGCATCGTCATATGAATATGTTTTGCAATCTGTAAAGCTGTTTTCAGTTCCATCTGCAAGAGTTAAAATAACCTTATCGGCAGAAGCAACATAAAACGGAGCTGATGTATCACAAGTTACGGAAACTCCCTTAAGAATAAGTCGCACAGGGGTGTTATCCGAGGAATTGACAACAATTCGCCCATTAAGTGTGCCTGTTAAGACATAGACACCACCGGCAGTTACGGTGATAACACCATTGTTGTTTAAAACTCCATCGCCTTTTATCTCGGCTGATGTTCCGTTTAAAGAAATTGTAACCGCCGAATTTTCATCATATGTTGATGTTGTATCATTTTCTTTGTATGAAATTTCATAGTTGAGGGTGGATGAATCCCCGTTTTGTGAGCCATCGTTGTTGCTATTTTGCGAATTGTTGTTGCTTGGGGAGTTGCTGTTGCCATCCTGAGAATTATCATTGTTTTGAGAATTGTCGGATGAGCTTTCGGAATCGCTTGAAACACCACTTTCACTTGTTGATGCTGTCTCGCTTGTTGCGACGGAAGAATTTTCCGAGGTTGAGCACGATGTTATCAGCAAAGATGTAATTGCTAATGTTAATAGAAATTTTGATATTGGATTTTTCATAAAAATACCTTTCATGTATAATCTTCATTATGAAATATTTATACAAAAAAGGGCTTAAAACCACCTTAAAGAAAAAGAGTTAATAAAAAATATTATTTTAAACAAATCTTAGCGAAAATTGATATAAAATGCATAAACACAACTAAATCTTTTTGAACCTAAGTCGAGATGCATTTGCAACAACGCAAATTGAGCTTATACTCATGGCAATTGCGGCAAAAGGTGGGGACATCTGTATAAAGGGAATTGCTCCTGCAGCAATTGGGATGCAAAGCGAATTATATATAAGTGCCCAAAAAAGATTTTGTTTTATTATTGCGAGTGCATTTTTACCTAATTTTACAGCAGAAGAAACTTTTGAAAGATTTTCCGACATTGTAACAATATCTGCGGCTTCAACAGAAATATCTGTGCCCGTACTTACAGCGATTCCAACATTCGCGCTGATAAGGGAAGGAGCATCGTTTGTTCCGTCACCAACCATAATAACCTTTTCGCCACTTTCTTTTAATTTGCGGATGTAGCTTTCTTTATCAGCAGGGAGCAGTGAACTTTGGTAATGTTCGATTCCCGTTTTCGTTGCAATTTCTTCAACGCTTGTTTCGTTGTCTCCGCTGAGCATAACAACTTTTATACCCATTTCCTTGAGATTTTTTACGCATTCTGATGCATCTTCTCTTGGAATGTCGGAAAGAGAGATATAACCGATATATCTTCCGTCAACCGCAAAGTATAGGAGAGTTTTTCCCTTTGAAACAATATTTGGAACAGAAACACTGTTCTCTTCCATAAATTTAAGATTACCGCCAATAATACGTCTGCTATCAATAAATCCTTCAACACCTCTTCCGGGAATGGTTGAAAATCCTGTAACTTTTTCTTTTTTTATGTTTGAATAATAGTTGGTAATAGCTGTTGCGGTGGGGTGAGAGCTGTTTGCTTCAATCGATGAGGCATATTTTTCCAATTCGCCTTCGTTAACAGAAACCGCCTCTGTAACTGTGAGCTTTCCTGTTGTAATAGTGCCGGTTTTATCAAAAATAACCGTTGTTGCTCTGCCCGTTTCTTCAAGAGAAGCGGCATTTTTTATAAGGATACCCTTACTTGCTCCTTTTCCAACCGCTGCCATAACAGCCGCAGGTGTTGCAAGTCCTAAGGCGCAGGGACATGAAACAACAAGAACCGCAACAGCGTGATTTATTGCCTGACTTGGATTGCCGAAAATGATATGGCAGATTCCTGTTATTATTGCAACAGAAATAACGGAAGGAACAAAAATTTTACTAACTTTGTCGGCAAATCGTGCAATGGGGGCTTTAGTTGCGGATGCTTCTTCCATAAGTGCGGCAATTTTATCAACAATTCTGTCGCCGCCAACGCTGAGCGCTTCAATTTTTACATACCCCGAAAGGTTAATTGATGAAGAAACGACCTCGTCGCCAAAAGAAAGGTCTTTCGGTAAGCTCTCTCCTGTTATGGCACTTGTGTCAAATGAAGCAGCACCTTCTATAATAATTCCATCAACAGGAACTGTGCCACCTTCTTTTACAATTACAATATCTCCTTCTTTAATGTCTGAAACGGGAATTTCATAAACTCCGCTACCTCTTTCAACAAAAGCAACATCGGGAAGGAGCTTCATAAATTCGCCAATAGAGTCAAACGCCTTTTTCTTAACCCGGCTTTCTATATATTTTCCAAGGGAAACAACGGTAAAGATCATAACTGCACCGTCGAAGTAATAATGGTTTCCGTTGAAAATTGAAAATGTGCTATATACAATCGATGCAATAACCCCTGTAATTACAAGGGATTCCATATTGGGAGAAAATGATATAAAACCTTTTATTCCTCTTGAAAAATACTGTCCGCAAACGAAACAAGTTGTCAGTGCCAATGCAAGCTGAACCCACCCTGATATATAAGAATCTTTGATGAAATGAGCAGCAATGTGAGAAGCAACCATCAAAACTGTGCAGATAATAATTCTCAGTCCTGCATATTCCTTTTTTGCTTGTTTCGGTTCTTTCCCATTTTCATATATATCAAATCCAAGGGATTTAACAGTTTTAATTATCTGCGAATCATCACCTTCAAATTCAACATTGAGAATTCCAGATGCAAGAGATGCGGTTGCAGAGGTTACATTTTCAAGTAAAGAGAGCTTGCGTTCAATGGAATTAACGCATGAAGCACAACGCATGGTAAAAACCTTATATGTTTTTTTCATTTTTCTCCTTTTGAGTTTGCTGTAATGTTGTCGTTTTTATTTAATAAATAATAGAAATTTTTTCATAGCCCTAAATAATAAGACAATAAAAGCAAAAGGGCTTTGGATCACTCCAAAAACCCTTCAATAATAACTGTTTCAGCTTCTTCGGTAGTGAGTCCCAAGGTCTGGAGCTTTAAAAGTTGTTCGCTATTTATCCTTCCAATTGCCGCTTCGTGAATCATTTCTGCTTCGGCACAGTTTGCAACAATTTCAGGAATTGAGGTCACTACTGCATTATCCATAATTATGGAATCGCATTGAATATGAGCTGCACATAATGCGTTTCCTATGGCTCGTGGATGAAAAATCTGTTTTGATGAATCTCTTGCAACAGAACGGGAAATAATCTGGAGCGACGCACCTTCGCCTTCAAGAGAAATGTCAACATCAGATTTTGCAATCTGATCATCGTGGGTAACAAGACGTTCTGTCATATTGAGCTTCGCGTTTTTACCAACTTTGGCAAATGTCCTCCTGTCTGTTGAGGTAACACCCTCTATCTGTGTCGTGTCAAGGTCAAAAACAGAGTCTTCTTCCATATATATTTCTGTTATGGGGTTCATAATCCTGCTACCGCTTCCGCCGCCAAAATGCTTTTCGGTGTATCTTACTTTTGCACCCTTCCCTAAGTGAAAAGCATGAACACCATCGTGGCGGCTTGAGGTACAACTATCGTTGTTGTGAATTCCGCAGCCAGCAACTATTTCACAAACTGCGTTTTCACCAACATAAAAGTCGTTATAAACAAGTTCAGATACACCGCCCTCTGTGATTATAACAGGAATATGGACTTTTTCTCCAACGGAATTTGCTTTTATATATATGTCAATCCCACTTTTCCCTTCTTTAGGAACTATGGTAACATTTTCTGTGGATTGACGGAGAACGCCTTCACCGTTTTTCCTAACATTAACAGCTCCGTCGGGAATAACGGGCATATCTGCGATTGTTTTTAAAAGAGAAAAATCATCTATTGATAAAAGTTTTTTTGAAAGATTTAAAAGGTCAGATGTCATTTTTAATCCGTCCGTTATTATTTATTGGTTCTGAATATTTTTATTTCATCAATCCACAAGAACGGTTGAAATACCCTGATAACTTTGGAAGCATTTCACTGCCCGAAGCGATTTCTGAAATTTTTCCTGCGGAAATAACCGCAATTCTGTCTGCGAGTTTCATAATTCTTTCTTGGTGAGAAATGATTATGGTTGCTCCTTTACCCCGTTGATTCCCGAAGGTTTCAACGAGCATATTGAAGCTCCAAAGGTCAATTCCTGCTTCAGGTTCGTCGTAAATTGCAACCTTGAGCTTTCTTGCCAAAACAGTTGCAACTTCAATTCTTTTTAGCTCGCCCCCTGAAAGTGAGGCATCAAGCGTGCGACTCAGATACTCTTTCTGACAAAGGCCAACTTGTGAAAGTAACCCACAACAGCATTCATCACTGAAGTTTTCTCCGCAGGCAATAGATAGAAGTTTTTTTACGGTTAAACCTTTGAAACGAGGAGGTGCTTGGAAAGCATAACCAATTCCCTTGTTTGCTCGCTCTGTTATCGGAAGGTTGGTTATGTCCTCTCCGTTTAAAAGTATTTGCCCGGAGGTTGGGGTGATAATACCCATAATTATTTTTGCCAAGGTGCTTTTTCCACCGCCGTTAGGGCCAGTGAAAAGAAGTATCTCATCGTCTTTAACGGTAAGTGATACATCGTTAATGATGGTTTTATCATCAGATGTGAAGGTTATATTTTTTAATTCAAGCATATTGTTAATCGACGATTATGTCTATAGTGACAGAATCAGAGTCCTTTTTTACTGTTTTTAATATTCCTTTAGAAATCTCCGTTATATACTCCAAATCATCGTTGTTCATATAAGAAAGTCCGGATTTTATGTCGGGGATATAAGATTTGTTGTGAATATCCGATCCTATAACTCCAATATACCCTTTTTCAAGATATTTTATGAGTTTTTTTCTTGTGAAAAATTTTGTAAGAGCAGAGACATTTATTTGAGCTATGCATCCCATATTAAGGAGAGAAACCAAAGTTTTCTCTTTTAAAAGGAAGGGGTATCTGTCTATGTGAGCCAAAATCGGAATAAGGTTGTATGAATAAACCAAATTGTTGAGCATAGATATGGTAGAGCTTGTAATTTCTTCGTTATAAGGTAGCTCAGTGAGTATGAACTTGCCGCCAAGGTCAATGGTGAGAGGCGTTAGGTCATCATAGTTGAAAACAATTTGTTCAAGATAAACTTCGCTTCCCAAATGTAGCTTGGGAACATCTATTTGCTTTTTTCTCAGTTCTTCCGCAAGAAGTTTGCAAGCGGCATCTCTGCTTGCAACAAATGCGTTCATGCTTTTCTGACCCGGATAAAAGTGCGGAGTCAAAACGATGTGCGCTGCTCCGAGAGAGTGCATGGTATCAATGAGGAAAAGAGAATCTTCAACGGTTTTTGCTCCGTCATCTATGCCCGGCAATATATGTGAATGAAAATCTATCATAAGCAGCACCCTGATTTACTTCTTATATACCTCGGTGGAAATCTCATCTGAAGACTTCGGCTGGCTATCATTTTCCCCGTCACGTTTTTCAACAAGTATAACACCATTGTCTCCGGCTTCGCTTTCGGTTCTTTCTTTATCACCATATGTTGCGGCATAGCTGTATGAACTGTATGAACTGTATGAACCATATGAGCCGTATCTTCCGTATCTTCCGTATTTGCCATATTTTGATGATTTTTTTGAATAGGATTTGCCTGTGATATTAGCATCGGCACCGTTGTATACAATGCCAATAACTTTGGCTGAAATGAAGTTGAGAGAGTTCAGCGCCGCCTGAAGCTCATCGTGGGTTGAATGTTCCTGTCTGATAACAAGAACAACACCGTCTGAAACTCTTGCTAAGTTCAAGCCGTCTGAAAGGATATTTATAGGCGGTGTGTCTATGAGAATATAATCATATTGTTCGGAAAGCGTCGCAAGAAGCTCCTTCATTCTGTCACTACCAAGCATTTCGGATGGGTTTGGAACGGCAATACCTGCTGTAAGAAGGTGCAAGTCGCTGTATTCCTTCATTTTATTAACTGCTTGGTCATAGGTTGCAAGTTTACTCAAAACATTGCTCAATCCCGTTGTATTGGAAACTTTAAATGTTCTGTGCAAACGCGGCTTTAAAAGGTCGCAATCTATAAGAAGAACCTTGTAAAACGCTTTTGAAAGTGAAACCGCAATGTTGGAAATCGTTGTGGATTTACCTTCTGCAGGAATTGGGCTTGTGAAGGTTATTATTTTACATCCGTCTTTGATGAGTGAAAGAACAATGTTGGTTCTTATGGTTTTATACGCTTCTTTTACGGAGAATGAGAGCAGCTTATCCTGTTCGCTCTCCGGACGATACCCGGATGTATATATTTTTCTTTCGTGAGGATTCTTTTTTTTGCCAAACATCATGCGCCCTCCTTACTTTTTATTTTTCTTTGCGGAGCTTTTGGAGCTTGGAACATCTTCTTGCGAGGAAGCGGCTCTTGAATATGAATCATAACCGCTGTAGGAATATTTTCCTGCTCTCTTGCTTGGCTTACCGTCAAACGAAGGAACAACGCCGAGAATTGGTATTCCGCCAACATTCAAGTCGGAAACTGATCTTATTCTCGTATCCTTGGAATCTTTGATATAGCAAATGAGGAATGTAACAATTGCGCCAACCGCCGCAAGAATCAAGGAAAGATTCTTGGACTGGGAAACAGATGCAGCGGCAGGTCTTGGGTCTTCAACAACCTCAACGTTCTTAACGCGGAATTTTTGGTATAGATATTCATCAATGTAGTCTCTGAGAACTGTTGTTATATCTCTTGTGAGTGCTGCACTGTATGTGTAAACTGTAAATCTAACGATTGCAGATTCGGAGCGTTTGGAGGTGGAAACAGAACCTTTGAGATATCCTGCACTGGCTCTCGCTTTAAGCATTTCAAAATTATCAACCCCATATTTGGTTTTGATAACTTCATCTGAAAGCTCACCGTCTTCAACTCGTTTTTCCCAAACCTTAATAAGTTCCTGACTTAGTTCGGTATAGAATTTGTATGTGTTTATGGTGAGAAGATATGTGTCAACATATTTTGCTTCGGATTCAATATACTTGCTGTAATCCTCAACACCCTCTGCAAGAGTGTGGATATAAAGCTCGGTATAAGAAAAGTATGAAACGCTCGTTGACCTTTTTGCAAGCTCGTATCCAACGGCATAAAAAGCAATGGCAACGATTATAATGAACAGAAAGAACCTTTTAACTACCTTAAGGGCTTTTTCAATGGAAAAAGAAAAATTCATTTGCCTACCTCCGTGTTTTTTGTTTCGGTTGCTATAGGAGATATATCTTTCAACCGAAAATATTGGTAAAACGGTAAAGGAAATTTGCAACTTCAAAGCAAAAAAGGTTGAAAAACAACATATATCCTAAAATTGCCTGAATCCTATAACACAATTTAAAAAATTAACCTTATTAAATATAACAAAAAAAATTGCATTTGTCAATAGAAAAAACAAATATATTATTGACAATTGAAAGAAACTGTAGTAAAATAACCCTGTTAAGCGGATACTGTCCACCGAGGTTTTCGGTTGAAACGGATGATATTCGTGGAAAATAATAAGAAGAACAGGATGAAAGTATTATGTCAGACAGAGTTTTTAATTTTTCCGCGGGACCTTCCATGCTTCCATTAGATGTGCTTGAAAAAGCTTCTTCAGAGCTTTGTAACTATCACGGCTCGGGAATGAGCGTTATGGAAATGAGCCATCGTTCAGCAGTTTATGAAGAAATCATCAATTCCGCAGAAGCATCTTTAAGAAAGCTCATGAATATCCCCGATAACTATAAGGTTCTTTTTCTTCAGGGCGGTGCAACCGCACAGTTTGCGGCAATCGCAATGAATTTCATGACAAAGAACGGAAAAGCAGATTATATCGTTTCCGGTCAGTTCTCCAAAAAGGCAGCCGAAGAGGCAGCAAAGTACGGGGAAGTAAAAATCATAGCAAGCTCCAAGGATAAGAACTTTACATATGTTCCAAAGGTTGAAAGAAAAGATATATCTCCTGATGCGGACTATGTACACATTTGTTACAACAACACAATTTTCGGAACAGTTTATAACTATGTTCCTGATACAGGTGATATCCCCCTTATTGCAGATATGTCTTCCGGAATTCTTTCGCGCCCAATTGATGTAAGCAAGTATGCTGTAATCTATGCCGGTGCTCAGAAGAACATTGGCCCTGCAGGTGTTACACTCGTTATCGTAAGAGAGGATATGCTTGGCCGTGCCGCCGCAAATACACCCGTTATTCTCAACTATACTGTTCAAGCAGAAAACGGTTCTATGTATAACACACCTCCTACATACGGAATTTACTTTGCAGGTCTTGTTTTTGACCGTCTCCTTGAAAATGGCGGACTTGAAGAAATGGAAAAGATAAATGTTGCAAAGGCAAACATCCTTTACGATTATCTTGATTCCTCCAAGATGTTCAAAGCAACTGCTGAAAAAGAACATCGTTCTCTTATGAATGCTTGCTTTGTAACAGGTGATGCAGATTTGGATAAGAAATTCTGTTCAGCCGCTGCTGCTGCCGGATTTGTTAACCTTAAAGGACACAGGTCAGTTGGCGGTATGAGAGCTTCCATTTATAATGCAATGCCAACAGAGGGCGTTGAAAAGCTCGTTGAGTTTATGAAAGCGTTTGAAAAAGAAAACGCATAACAGCGGAGGGAAAAATGAAAAATATAAAGCTGCTCAATAAAATAAGCAAATTTGGAACAGATAAATTCTGCTCTGCAAAATATAATGTTTCGGAAACCATTGAAGCTCCTGATGCAATTATGGTTCGCTCGGCAGCGATGCACGATATGGAGTTTGGAAAAGAACTTCTTGCAATTGCCCGTTGTGGCGCAGGCGTTAACAACATTCCTTACGACAGATGTGCGGATGAAGGCATCGTTGTTTTTAATACTCCCGGAGCTAACGCAAACGGTGTTAAAGAGCTTGCAATTGCTTCATTACTTCTCGCTTCTCGTGATATCGTTGGCGGCATCGAATGGGCAAACAGTCTTGCAGGCACCGAAGATGTTGCGAAGGCAGTTGAAAAAGGAAAATCTGCTTTTGTAGGGCCTGAGCTTAAAGGCAAAACTTTGGGTGTTATCGGTTTGGGCGCAATTGGTGGAATGGTTGCAAATGCAGCTGCATCCCTCGGAATGAATGTTCTCGGATGCGACCCTTATATGACGGTTGATTCCGCATGGCGTCTTTCTTCCGATGTTAAAAAGGCAGAAACTTTTGAGGCGGTTTACGCTGAAAGTGATTATATTTCCATTCATGTTCCTGCAACTCCAAAAACAAAGGGAATGATAAATGCAGCTTCTATGGCAATTATGAAGGATGGTGTGAGAATCATCAACCTTTCAAGAGCAGACCTCGTTAATATCAACGATATGAAAGCAGCTCTTGAATCAGGTAAGGTTGCAAGATATGTTACCGATTTCCCCAATAACGAAACAATTGGCGTTAAAGGAATCGTTGCAACTCCTCATTTGGGTGCTTCCACTCCTGAATCTGAAGATAACTGTGCAATTATGGCTGCAGAGGAGCTTATCGATTTTATCGAAAATGGAAACATCAGACATAGCGTGAACTATCCCGATGCCGTACTTGCTAAAAGCGGTGAAAAGAGAATTATTGTTCTCCATGAAAATGTTCCCAATACCATAAACGGAATTACAGGAATAGTTGGTAAAGATGGAATCAACATCGAAGGCATGATAAATGCTTCTAAAAACACAAAAGCATGTACTTTGATTGATACGAATTCCGATATTACCGAACAAATAATTGCTGATATTTCTGCAATTGAAGGCGTTATAAGAGTAAGAGTTATTTAATAAAATTGGCGGTGAGTTCTTTTTTCACCGCCTTTTTATAAAAATGATTTTAATAAAAAAATAACATTAAAATCGAAAAATATATAACCTGATAATTATGAAGATAAATAAAATGAAAATTTCGGTTTCGTCATATAGCTTCAGCCAGCTTTTGAAAAGCGGAGAATATAACCAGCTTACGGTTATTCCTCTTGCCGCAGAGCTTGGGTTTGAAGGTATTGAGTTTACAGATCTTGAGCCGCCACAGGGAATTTCAGAAAACGAATTTGCTGTTTTGATAAAAGAAGAAGCGAAGCGAGTTGGTATTGAAATTGTTTCATATACTGTTGGTGCAAATCTTCTTGCGGAAGACAGTGAGGCGGAAATCAAGCGTCTTTTCGGTAAGGTTGATACGGCGGAGATTCTTGGTGCAAAGCTCTTGCGCCATGATGCGTATTTTGGTTTTCCCCAAAATGCTCCCAAAGGTGCAGACTTTGAATATTACCTTAAAAAAACAGCGGATGGTTTCAGGAGAGTAACTGAATACGCCGAGAAAAAGGAGATAAAGACTTGCACGGAGAATCATGGACTTATTTGCCAAGCGCCTGAGAGGGTGAAAGCAATCATTGAGGCGGTTAATCATAAAAACTTTGGCTGGCTTCTTGATATCGGAAATTTTCTTTGCGTTGATTATGACCCATTGAAAGCGGTTAAAATCGGAGCAGAATACGCTTTCCATGTTCATGCAAAGGATTTTAATCTCAGAGAGGGTAAAAGAGGAATTGAGGCAATAATGGGGGCAAGAATAGGAAAAGGCGTTGTTCCTGTGAAAGATTGCCTTGAGGTTATTTTCAAAAGTGGCTATAATGGTTTTGTTTGTGTTGAATATGAAGGAAGCGAACCTACCGTTAGTGCCTTAAAGGAAAGTATAGAATTCCTGAAAGAAATGAAATTTTAAAATTAAAAAATATTTGAGGTATTGTTATGGAAAAAATTAAGGTTGGTGTAATTGGCGTTGGTGGTATCTCCGGTGTTCATATTGATGCGTACAAGAAGAACCCCAATGTTGAGCTTTGCGCATTTTGTGATATTGATGAAGACAGAGTAAAAAGAAAAGCAGAGCACCATGGCGTTAAAGGCGTATATACAGATGTAAACGAAATGCTGGCAAAGGAAGAGCTTGATGCAGTTAGCGTTTGCACATGGAACAGTGCCCACGCTGAATGTGCTATTGCAGCTCTTAAAGCGGGAAAACACGTTCTTTGCGAAAAGCCAATGGCGATGAATGTTGAACAGGCACTTGAAATGGAAAAAGCTGCTAAAGAAAGCGGAAAGCTCTTGATGGTTGGCTTTGTTCGCCGTTACGGAAATGATATGAGAATTCTTAAGGATTATATAGATAACGACTATTTCGGTGAGCTTTACTATGCAAAGGCAACATATCTCCGCAGAAACGGAAACCCAGGCGGTTGGTTTGGTGATTCTTCCCGTTCAGGTGGCGGACCTCTTATCGACTTGGGAGTTCATGTTATTGACTTTGTAAGATATGCTTTTGGAAATCCTAAGCCCGTATCTGTTTACGGCGTTACTTTCAAAAAGCTGGGCAACCGCCCCGATGTAAAGGGATTCAGCGGATATGCCTCCGAAAGCAAGGGAGAAAATGATATCTGTGATGTTGAAGATATGGCTTCTGTTTTAATTCGTTTTGACAACGGAGCGGCACTTAATATAGAAACGAGCTTCACCCTTAACTTGAAAGACGATGAAGGCAAAATTCAGCTTTTCGGAACAAAAGCAGGTGCTTGCATCAATCCTGAACTTGAACTTTACACTAATATCAATGGCTATATGACAGATGTTAAATTTAAAACACAAACTGCACTTTCATTTGGCGGATTGTTTGAAGGTGAAATAAACCATTTTGTTGATTGTATTCTTGGCAAAGCAGAATGTATAAGCCCTGCAGAAGATGGCGTTGAGCTTATGAGAATTCTTTCTGCCGCATATGAATCTGCAAGAACAGGACACGAAGTGATTTTATAATAAATGAATATAAACTTCGTAAGATGAGTTTTTATGGCGTGGCGGTTTAATAACTGCCACGCTGTTTTGCATTAAAGGGAGGCAAAACAACGAAACTTAATAAAACGTTTACAAAATATACCTTATTTTTACCTTGTTTGGTATTGACAAACTCGGAAAAGTATGGTAACATATCATGCTGAGCTTGCCATCGAGTTTGATGGGCAAAAAAACGGGTAAAAGCAAGGAAAAACATGCAAAAAAGAGCCGATTTTAAGGATTAACAGCTGTAAAACGGCAACAACTATGTTTTTAAAATTATTTTCTAAAAATTTTAATATTTTAAAAGCCAATGGGTTGAAATTTTTGCTGTTTTGCGTGCGTAGAAAAAACTTGTCTTTTGCAAGAAAGAAAGAAGTTCCGTTTGGGCGAGAGCTTTGTGACAATAACGAAGGAGTGATTGTGTAAATGGTTAAAAGCTGTAAGTTGGGCAGAAATGAAAGAATGTCATTTTCAAAGCATGAAGAAGTGCTTGAAATGCCGGATCTTATAGAGATTCAAAAAAAGTCCTTCAAAGAGTTTATCGAAAAGGGAATAAGAGAGGTTCTTGAAGATGTTTCTCCGATGACGGATTATTCGGGGAATCTTATCATTGAATTCTATGATTATTCTTTGAGCGATACTCCCAGATTTTCCGTTGAAGAATGTAAGGAAAGAGATGTAGACTATTCTGTGCGTTTCACAGTTAAAGCGCGTCTCATCAATAAGGCAACAGGTCATATTATTAACCAAAATGAAATCTTCATGGGTAATTTCCCAATGATGACGGATGGCGGTACATTTATTATCAACGGTGCAGAAAGAGTTATCGTTTCTCAGATAGTTCGTTCACCCGGTGCATATTATGAAAGCACCAGCGACAAAAACGGTAAAGAGCTGTTCTCTGCAACCATCATTCCTTACAGAGGAGCATGGCTTGAATATGAAACTGATGCATCCGATGTATTTTATGTAAGAATAGATAAAAACAGAAAGCTCCCTGTAACTGTTCTTCTCAGGGCTTTTGGCCTTGGCGAGGACGAGCAGATTTACGAGCTTTTCGGAAAAGAAGAAAAGCTGGTCAGAACAGCTGAAAAAGATGTTTCGGTTTCCGAATCCTTGAAATACAGAACTTCACCCTCTGACGAGGCGTTGAAGGAAATATATAAAAAGCTCCGTCCGGGAGACCCTCCAATAGTTGAGAGCGCCCAGGTACTTTTGAATAACCTTTTCTTTGATACGAAGCGCTATGAAATATCTTCTGTAGGTAGATATAAGTTCAATAAGAAGTTGGGTCTTGCAAAGCGTATTGTTGGACTTACTCTTTCAGAACCTGCAGTTTCACCAATAACAGGTGAAGTTGTTGCTATGCCTGGCAGCAAGCTCACAAGAGAAGAAGCGGAGCTTATTGAAGATAGCGGCATTTGGAGAGTTGTTGTAGATACAGAAGACGAAGAAGGTATCGTTGTTTTCTCTAACAAAACTGTTGATGCTGAAAAAATTTGTGGAATATCCAATGAAGAATTGGGCATTTCCGAAAAAGTTAGCTTAGACCCATTTATGGAAATCCTTTCAACGGTTGGAACATCCAATGTTGAAGAATTAAGAAGTGCTATCAGAGAAAGATATGATGACCTCGTTGCAAAGCATATCACTCTTGATGATATTTTTGCTTCTATTAACTATATGCTTAACTTAAGCCATGGTGTTGGAAACTGTGATGATATAGACCACCTTGGCAATAGAAGACTCCGTTCTGTTGGCGAGTTATTGCTCAACCAGCTCAGAATCGGTTTCTCAAGAATGGACAGAAATGTTAAGGATAAAATGAATGTTCAGAACATGGAATCCGTAACAGTTCAGTCTCTTATCAATACAAGACCAATTTCTGCCGCAATAAGAAATTTCTTTGGTTCGTCTCCTCTTTCTCAGTTTATGGATCAGACAAACCCATTGGCAGAGTTAACTCATAAGCGTCGTTTGTCTGCATTGGGTCCCGGTGGCTTGAGCAGAGACAGAGCATCCTTTGAGGTTCGAGACGTTCACTACACCCATTACGGCCGTATGTGTCCTATCGAAACCCCTGAAGGTCCTAACATTGGTCTTATTTCCTACCTTTCAACATATGCAAAGGTAAACAAGTTCGGATTTATCGAAGCTCCTTACAGAGTTGTTAAAGACGGAATTGTTACAAAAGAGATAAAATATCTCACAGCAGACGAAGAAGACGATTGCGTTGTTGCAACAGCGGACGAAATGATCGATGAAAACGGCAACTTCATCAATAAGAGAGTTGTTTGCCGTCATAGAGACTTCATTGGCGAATTTGAGCCACAAGAAGTTGATATGATGGACGTTTCTGCAAAGATGGTTGTTTCCGTTGCAACTGCAATGATTCCATTCCTTGAAAATGACGATAACTCCAGAGCACTTATGGGTTCTAACATGCAGAAGCAGGCAGTTCCGCTTATGATAACAGAATCCCCTATAGTTGCAACTGGTATGGAATATAAAGCTGCAAAGGATTCTTGGGTAATGATTCACGCTGTTAAAGATGGTGTAGTTGAATCCGTTACCGCAGACAGAGTTATCACTCGTGCTGAAGATGGCACAAAGAATGTTTATAAACTCACAAAGTTCAAGCGTTCAAATCAGGGTACTTGTGTGAACCAGAGACCTGTTGTTAAGAAGGGTGAAATGGTTAAGGTTGGTGACCTTATCGCAGACGGACCTTCAACCTCCAACGGTGAAGTTTCTCTCGGTAAAAACGTTCTCATTGGCTTTATGACATGGGAAGGTTATAACTATGAAGACGCTGTTCTTCTTAATGAACGCCTTGTTAGAGATGATGTATATACCTCAATACATATTGAGGAGTATATGTGTGAATCAAGAGACACCAAATTAGGACCCGAAGAAATCACAAGAGATATTCCTAATGTTGGTGATGCAGTTCTTGAAAACTTGGATGAAAACGGAATTATCCGTATAGGCGCAGAGGTTCGTTCAGGCGATATCCTTGTTGGTAAGGTAACTCCAAAGGGAGAAACAGAGCTTACTCCCGATGAAAGACTCCTCAGAGCTATTTTTGGTGAAAAGGCAAGAGATGTAAGAGATACATCCCTTAAACTTCCTCATGGTGAACAGGGTATCGTTCTTGATGTTAAAGAATTCTCAAGAGACGATTGCGATGTACTTCAACCTGGTGTTATCAAGGTTGTAAGAGTATATATTGCTCAGAAGCGTAAGATTTCCGTTGGAGACAAAATGGCTGGTCGTCACGGAAATAAGGGTGTTATTTCAAGAATACTTCCGTCTGAAGATATGCCTTTCCTTCCTGACGGAACACCTCTCGATATCGTTCTTAACCCACTTGGCGTTCCTTCCCGTATGAACATCGGACAGGTTCTCGAAGTTCATCTTGGTATAGCCGCAAAGAAATTGGGCTGGAAAGTTATGACACCTGTATTTGACGGTGCAAACGAGAGAGATATTGCAGAATGTCTCAGAATGGCGGGTCTCCGTGATGACGGTAAAACAATCCTTTATGACGGTAGAACGGGTGAGCCATTTGATAACCCTGTAACAGTTGGTTATGTTTACTTCCTTAAGCTCCATCACTTGGTTGATGATAAGATTCACGCAAGATCAACGGGTCCATATTCACTTGTAACACAGCAGCCATTGGGCGGTAAAGCACAGTTTGGTGGTCAGCGTTTCGGTGAAATGGAAGTTTGGGCATTGGAAGCATACGGTGCTGCATATACATTGCAGGAAATTCTTACAGTTAAATCCGATGATATCAAAGGCCGTCTTAAGGCATTCCAGGCAATCGTTGAGGGCAGAAACATTCCTAAACCAGGTGTTCCTGCATCCTTCAAGGTTCTTGTTAAGGAATTGCAGTCTCTTGGTCTTGATATCAGGGTATTTGATAAAGACGATGTTGAAATAGATCTTAAAGACTATTCCGACGAAAATGAGAGTCCTATCAACAAGAGCGAAGAATTTGATGACGCTTTGTTGGGCGAGGGCGTTATGGATGGCGATTTTGACGGAATGCAGGATGTTGACCAAGACAGCGATCTTTCCGACGAAAGCGAAAGCTATTCCGCAGAAGATGAATCATTCGATTCTGATAATTATTGATATAAGGAGGTAGTGACACATGGAAAATCAAGCCGTAGAATTTGAGTCGATTCAAATAGGTCTTGCCTCTCCTGAAAAAATACTTAGCTGGTCATACGGTGAAGTAAAAAAACCTGAAACCATAAACTACAGGAGCTTGAAGCCCGAAAAAGATGGTCTTTTCTGTGAGAGAATCTTTGGGCCTCAGAAGGATTGGGAATGTAGCTGTGGTAAGTATAAGAGAGTCCACGAAAAGGGACAGGTTTGCGAAAAATGTGGTGTTGAAATCACAACGAATAAAGTAAGACGCGAAAGAATGGGCCATGTGGTGCTTGCGGCTCCCGTATCCCACTTCTGGTACTTCAGAGCAATCCCTTCAAGATTGGGTTTAATGCTCGATTTATCGCCAAAGAATCTTGAAAAAGTTCTTTATTTCGCAAGCTATATAGTGCTTGATCCGGGTCCTGTTGAATCTTTAAAGAAGAAACAGATTTTGACCGAAGCACAGTATAAAGAGTATCTTGAAAGATACGAAGACGATTTCAGGGTAGGTATCGGTGCAGAAGCAATTAAAGAGCTTTTGCAGGAAATTGACCTTGAAGAATTGGCAACATTCCTTAAAAATGAGCTTGTAACAGCTCAGGGTCAGAAAAAGGCAAAGTATGTAAAGCGCCTTGAGGTTGTTGAGGCATTCCGTGTTTCGGGAAATAAGCCCGAATGGATGATTCTGGATGTGCTTCCAGTTATTCCTCCTGAAATCAGACCAATGGTTCAGCTCGATGGTGGCCGTTTTGCAACAAGCGACCTTAACGACCTTTATAGACGAGTTATCAACAGAAATAACCGTTTAAAGAAACTTATGGAGCTTCGCGCACCTGATATAATTATCAGAAACGAAAAGCGTATGCTTCAGGAAGCTGTAGACTCCCTTATCGATAACGGTAAGCGTAGCCGTGCAGTTATTGGTGCTAATACAAGACCCCTTAAATCTCTGTCAGAAATGCTCAGGGGTAAGCAGGGACGATTCAGACAGAACCTTTTGGGTAAGCGTGTTGACTATTCCGGCCGTTCAGTTATCGTTGTTGGCCCAGAGCTTAAAATATATCAGTGCGGACTTCCCAAAGAAATGGCTTTGGAGCTTTTCAAGCCATTCGTAATGAAAACTCTCGTTGCATCGGGTGTTGCTAAAAACATAAAGGATGCCAAAAAGAGAGTAGAGCGTGCAACCGATGAGGTTTGGGACGCACTCGACGGAGTAATCAAAGAGCATCCCGTTCTTTTGAACAGAGCTCCAACGCTCCATAGACTTTCGATTCAGGCATTCGAGCCCGTTTTGGTTGAAGGTAGAGCAATTAAGCTCCATCCACTGGTATGTACTGCATTTAACGCCGACTTTGATGGTGACCAGATGCCTGTACACGTTCCCCTTTCTGTTGAAGCACAAGCAGAAGCAAGATTCCTTATGCTTTCTGCAAACAACCTTCTTAAGCCCGTAAACGGAAAAGCTGTAACAATTCCTTCTCAGGATATGGTTCTCGGTTCATTCTATCTCACAATGGAAAAACCGGGTGAAATTGGCGAAGGAAGTATCTTCAGAAACTTTGAAGAAGCTCAAATGGCATATCAGAACGGTGATTTGGGACTCCACGCTCCAATAACCGTAAGAATGACCAGAGAAGTAAGGGGCGAACAGAAAGAAGGCCTTGTTAAATCCACATTGGGAAGACTTATCTTCAATAGCTATATCCCTCAGGATATCGGATTTGTAGATAGAAACGACCCTGAAAATGATTTTGTTCCTGAAATAGATTTCGTAACAACAAGCTCAGAGCTTGGACAGATAATAGACCGCTGTATAAGAGTTCACGGAACCGCAAAGACTTGCGAAGTTCTCGATATGATGAAGTCCATGGGCTTCAAATACTCAACAAGAGCAGCTATTACAATTTCTATTTACGATATGACCATTCCTCCCGAAAAGCAAGCTCTTATTGCTGAATCCGAGGAAAAGGTTGAAAAGATTAACCAATTCTTCCGCAAGGGCTTGCTTTCAGATGATGAAAGAAGCAAGCGTGTTGTTGATGAATGGAGCGCTTGTACAAACAGAGTAACAGATGCTCTTAAGCGCAATCTTGATAAATACAATCCTCTTAACCTCATGTCAACATCAGGCGCCAGAGGTAGTATAAAACAGATAAGACAGCTTGCCGGTATGCGTGGACTTATGTTTGCAGCAACAGGTAAGACAATCGAAATGCCAATTAAGGCAAACTTCCGTGAGGGTATGAAAGTTCTTGAATACTTTATCGCAGCCCGTGGTGCTCGTAAGGGTCTCGCCGATACCGCTTTGAGAACTGCTGACTCAGGATACCTTACAAGGAGACTTGTTGATGTATCTCAGGAAGTTATCATCAGAGAATGCGACTGTGGAGACGATAGAGGTCTCGTAGTTCGTAAGATTGTAGACGTTGTTGGTGAGGGTAAAGAGGCAGTAATCGAGCCATTCATCAACAGACTTATTGGACGATACACTGTTGGCAATGTTTGTAATCCTACAACAGGCGAAGTTATCGTTCCTCATAACTCTCTTATTAAAGAATCCGATGCAATGGCAATTATCGCTGCAGGCATTGAAGAAGTTAGAATCCGTTCAGTTATTAACTGTAGAGCACAACGCGGAATTTGTGTACATTGCTATGGTGCTGACCTTGCAACAGGTCTCCCTGTAAGTATTGGCGAATCGGTAGGTATCATTGCAGCACAGTCCATCGGTGAACCTGGTACACAGCTCACCATGAGAACATTCCATACCGGTGGTGTTGCAGGAAGCGATATTACACAGGGTCTCCCCCGTGTTGAAGAAATTTTTGAAGCTCGCAGACCCAAGAAGGCGGCAGAGCTTGCTGAAATTAACGGCATCGTAAGAATTGAAGAAGGCAAGAGAAGCAAACAAATCACAATAATTAACGATGAAGATGGAACAGCGGCAACTGTTGCAATTCCCGGCGCCGCAAGAATTCTTGTTAAAGATGGTGATAAAGTTGTTAAGTGTCAGAAACTTACTGAAGGCACAGAAACTCCTGCAGATATTCTTCGTATAAGCGGACTTGATGCAGTTTACGAGTATATTATCAAAGAAATTCAAAGCGTGTACGGTTTACAGGGCGTTGAAATCAATGATAAGCATATCGAAGTTATTGCTCGTCAGATGACAAAGAGAGTCAAAATTGAAAGCGCAGGCGACACAGAGCTCCTTGTTGGTGCATCTGTTGATTGTGCTGAGGTTCTTGCAGCAAACGAAGAAATTAAGAAAAAGAATGAAAGCGGTGAATACGAAGTTCCACTTCAGTATGCAACATATTCACCAATGCTCCTTGGTATAACTAAGGCATCACTTTCAACTGAAAGCTTCCTTTCTGCTGCATCCTTCCAGGAAACAACAAAGGTTCTCACAGAAGCTGCTATTAAAGGTAAGCGTGATCCCCTTGTTGGCTTGAAAGAAAATGTTATTATCGGTAAGTTGATTCCTGCAGGTACAGGTATGAAACATTATAACCGTGTTGACATTGTGAACAACGAAACAGAAGAAATCAGCGCGTATGACCTTCATTATGACCAGGTGTCCGAAGGTTAAGAAAAAGTTATAATAAAAGATAAAGTTATTATAACATTAACTGTGTTATCGAGCTTGAAACAGGGCTAAATCCCCTGTTTCAGGCGGGATATAAAAAATAATAAAGAAAGGAGAGATATTGTGCCTACATTTAACCAGCTCGTAAGACAAGGAAGAAAGCAGTCGGTGTGGAAATCCAAGTCCCCTGTTCTTCAAAAGACTTACAACTCACTTCAAAAGGTTTTGGTTGATCTTCCATCACCTCAGAAGAGAGGCGTTTGTACAAAGGTTGCTATTAAGACACCTAAAAAGCCAAACTCTGCACAGCGTAAAATCGCAAGAGTAAGACTTACAAACGGTCTTGAAGTTACAGCTTATATCCCTGGAATCGGTCACAACCTTCAGGAACACTCTGTTGTACTCATCAGAGGCGGAAGAGTTAAGGACCTCCCTGGTGTTCGTTACCACATCATCCGCGGCACTCTTGACACCAACGGTGTTGCCAAGAGAAATCAGTCACGTTCCAAATACGGTGCCAAGAGACCAAAGGCATAAGATTTGGACAAAACCGAAATGGTATTTTTGTTCGTGCTAAGTAGGCAGATATCCTCATGAAATATAAGGATATATCCCGAAGCACTGACGGAAAGAAATTTTCGAGTACCTGAGAATTCATTTAAAATTTGTGAAGGAGGGAAGTAAAGTGCCAAGAAGAGTGCATAACTTCAAAAGAGACGTTTTGCCAGACCCTATGTATAATTCTGTATTGGTAACAAAGCTCATTAACAACATTATGTACGACGGTAAAAAAGGCGTTGCACAGAAAATCGTTTATGATGCATTTGCTATGGTAGAAGAAAAGTCAGGCGAAAACGCATTGGAACAGTTCCAAAAAGCTCTCGATAACATTATGCCTGATCTTGAAGTAAAATCTGTTCGTAGAGGCGGTTCTAACTATCAGGTTCCTATGGAAGTTAAACCCAACAGAAAACAAACACTTGGACTTCGTTGGCTCGTGAACTATTCAAGAGCTAGAAGCGACAAGCGTATGTCCGACCGTCTTGCTAACGAAATTCTTGATGCTATCAACAATACTGGTGCAGCAGTTAAGAAGAAAGACGATACTCATAGAATGGCTGAAGCAAACAAGGCGTTTGCACACTACAAGTGGTAATTATTTTGCCATGGTTAAAGTAGGTGTCTCGTAGAGACATCGAAACGGTTATTACCGAAGTTTTTCGTCCGACTCCGAAAAATAAAGGAGTCGGGCGAAATTTAGAAAAGAAACAAAAGAAGTAGAATAGAAGGTAGGAGATAAATATGCCCGAATATCCACTTGAGCGCGTGAGAAATATAGGAATAATGGCTCACATTGATGCCGGTAAAACAACAACCACTGAAAGAATTTTGTTTTATACTAAGAAAACTCACAAATTAGGTGAAACCCACGAAGGCGCAGCAACAATGGACTATATGAAACAGGAGCAGGAGCGTGGTATAACAATAACATCCGCTGCAACAACTTGCTTCTGGAAAAATCACAGAATCAATATAATTGATACCCCTGGTCACGTTGACTTCACTGTTGAAGTTGAACGTTCTTTGAGAGTTCTTGATGGTGCTGTTGCTGTATTTTGTGCCAAAGGCGGCGTAGAACCCCAATCAGAAACAGTTTGGCATCAGGCAGAAAAATATAAAGTTCCCAGAATGGCTTACGTTAACAAAATGGATATTAACGGTGCCAATTTCTTCCGAGTTGTAGAAATGATGAAGGAACGACTCAAGGCAAACGCTGTTCCTTTGCAGTTGCCAATAGGTGCTTCTGAAACATATCAGGGTCTTGTTGACCTTGTTGAAATGAAAGCATACTATTATAGCGGCGCACAGGATGCAGACGCACCTGTTGAGGTTAAAGAAGTTCCTGCAGATATGGTTGATCTTTGCGAAGAATACAGAACAAAGCTCATTGAAGCTGCTGCTGATGCAGACGAAGACCTTATGATGAAATTCCTTGAAGGAGAAGAAATCTCCCAGGAGGAAATAAAGGCAGCTATAAGAAAAGCAACAATAGAAATTAAGATGATACCCGTTGTTTGCGGAACATCGTTTAAAAACAAGGGCGTTAGAAAACTCCTTGATGCTGTTGTTGAATATTTGCCTTCCCCAATAGATGTAAATAGTGTTACAGGTGTAAACCCAGACACAAGAGAAGAAGAAGTAAGAGAATCTTCATTAAATGCTCCATTTGCAGCTCTTATTTTCAAAATTGTATCAGACCCATATGGAAAGCTTTGCTTCTTCAGAGTGTATTCCGGTTCTGTTAAAGCGGGAGATACAGTTTATAACTCAAACAACGGAAAGCGTGAGCGTTTGGGTAGAATAGTGCTTATGCACGCAAACCACAGAGAAGATGTTGATGAAATAAGTGCAGGCGAAATCGGTGCAATAGTTGGTCTTAAGAACACAACAACCGGTGATACACTTTGCGATGAAAGCAATCCAATTGTTTTGGGATCAATTGATTTTCCAGAACCAGTTATCAGAATTGCAATTGAGCCCAAAACAAAAGCAGGTCAGGAAAAAATGGGCTTAGCTCTTGCAAAACTTGCAGAAGAAGACCCATCCTTCCGCACATATACTGATGAAGAAACAGGCCAAACTATCATTGCAGGTATGGGTGAGCTTCACCTTGAAATTATTGTAGACAGACTTCTTCGCGAATTCAGAGTTGAAGCAAATGTTGGTAAGCCACGTGTTTCATACAGAGAAACAATCACAACCAAGGCATTGGCAGACGAAAAATTCGTTCGTCAGAGCGGTGGTCACGGTCAGTACGGTCACTGTAAGATCGAAATTGAACCTAACGAACCCGGTGCCGGCTTTACCTTTGAAAGCAAGGTTGTTGGCGGTAATATTCCCAAAGAATATATCCCTGCGATTGAAGCGGGTATCAAGGGTGCAATGCAGAGCGGTACATTGGCAGGATATCCCGTTGTTGATGTTAAGGTTACATTGCTTGACGGTTCATACCACGAAGTAGACTCCTCTGAAATGGCGTTCAAAATTGCCGGTTCAATGGCATTTAAAGCAGCCATGAAGAAGGCAAACCCTGTTCTTACAGAGCCAATTATGAAAACATCCGTTATCTGTCCCGATGAATACCTCGGATCAGTTATCGGTGATATCAGTGTGCGTAGAGGACAGATTTCAAGCACAGAGCCAATGGGTGGTGTACAGCAGATTATGGCAGCGGTTCCACTTTCTGAAATGTTCGGATATTCAAATACCATTCGTTCAATGACTCAGGGCAGAGGACAATACACAATGGAACCAAGCCACTTTGCAGAAGTTCCAAAATCTATTCTTGAAAAAATCATTTCAGGTAAAATGGAAAATTAGTTATAACTGTAGTTTCGCTCATGTCAAAAATATAGCATTTACTGTAAAAATCGGCTTTTACAGCAAAAAAACTGCATTTTTTAAGAGTTTTTTTAAAAAAAGACTTGACAGAAAAAGAAATTGTGATATAATACAATTTGATAGCACAAGGTTTTGGAATTTGTTCCAAATTTGTGTTTGTGCAAGAAAAATAAAAAAATAAAAAATACAAGATATCCATTTAGGAGGATAATTTAATGGCAAAGGCAAAATTTGAAAGAAGCAAGCCTCACGTTAATATCGGTACTATTGGTCACGTTGACCACGGTAAGACAACTCTTACAGCCGCTATTACAAAGACTCTCGCTCTTAAAGACAACTCAATCGAATTCCTCGCATACGATCAGATCGACAATGCTCCAGAAGAAAAAGCAAGAGGTATTACAATCAATACCCGTCACGTAGAATACACCACAGATCAACGTCACTATGCACACGTTGACTGTCCTGGCCACGCTGACTATGTTAAAAACATGATCACTGGTGCTGCTCAGATGGACGGTGCTATCCTCGTTGTTGCTGCTTCCGACGGACCTATGCAGCAGACTCGTGAACACATTCTTCTTGCTCGTCAGGTTGGCGTTCCAGCAATGGTTGTTTTCATGAACAAATGCGACCTCGTTGACGACGAAGAACTTCTCGACCTCGTTGAAATGGAAATCAGAGAACTTCTCAGCCAGTACGACTTCCCAGGTGATGATATTCCCATCATCCGTGGTTCTGCAAGAACTGCTCTTGATTCCACATCTACAGATACAAGCTCTGCTGAATACAAAGCAATCATGGAACTCATGGATGCAGTAGACAGCTACATTCCTACACCAGACCGTAAGTCTGACTTGCCATTCCTTATGCCTGTTGAAGACGTTTTCTCTATCACAGGTCGTGGTACTGTTTCCACAGGTCGTGTTGAAAGAGGTACAGTAAACCTTAACGATAAAGTTGAAATCGTTGGTCTTAGCAACGAAAAAACAGAAACAACTGTTACAGGTATCGAAATGTTCCGTAAGCTCCTCGATTCCGCAGAAGCTGGCGATAACATTGGATGCTTGCTCAGAGGCGTACAGAAGAACGAAATCGAAAGAGGACAGGTTCTCTGTAAACCAGGTTCCATCAATCCTTACACCAAGTTCGTTGGTCAGGTTTACGTTCTTACAGAAAAAGAAGGTGGCCGTCATAAGCCATTCTTCACCAACTATCGTCCTCAGTTCTACTTCAGAACAACAGACGTTACAGGTTCCATCACACTTCCAGAAGGCGTACAGATGTGCCGTCCTGGCGATAACGTAGATATGAACGTTGAGCTCATTACACCTATCGCTATCGAAAAAGGTCTCCGTTTCGCTATCCGTGAAGGCGGTAGAACAGTTGGTTCTGGTGTTGTTATCGATATCAAATAAGATAAGCAGCATATAAAAAATTATTTTGGTAAATTCAAGCTGTCGCTGTATAACAACGACAGCTTGTTTTCATTAAATTTAAATACATTATAATAAAAACTTTTTATCGTAAACGATACCGTGATAATAAAAAATAGTTTGTGGAAAATGATATCAATTTATTTTGAGGAAGCTATATGAAAAGATTATTATTGCCATTTATAACGATGATTATTATGGTTTCTATTCTGTTGAATTCCTGTGGAAGCGAGGAAACTAATAAAACCTCTCTTGATGATGTAAACAGTGATAATGTTGCAAGTGAGATGGTTTCCGTTGAGCCATCGGAAGAAATATCCGAAGATGTATCCGAAGAAGTTTCTACTGAGTGGTTTAAAAACCCCGATATTGTTGGTTATACACAGTATAATAACCCGGTGTTGCGGACTGGTGCCGACCCGTATGTTTTAAAACACGGAGATAAATATTACTATTGTTTCAGTGCGGGCGAGAGGATATGGATTAAAGAATTCGACTCTTTAGGAAATATATCAAATGATGGGGCAACTGCGGTTTTTGCTCCTCCTGCTGGTACTGAATATTCATGCAATATGTGGGCGCCCGAGCTTCATTATATTGATGGTGTATGGTATATATACTTTGCTGCTGATGATGGCAACAATGATAACCATAGAATGTTTGTTCTTAAATGTGAAGAAGAAAGTCCTCTTAATACATTTGTTATGTGTGGTAAAATTACCGATAAAACGGATAAGTGGGCAATAGATGGCACTGTGTTTAATTATAAGGGCGAATATTATTATGTATGGTCAGGTTGGGATGGCACAGCAAATATTCAGCAGAATTTATATATTGCAAAAATGATTTCTCCAACAGAGTTGGAAGAAAAGCGTGTTAAGATTTCAAAACCTGAATATGCTTGGGAAAAACAAGGTGGAGGTTGTCTTGTTAACGAAGGTCCATATGTAATTGTTAAAGGGGACTACATCGCTATTCTTTATTCTGCGAGCGGAAGCTGGTGCGACGATTACTGTATCGGTCAGCTTACATTTAAGGGTGGAGAAGTAACAAGCGCAAAGAGCTGGGAAAAACATTCAGAACCAATTATGCATACGAATAATGGAATCTATGGTCCTGGCCATTGCTCCGTTACAGAAGATGAAAATGGCGTCATGTGGATGGTTTTCCATGGGAACTCTGAACCAAATCAAAGCTGGGCAGGCCGTCATGTCTGGATGTATCCCTTGAGAGTAAACAAGAAAACCGGCATTATTAAAGTTGTAACTTATAGCAATCCAAAATAATAAATGGGGCTTGTTAAAAGCCCCATTTTTTAATGCGAGTGTTAATGTATGGCTGTTGCTTTTTGAACCTTTTGGTACATCAGGGATATAATTTTAAAATAACATATATAAAATTATTCCAAAAGTGTTTTTAATATCAATTATTTGTCGTTTTTATGTCTATTATATATAAAGATAACCCACCAAATATTTCGATGGTGGGTTACTAATTTTATTTTGTTTTACTATTTGTAATTTTTTTAAAAATACGTTTGAATTTCTTAGGTGCGATATATATAAGCGAGTACAAGAAGGAATAAAAACAACTTTTTATGTTTACTTTTTTATGACCATCAGATTTTAGGCATTTTTCACATGTATTAAGTGCGTTATAGAAGAAGAATTTTTGCTTAATATTAAGTTTGCCAAATGATGGGAGATTTTTCAGAAGCATCTTTTTATAAGCAGTGTAAAATTTTTCTTTCTTCATTGTGCTTGAGAGGTTAGCACCATGTTTTCTGTAGTCGTATAAAATCTCTTTGATTGAAACTGCTTCAAAATTTGCAAGAATTCGCTGCCAATAGTCGAAATCTTCCGTTAAGAACAAATCCAAATCGTAGTCTCCAATCTTTTCATATACAGCTCTTGTATACATAAAGCAAGCGCCAATACAGTTAGAACCAACGATTATGTTTTTATAATCCTTATCAACTATATAATAGTCAGTTATATTGTCGTTTTCATCTATAGTATTATATGAAGCATATACAAACTGAGCATTGTTGGAATTTTGCAATGCTGTTACCATTTTTTCAATTGCAGTGGTATGAAATTTGTTATCATCCGATGTCCAGGTTAAATAATCTCCTTTTGATAACGAAAAACCTCTGTTTAAATTTCCTGGCAATTTTAAGTTGTGTTCATTGCGAAAATATTTTATTCTGTCATCTGATTTAACATATTCTTCTGATATTAAGGGAGTTTCATCGGTGGAACAATCATCTAAAATAAGAAGCTCCCAATTTTTATAAGTTTGCTTTATAATGCTATCTATGCTTTTTTTAAGATATTTAGCACCATTATAAACAGGCAAAACAATACTAACTAAATTATTCATATGAACCTCAAGTAATTATTATAAATTATTCTCTAAAATATCAGCTATCCTGCGACAAGCAAAACCATCTCCATAAGGGTTGCTGGCAGTACACATTTTTGAGTATTCTTCGCTGGATGTTAGCAATGATTTGAAACAGTTGTATATAGTTTTTTCTTCTGTGCCAACCAATTTTAAAGTGCCTGCCTCAATTCCTTCAGGCCTTTCTGTCGTATCGCGCATAACCAATACGGGTTTTCCCAAAGATGGTGCTTCTTCTTGAATTCCACCAGAATCAGTTAAAACTAAATAGCTCTGATTAAGGAAGTTGTGGAAGTCTAAAACATCTAACGGCTCAATGATGTGAATCCTATCATTGTCTCCTAATATTTCTTCTGCGGTTTTTCTGACAACTGGGTTCATATGTATGGGATAAATTGCTTTAATATCGTCATGTTCATCAATAACTCTTTTTATTGCTCTGAACATGTTTTTCATCGGTTCTCCTAAATTTTCCCTTCTGTGCGCTGTTATTAGAATCAATCTGCTATCCTTCGCCCATTCTAATTCAGGATGTGTATAATCTTTTTTTACTGTTGTTTTCAATGCATCTATGGCGGTGTTCCCCGTAACATAAATGCTGTTGGGACATTTTCCTTCTTTGAGCAAATGGTTCTTTGCTGTTTCGGTGGGAGAAAAGTTAAACTTGCTTATTATACCTACAGCTTGTCTATTGAATTCTTCTGGGAAAGGGGAATATATATCATAGGTTCTGAGACCTGCCTCAACATGACCAACGGGAATTTGCATATAAAAGCACGCTAAAGCAGTAACAAATGTGGTAGAAGTATCACCGTGAACCAAAACAATGTCAGGATGAGTTTCCTCCAAAACCTCTTTAATTTTTTGCAAAATATTGGTGGTTATATCAAAGAGGGATTGGCCTGCTTTCATTATAGAAAGATCATAATCAGGTTTGACTTCAAAGGCATTCAAAACTTGATCAAGCATCTGACGATGTTGTCCCGTAACACAGACCAAAGTTTTTAAGTGTTCTCTTGACTTTAATTCGTTAACTAAAGGGCACATTTTAATAGCTTCTGGACGAGTTCCAAACACAACTAAAACTTTTTTTATTATTTTATCCATAAGAAAATCCGACTTTCATATATTAAAATTTATAGTTCATTTTTATTGTAACATAACAAAAACAAAAAGGCAATACTTTTTTGATTTCTTTTTAATTTCTTTGAAAAAAAAGTGAATTCACTTTGGGAATTCACTTCTGCTAAAAATCCCATAAATAAATAAAAAAAGGTATTGACAAATTCGCAATTATATATTATAATAATAAAGCTGTCAAGGAGAGATGTCCGAGCGGTTTAAGGAGCTGGTCTTGAAAACCAGTGACCCGGCAACGGGCCGTGGGTTCGAATCCCACTCTCTCCGCCAAGCAATTTTATTGCTGTATAGAAGAATTAGACAGCTTGTGCTGTGTATATTGCAAAAGCAATATGAAGTGGCAGAAGGAAACAACTTAATAATGTTTATATTTTCACGATGGAGAAGTACTCAAGTGGTGAAGAGGCGCCCCTGCTAAGGGTGTAGGTCGTTAACCGCGGCGCGAGGGTTCAAATCCCTCCTTCTCCGCCAAAATAATAGAGCATACACGCAGGTGTATGCTCTATTATTTTGCATCAGAAAGAAGGAGGGATTTGAACGGGTGCGTGTAAGAAAAGTGTCCGGCGGACACTTTTCCCGCACCCTGACCGAGCCTGCAGGCGAGAACAAATCCCTCCTTCTCCGCCAGAAAAAGCACACATTTGTCTACCAAGACAATGTGTGCTTTTTTCAACTAAATCCGCCTTTGGCGGAAGAAATCCACCTGCGGCGGATGAAATCGCTTCGCGATGAAATCCCGCTTCGCGGGGAGAAATAGGGCGGATTTAATTTCATCTGAGGCGGCACGCCGAAGATTTCATCCGAGCATCGCGAGGATTTCATCGTGCAACGCACGATTTCATTAAAGATGCAAGGCTACGCCTTGATTTATATACCAAAGTGTGATATAATAAACTCACTGATAATAGGAATTAGACGAAGAACTATTGCGGAAATCAAGAAAGGAGTTTTGGTGCTATATGTGGAATGAAATAAAAAATGAAATTGATATCGAAAATTTGATGAAAGAATATAGCGACTTTCACGATAGCTGTATAGTATCAATAAGCTATCATAGCGGAGCATTTGTTGATGATGAGGGTGCTATGGCAAATGGCGGATTGCTTGATCATAGCATTGAAATGATATTACATAGTCAGTGTAATAAACCTATTGAACTTCGTTTTACAGGAGCAAGAAAATGTAATATTGTTGGCTGGGAGGATAATTATTTCTGCGACATTTTTTGTGCATATTTGAATTTTCATAGTGACCTACTTGGTAAAACTCGTGATGACAAGCTGATAGTGTGGGCGGATTGTGATGGTTTTAATCCCATAAATTATACGGAAGAAAAACCGATTTCCACTAACGGAAACCACAGTACTTATGTAATTGCTGAAAAACTGTTTTGGAGGATAAAGACGGAGGACTGATACATCGAGACAATCTCCAATTTTTGTCGAGTAGTTAACAGCGCAAAATCACACACCTTTTCACTGTTCTTTCACAAAAACTAACGGATACCGAAAAGGTATCCTTTTTTGCATCAGAAAGAAGGAAAAATTCTAAAGTCGAATTCAACTTTCTCGTTTTTGCTAAAATATACTTTGAGAAATATTTACATCAAATAATCAGATAAATGTAGTAAGTAAAAATAAAAAAAGGTTGCGAAATCCCTTTTCTGTGTTATAATGTTTAAAAGAGGTGATTGTGTGAAATTGGATGAAGCAAAAGATCTGCTGGTTAATAATAATATATATTTTGATATGTTCGAATATTTAAATGAAAAAGAATATTGGCTTCACACAATAATGTTTCCATACATTGAAAATGCAAAAGACTGCAAGGTTATAGCTTTGACTATAGCGAGTAATAATGGGAAAAAGAATATTGAGCTTCAGTTCAATGAAGTGAATAATGATTTTGTTTTTGTTGATTTAAGGTTTGGAGATTATTGTTTTGAATTATTTGACCACGCTGAAGAAACTCTTGCTACGGAATTAGTTAAAATAATCAATAAAATCAAAAGTGGGAGATTAGCTGTAATAGTTAAAAACAATATAAAAAAGAAAAGTTGGCTTGGAGATGCCACGTTTGATTTGGATGACGATGATGAGCTTATGGGCAAACAGGGATTTGAACAGGTGAAACAAATGATCAAAAGGCCGAGAAGTTTTATATCAAAGCTATTTAAACCTCAAATACAGTATGAAATTTACGATTGGAATTCATATGACTGTATTGTGAAATAACTTTGTTTTTGTTCTGACGGATAAAATTTATTGACGAAAATATTATTAAATGCCAATTAACTCAGAAAAAACATATGAACATCGGAAATGAGTTGGAATTTTAAAAGGCACTTGATTATTTAGCTTTTTCACTTTGTAATATGATTTTGGATGCTGAATACCGCAGTTTGATATCAGGCGTTGATTCTTAATTTAATAAATTACATATAAGGTGGTATATTTATGAAGGTGATTTTAAGCAGAAAAGGGTTTGATTCTTCTAACGGAGGAATTCCAAGCCCAATAATGGAAAATGGACGGTTGATACCTTTACCAATACCATCTTGTGATTCAGATAGATACGACAATTTATATTATAATGAAGATTCATATCAAAAGTTAGTTTCAGATTTGAAATATAAAGGGGGTGCAACTTGCCATGTTGACCCTGACCTGACTTTGAGCAATAGAAAAAAGGGAATTAAAGGATGGTGTCCTGTTTTTGGACAAATAAATTCTTCTTCAATGTATTTGCAAAGCAGTGTTGGTGTTGCAGAGGGTGATTTGTTTCTTTTCTTTGGTAATTATCATTTTGTTGAAAGAAGTGGTGAAAAGTATCGTTTTGTAAAAAAGACAGATGATTTTTATAAAAACAATGATATACAGCTTATATGGGGATATCTTCAGGTGGGAAAGATAATAACAAACAAAAAGGATTTTTTGAAGTATTCCTGGCATCCCCACGCAAACGAGGAAAGAATTTGCAACCCTTCTAATGTTATGTTTGTTGCGAGAGAAAAGCTTTCTTTTAACGAAAATATGTCCGGTGCAGGTGTTTTCAGATATGATGAAAAACGAGTATTAACGGCTAAGGGATGTAATAAGGCGACATGGATAAAAAACACGGTATATGATGTTAATTCGGTTGTAGGGAATAGAAAAAACTCGTGTGCAACAGATAGGGGCATATATTATGCGGGTATATGGCAGGAGCTTGGGCTTAAAGAAACAAAAGAATGCGAGGCGTGGGCAAAATCGTTGTTTTAAAGCTCTTTTGGGGAAAAGTTCGGAATAATGTTTTTTATAATATCCTGAAATAAGGATGAAAATAAAAAAGAAAAATTCGAGAAAATTTTGGAAAATTCAAAAAAAATTACAAAAAGGTATTGACAATTGAAAATGAATGTGGTATAATACATCTCGTCGGTTGAGAGATGCTGGTGTAGCTCAATGGTAGAGCAGCTGATTTGTAATCAGCAGGTTGGGGGTTCGACTCCCTTCACCAGCTCCATTTTTTAACCGATAAGGGGGAATTCCCGAGCGGCCAAAGGGGGCAGACTGTAAATCTGTTGTCACTGACTTCGGTGGTCCGAATCCACCTTCCCCCACCAACAAAAAGAAAACTTTTGTCTACCAAAAGTTCTCTTTTTGTTTATCCAAGCCGCAGGCTTGGCATATCATCGACGCACGAAGTGCGGCGTATATCATCAAGGGCGGCGAGCCGCCCTTGTATCTCATCACGCGCCAACGTGTATCCTCCTGCGGCTTGATGATATACAAAACTTCGTTTTGATGATATACCGCAACAAGTTGCGGATGAAATACAAGGCTACGCCTTGATTTGTTTGCGGTTGTATGGTATAATCTAACCGATAAATAAGAATTTGACGGAGGGAGTATATTATGAACAAAGCAGGAAAAATCATATTGATAATATTATCAATTGTAGTAGCCTTAATAGTTGGCGGTTACCTTTTAGTTGTTGCTTTTGGGAACGGCACATTCAACTTTATGCTTCCAAAGGAAATCGCAACTTATCATAGTCCCGATGCAGAATATTCGCTTGTTTTTGAGCAAATGGGTGACCCTGCATGGCCTTTTGGTCCAACGGATGTTAGATTAACCCTTAAAAATTGTAATGGGGAAATTATTGAGCGTGTATCTACTCAGCTTAGCGATGATGGTGCAAATGCGAGCGAACACAACATTGCGTCTATTTCTTGGAACGATGATGCGGTAATTGTTGTTCTTAGAGCTTCAGAGATGAAGGACAAGGAAATATCAATAGCATATAATAAGAGTTAACCAATTCCAATTTGTCGAACATATGCACGGAGCCCAAGCAGACACCTTTTGTTCGTTTTTACCCCCATTCAGACACCTTTTATCACGTTTAAGCCAACAAAAAGCACTTTTGTCATCAGACAAAAGTGCTTTTTTGAATGATGTTTGCCTTCGGTAAATGATGTTGGCTACGCCAATGATGACGGCTGCGCCTAATGATGTGTGCCGACGGACAGCGGGCAAACATCGCATCATTGCGAAACACGGTTAAGAAACATCATATTTACTCTGCAAATGTTCGCTAAAGCGAATGTGGGCAAATTTCATTTCACATCGACCGAAGGGAGATGTTTCATAATTTCCGTAAGGAAATTATTTCACATTCGGCATAAGCCGAATATTTCATATGAAAAACAATATTGCATTGAAAAATATTAAAAAGGATTCTCTGTTTTTTGACAGGGAATCCTTTTTTACTATAGATTTAATTTTAAAATTACAGATTAAATAATTTTAAGGAGTTTAAGAAAACCTGGTATTTCGTTTTCGAAGTTTACTCCGTATTTAATATCTGTGTTTTCACGGCTCGTGCGCTCAATACAGTTGCAGGTATAGTCAACAGCAATTCTTGCTGAATCGGAAAGATTGAAGCCGTTAAGAAGGGCAGAACCAAGTGCACTTCCAAAAACATCGCCTGTCCCGTGGAAATATCCGTCAATTTTCTTTCTGAAATAGTATGTTGGTTTTTCGCCCATAGTAACGGATGCAGCACCTAAATTATAATCGTCAAAATGAACGCCTGTAAGAACAACACCTTTAACGCCCAAGGAAAGCAACATTTCCAAAAGATTGTTGATGTAGCTTTCTGTGTATGGACCTTCAACATATTCTTCACCGAGGAGGAAACACGCTTCTGTTATGTTGGGAATAATTATGTCTGCTTGAGAGCAGAGAGAAGCCATACGCTTTGCAAAATCCTCGTTGAATATGGAGTAAAATTTGCCGTTATCTGCCATAACTGGGTCAACGAGCTTAATGCAACCTTCTCCTGAAAAGTCTTTGAAAAGCCCTTCAACGATGGAGATTTGTTCTTCTGAGCCAAGATATCCGCTGTAAATGCAATCGAATTTTCTATTTAATGTTTTCCAATGCTCTGTTATTGGGGGGAGATTTTCGGTGAAATCTGCAAATGTGTATCCTGTAAAACCACCTGTGTGGGTTGAGAGCATTGCTGTTGGGAGTACCGAGGTCTCTATTCCGGCAGCAGACATTATTGGCAACGCAACAGTGAGAGAACAACGGCCAATGCATGAAATATCGTGAACTGCAAGAGCTTTTTTTTGAATGTACATAAAATCACCTCTCTAATTTATGGTATCCGTTGGGGACACAGGGCTGATTGGAGCTTTCCCTTTGACGGATTTATCTGACTGAAACTAATGTTTAGTTGAAAAATAATTTATCCTGTCGATTATATGAATACAGGTCTTTTTATTTAAACGAAATTCAGAAAATAAACAAACAATTGTTCATTTAGCGTATGATATCATTTTTGTTTTGAGTTGTCAAGCTCTGAAGAAAATATTTAATAAAATGAACAAAGAAACTTGCAGAAAAAAGACGATTATTCAAAAATGACAGTATAGCTGTTTGTGATTTGTTTTTATATATTTAATAAATAAGCTAAAAGAAGGTTTGCACTTGCAACAAGTCCATCTGTGTGGGTGCGTTCCATACCATGGCTGCAATAAACGGCCATACCAAAAGCAGCATTTTTAAGGTTGTTTCCTGCCCTGAGTGCTGCATTGGCATCGGTGCTGTAGTTGAAGAATACATCAACAGCATAATTAACCTCTGCTTTTTTTGCCAAATCAATAAGGCGATTTGTAAGAAGATAGTCATATGGTGCAGCGGAATCCTTGGCGCAAATACTAACTGAGCGTTCATTACCATCGTGTTCAGGACCTATTAGGGTAATATCAACGGAAACAAACTCGGAAACACCTTCGGGAACATATGTTCCGCCAAGTCCTATTTCTTCGCAGAATGGAAAAGCGAAGATGGTTTTATATTTTGGTTTGAGATTGTTTTCTGACATAAATTTGAGCGCAGTGAGGCAAACAGCAACGCCTCCCTTGTCATCAATAAAACGGGATTTTACATAACCGTTACTTGTGAGCTGAAATCGTGGTTCAATTGAAACAACATCACCGTTTTGTATACCTAACGCTTTAACATCTTCTTTTGAATTTACATTTTCATCAAGGAGAATTCTAAGGGTATTTTCGTTTCTCGGAAGCGTGTTTGCATCATCGAAAACATGAACAGAATGAGATTTGCAGATAATAAGACCCGTATATTCACGGCCGTCTCGGGTGTGAACAGTAACGGTTTCGCCCTCCATGCTTGGAATAAGACCCCCGCCAAGATTTTTGAAAAGAAGCATACCGTTGCTTTCGATGCTTCTCACAACCATACCCAGCGTGTCGAGATGAGAGCCGATGAGGACGGTCTTGGAGTTGTCTTCTCCATCGAGAGTAATGTATATTGTGCTTTTGTTGTCGTATGTAACATTGAATCCAATCTCGGATGCAATTTCTGCCATAACAGGGCAGAGCTTCACATAATATCCTGTTGGACTTGGTACGGATAGAATTTTTTCAAGAGTTTTGAGTAAATATTCTTTATCAACATTAAATTTCATAGTTAAACCTCTTTATGATTATTATAATAGAATAAAAATGTGCCCGATGGGTGAGCCACACAACAAACCCGAAAGCGTATGTAAGCAACACTATAACCCCGAAGGGGATTAAAGTTTTTGGGGTTTGGGAGATTTTAAAATATGGTATGTAAGCAACACTATAACCCCGAAGGGGATTAAAGTTTTTGGGGCTTGAGAGATTTTAAAATATGGTATGTAAGCAACACTATAACCCGAAGGGGATTAAAGTTTTTGGGGCTTGGGAGATTTTAAAATATGGTATGTAAGCAACACTATAACCCGAAGGGGATTAAAGTTTTTGGGGCTTGAGAGATTTTAAAATATGGTATGTAAGCAACACTATAACCCGAAGGGGATTAAAGTTTTTGGGCTTGGGAGATTTTAAAATATGGTATGTAAGCAACACTATAACCCGAAGGGGATTAAAGTTTTTGGGGTTTGGGGGCTTTTTTCAAAAAGCCCCCTACAAAAAGTCCCAAACCCAAAGTACTAAATTAAAAGAAAGATTTGCTTTTCTTTCCGTTAGAATACCTGAATTTTTTTCCGCATTCTATTCCTGAGCCGTTCCATTTTTCGTTGTCAAGAAACTCGCCTTCGAATCTATCA
>JAZNIJ010000212.1:0-11833 GCA_045577455.1 Eubacteriales bacterium
GGAGCATTTTTGAGAAAGAATATTTTCCTTCCGGATTTTCTTCCGGAAAAGTTACTGGAACTTCCGTCCTTCTTAACGCTTGTTCTCATTTTTCTTCAAAATATTTCTTTTAAAAAATCCCAGAACTACTTGACACAAATATATTTTGTTTTTTTATTGACAAAAAAAGTATAATATGGTAAAATTAAGATGTATTTTATATGAGAGTACAAACTGTGTTATAAAATAGAGTTTTTAAATATTTATAATGAATAATTTTAAAATATCAAATATGTTAAATAAATAAATGGAGGGTTGTTTTATGGACAAGGATAATGGTAATACCCCTTTTGAAGCCCAAAACACTAATGACGAACAAAATCATAATACTATTTTCGAAAACAATATTCCAAACCAAGGCAACGCATACCAAAACCAAGGTAACGCATACCAAGGTAATGCATACCAAAATCAGGGTAACGCATACCAAGGTAACGCATACCCAAATCAGGGTAACGCATACTCAAATCAGGGTAATGCATACCAAAACCAAGGTAACGCATACCAAGGTAACGCATACTCAAATCAAGGTAATGCATACCAAGGTAACGCATACCCAAATCAGGGTAACGCATACTCAAATCAGGGTAACTCCTACCAAGGCAACGCATACCCAAATCAGGGTAACGCATACTCAAATCAGGGTAATGCATACCAAGGCAACGCATACCCAAATCAGGGTAACTCATACCAAGGCAACGCATACTCAAATCAAGGTAATGCATACCAAGGCAACGCATACCAAGGCAACGCATACCAAGGTAACGCATACCCAAATCAGGGTAATGCATACCAAGGCAACGCATACCCAAATCAGGGTAATGCATACCAAGGCAACGCATACCAAGGTAACACATACCCAAATGCCAATCGACCGTATGCATATAAACAGCTTACCGACGGTATTAGCACCGCAATCAAAATTTTTTCCATAATTGCCTTTAGCTTTGGTATTTGCTATCTTTTATCTTCATACTATAGCAATATACCCTATTACAAATATATGTTTGATTTTGATATTGTTGAAGGAATATATTGCATATTATTGCCTTTGATCATTTTTATGCCTTCAATTCATATGTTCGTTTCCGCGCTCACAATTAGGCAATCTGCAAACGCAAATAAATCATACTCTACAATTTTTACCATTTTCCTTATACCCGCTTTATTTGAAATTGCATATAGTATTTATCAATCATCAGAATACGATCTTTCGCTAATCAATAGGGATTTGATATATTGTTCTTTACTTGCAGTTGGATATATAGTTGCTTTTATTCTTATGCGCAATAACCTTTGCGCTATTGTTCCCGCATGCATAACTATAGGAATTATCGTTTTATTTATGTTTTCATCCATGAAAAATTACAGCTATATCGCAACGATATCATTCTTTTTACACAAATTATATATTATACCTGCACACATTTCTTTACTTTTAATTACAATAAAAATGCATAAGGAAAACAAGTGCATACATTAAAAGTATTTTACTTTACGATACATCAAATATATTTCCACCAACCGAAATAATTTTAAAGATAAAATACAAAATGCTGTGAAACGCATAAGTTCAAAAAGAACAATATAAGAAATGATACTTTAAAGTTATTCGTGAGGATGGGATATTATCAAAAACCTCAGCATAAGCGGTTCACATATAATGCTCTTACGTGAGTGTTATTTAATAAATAAACCAAATAAAAATGCTACAGACATTTTCGGATTCTGTAGCGTTTTTATTTGCATATTTTTATGTATTTGAGAGTAAAGAAGATTGGTTTAAAATTACACAATCAAATAGATATGCCTAATTGAAAACTATTGCTTTCCAACCTTCAATTATCAATTGCCAAAGAAATTAGCCGTCCGCTAGGACCGAGCATCGGAGCTACACTTCATATCGGAGTAACTACGAGTTTAGCCGTCCGCCAGGACCCGTCTGCTAGGACCGAGCATCGGAGCTACAATTTATATCGGAGTAACTACGACATTAGCCGTCCGCTAGGACCTTTCTACAAGGGTGAGATTGGAAGGGGTGATACCTGCTTCGGAATAAACGATTTCAGCAATCTGGGCAACTTCGGTTTCCAGCAGCCCCTCACTTTGAACAATAACATTTGCTTTGTTTCCTGAGATAACAGCAACACATTCTGAGAACCCTTTTGCTTTGACTAACGCTTCGATGTTTGCTTCCAACGTCATTTCTTCAACTATTTGAGCAATGTCAGCCAACGCCTGTTCTTTGGTGTCTGCAAGTGCATCACCGCTGTCAACTATAGTCTGAAGCACGGAAATTGCTTCGTCGCGTGCTTTGGAACGGTTGAGTATTGCAGTTGAAAAATACTCGTCATCCTCTACAACATCTGTGTCTTCACTTTCAACAACGCCGCTTTGATTCCCACCAACAAGAATAGGATTTCCAAGCACCTTCCCTGCTTCGTCCTCATTTGCGGACGTTGGTATAAGCATTGTAACACCAATAGCGGCGGCAATGAGCAAACAACACCCACCAATTATTACAGCTTTAGAATTAAGCAGCTTTTTGTAATCATAGCTTTTCACCTTCTCCCATAAAGATTTAGTTTTACTTTCAGAACCTTTCATATGTACCCTCCGGTTTCGTTTTTTATGTTTTATACCTGTTGGTATTAAACTCGGATAAATAATAAATAAACCACCCTAACACGATTTGCATTAAGAAACAACCACCCTGGCACGGTTTACATTAAAAATCAATCACCCTGCAACACAGCATATCGCCTCATTTGGAAGCTGAAACAATGCTTTAACAATGGAAACAACAGCGTTTCTTTCCCCCTCTCCACCGCTACAAACAACAGCCACTCCCTTTACAGATGGTAGATTTTCTTTCAGTAATGCAAGAGCTTCTTCACCGTCTTTTGACACTATAACATATTCCTTTGTAACATTTTTAGAAGCAACTTCCCCACCGCTATATACAGTATCAAGGGTTTCGTTTGTTGCATAGGAATAAGAATATCCACCGTCAAAAGTAATCATAACACGGCATTTGCTCCCTGTTGCATCACGAAGTATACTTTCAAGCTGTGATTCAAGGGACGAAGCATACAGAGCTGAGGGTGCAACCTCGGTAGATTTTGATTCCTTGCCCTGTGGGTAGAGAAGAAGTATAACGCCTGCAACAAATGCAAGAAGAATAAACCCAATTCCCTTTATCTTAAGTATTTTTTGTAGCTTATTCATTGGCTTTTCTCCATTTGAAATAAATCATGATTCAATAATCGATAAAATATATCTGTCAATTTGTGATTTTAAACTCAAATCCTTTTCTTGCAGTTCAACTGTTACCGCTATCTTTTCATCCCCATCTATCTTTATGCTTACATCCTTTGGAATTATTCCGAATTTTTCAATTATTTTGTTTTTGAGTTGTTTTTCCGTTATACCTATCGCACTGTCATAAAGGAGTGAGCTTGTATCATTCATGCTTATCTGCGGTTGCTCAAATTCAAATTTGGGAACCGTTGTTGAAAGTGGACTTACTATAACAAGGACACAAATAAGGGCAGAAATATACTTTACATATTTACCAACAGACGAGCCATCTGACAATATTGATGCAAAAGACCCAATAACACCTGTTACAAGAAGAAGCATAAAAAAATTTCTCATATATCACCTTTAAACACTCGCATCTGTTTTAAAACAAATGATAGACCATTTAAGCACTCACACCTGTTTTTACAAAAACTGCAATTGAAAGAATGAAAAGCATACTTATCCCGCACATAATGGCAACAAGAACATTGAAAAGAGAGTTGATTTCATAGAGAAACTCCGACTCTTTGTCAAGCCCTAAAACTTTGGCAAGTATAGCGCAGACAAGAATTGACAGCTTGTACATAACGGTGAAAATAATTGGCGGCAATACAATTGAAAATACAGTTACAACCCCTATTGCACCAACCGACGCTTTAACCGTTCCAACGGCAGTTATAAGGGATTTTATGTTTTCCCCAAGCATATTACCGATAACAGGGATAAACACCCCCGATGCAAATTTCAAGCTCCTTATTGCGGCATTGTCTGCGGCGGCGGCAACTGCTGTTTGAAATACCATAACAAACCCGAACATGGAGAAAAGAAAAGCAAGAATTACGCTTGATGTGTTTTTTATAAGCGATGATACGGATTTAAGATTAACAGAAGATGGCAAAGCAGAAATTATAGCAAGAGCAAAGGCAATCCCAAGAAGTGACATGAGTATTTTGTCTGAAATTATCTCAACCGTTGACATAAAAAGCACAAGAGTTGAACCCGACGAAGCCGCAACTGCATTGTTGCCACCCGATATTTGCAAGGCAGTCATTATTGGCATAAGAGATGCAAAATATAAGCTGAGAGCATCCAATGTCTTTTTTGATGTTTCAAACACCTGAGCCGTTACGGAATACGCTGTGGCAGACACTAAAAGCACAGCAAAATAATCGTAAACAGAGTTAAGGGCAGAATTTTGACTCAGTGACTTTGACGCTTTGAAAAGTGACGCAATTACAAGAAGGGACATGGTGAGTGAAAGCCACTTTATAACCGATTTGATACCCTTAGTAAAAGCGTCTTTAAATATGGCAAACAGCTTTTCGGGAAAAAATATACTTTTATTGCCCTGTAATTCTTCTTCGGTTATGTATGAATTATCTTCAAGAGGTGGCATTGATATATATTCTTCGGTTATGCAGGAATTATCGTTCTGTTGTATCGAAACATATTTCTCCGTTATGCAGGAATTATCGTTCTGTTGCACTGATGAAAATTCTTCGGTTTCTGCTTTGACGGTTATTGATAGAAATGCAAATATAAGAGAAGCAAGGAGGAAAAAAAAGCATTTAAAGCATCTGCTCTGCACTTGACAGCACCTCCTTGATTATGGGAACGGACAAGCAGATAATTACGACCTTGCCCCCAAACTCTACCTTTTGTGCTATTCCGTTTTCTCCGAAATCTCGGCACATCTCTGCGGTAATCTGGCAAAGGAGAGATACAATTAACGCCTTTATTAAAGGTGAAAATATATTTTTGCTTCCGTATCTTCCAATTATTTCTTCAAGCTGTGAAATTACCGTAAGCTCCCTTACTGCAACGCCTAAAAGCAAAAGACCTGCGCCTGCAATTGCATATGGGGTAATTTCACTTTTAACGCTCTTTAAAATTGATACAGCGCAAACACAAAGCAACGATACTGCGCAATATGTAAATATATTCATTATTACAACCCGAATATGTTTCCTATTGTTTTAAACAATGTTGATATTTCCCTTATCAGCACAAGCATAACGGTTATAACCCCTGCAAGAGTTACAAACATTGCCTGCTCATCCTTTCCGCTTTTTTGCAATATCTGCACTCCAACCCCTGTAAGAAGTCCAACTCCAACAATTTTAAGCACCAAAGAAACATCCATATTTTCCCCCTGAATTCATTTAACTTTTTTAAACAAGCAGAATTGCAAAAACTGCGGCGGCTATCACCGAAACTGTTCTGTATATCCTCTTTTTGTTTGCGTATTCCTTACGCCTTTCTGAAAGAAAGCGTTCTAAAACCTCGTTTCCGTCTTTCAACGCTTTAAGCTGTGCATCACGGTTTAGCGTCCCAAGGGTTTTAGTGAGATGAGATAGCTCCAAACAGACATATTCCGAGCATAGCTTCTTAGAAATCTTCATAATTCTTTCACCGTAGACCCCTTTTTCATTTTTGACCATTTCTTCAAGCGGAGAATTTTCTCTACCTAAAAAAAATTCCCTAAAAATTTGGTCAAGAGTTTTAGTTGATTTTTCTATGTTTATATATAAAGAGAAAATCAGCTCAGATAACTCTTCTTGTAAGAAAAGTTTTTCTTTTTCCATAATGCATAGAGCGTTACCAAGGAAACCACCTGAAACAACTATAATAATAACTGCTATAATTTTTATCATAAATTTATTTCTGATTCTTTATACCTATATTCTCCGTCTGAATATTCTATTCCAACGGAATATTTAAAAATACCTGCATCAATCAAGGGCTTTGTAAATCCCCTCTCTATAACTCCCAAAAAGCTCTCAGCGTGAACAGAGCATACAAAGGCAACTCCGCTATTGCACCCCTTTAAAATTGCGTCGCTTTCATCCTTCAATATTTCGTCGCAAACGATTATTTCGGGGGACATTGTTCGGGTGAGAAGCTCAATACCGTAGCTTTTTGTGCATCCGCTAACTATATCGCAAAGCCCCTTTTGAATTAGTCCCTCTCCAAGTTCAAGGCGTTCATCAATAACCCCAACTCTCAACGCTCTGCCACATTTTCCCGTTGAAAGCAAGTGAATTACGCTTTTAAGATAGGTTGTTTTACCTACTCCCGGCGGTGAATATATTATAGCTCCCCCACCGCTTTTGCATATCTTTTCGGAAAGTTTTTTTGCAATGTCTGGCTTGAAGGTGTTGAGACGAATATTAACCGAAGTAATTTCAGCAACGGATAAAACCCTGCCACCCTCCGAAAACATCTTTCCGCAAACACCTGCTCTGCATCCTCCGTCAAGAGGTATGAAGCCGTTTTTTATGGCTTCTTCAAAAGAGTATCTTGAATATTTGCAAAGGGCGTTCACACAGTCGTTTATCTCTTTGGAAGTAAGCACTAATCCAAGACGGGGAGCAACCCTCTCTCCCCTTTCGTTAAAGGTTATGTTTTCTCCAAAGCAGGTAACAGAAGCAGGCGCATCTGCCCGAAGCCGTATCTCCGTTATGTTTGTAAACCCCGAATTTATCAGCGCCTTTGATAAACGCTCCGGAAGATAAATGTATATTGTGTCAAGATTCATAATTACTACCTCAATTTTCAACTTTCAACTTTCAATTTATTTTCAACTCTTAACCGCAATTGGCACATAGAGCAATACTGACAGCACAATTTTAAAAACATCCCACCTTACGCCACATTGATTTCTGAAAACAAATGCAACGCCAAAGCAAAGCACTGCCGATGCAAGGAATGGAAACAGAAAGCTCTTTATAAAATTCAGCTTGAATTTGCTCACCTTTTTAAGACGAAGGAAGCAGAGAAGAAAAGAAAAAGTGTTTGAAAGAATAAGCATCAGTATAAATCCCTGCTCTCCCATATTTTTAAGAAATAGCATAATAAAGATAAGTCGGAAAACAGAGTTGTATAGTCCGTATCTGAAAACTTTTGCTTCTTCACCTATGCTTTTGAGAAGTCCGTCTGAAACGGTTTCTATATACATAAAGGGTGTTACCAGCGCAAGGAGCTTGATGCAGTTTGCGCTATCATAGTTACCGTAAAAAAGTGTTGCAATTTCCTTTGAAAAAAAGAAAAAAACACTTCCTGCAGGAATTGAATATACAGTTACAGTTTTCATTATCTTTTGTATTTTTTCGTGTCTTTCTTCTTTGTTTCCTGTTCCCGAAATTTGAGGTATTGCAACGGAAACAACTGCCGACAAAAAGGAAAAGGGGAAAAATAATGCAGGTATCGCCATTCCTCTGATTATTCCAAAGGATGAAAGAGCATCGCTTTTGCTCCCCATTGCAATTTCCATCATTGCAGGAATGAGAATACTTTCAACTGTATGCAAGATGCTTGATGTATATGCACTTCCTGCAATTGGCATTGTAACACGGCTTACGGAAAGCAAGCTCTCTTTCCTTGTTTCAACAGGCAAAACAGGCGTTTCCTTGCTTTTTCCCCAGATATACATAACAACAAGCAACAAAAACGAAGAAAATTCACCGAGAGAAAGCCCTGAAACAATACCTATGCATAAATCTTCAAGGGCAGTTGAAGTTTTAAGATATGTTTTGAAGAAAAAAACAATAACGGTAATCTTCACCGTCTGCTCATAGAGAGATACCATAGATGGTTTATATATCTGCCCTGAACCAAGAAGATATCCTTTTATACAGGCAGAAACAGCCATAAAAACCATACTGAACCCAAGAATGAACAAGGGTTTTGCAGTTCTTCCGTCTTTAAGTATGTATGTTGCAATGAACGGAGAGAGAGTCATGAGCAAAACAGATGCAAATATGCTTATACCAAGGGCAAGAAGCAACCCCATATGCAGAATTCTTCTTGATGTACTTTCACCCTCTTTAAAAGTGAGTACACCGCGTTTTTCTGATACAAGTCGGGAAATTGCAACGGTGAAACCCGATGTTGCAAAGGTTGCAAAAAGAGAGTAAACAGACATTATAAGCTGATAAAGCCCCATGCCTTCCGAACCTATTCTTGCTGAAAGGTATGAACGGAAAATCATCCCTTCGCCTTTGATTAGAAGGGATATACCCGTTAAAATTGCCGCACTGAGAAAAATGTTTTTTTCTTTCTTTATTAAACCGACTTTGCTTTTGTTTTCTCTTTTTTGAGTTTCTGCATAGTTCACCAAGTTTAAGCACCTCTATATGATTCTGTTTCGTTATTTCCAATTTGCACAAAAGCTTAATGTTGCTTTTTTTAAAATATATTGAAAAAATATATAAAATATTCTTGCAAGTGAGGAACAAATGTGATATAATGGGAAAAATGAAAAAATTAGTGGAGGTTGCCTTTCTTAAAGGAGGGCGTTTTTGCAAAATGGTTCAGGATATGATAGACTTTTTGAGAAAATACGATGGCGAGGTTGCTTCGGCAGTTGAAGCAGAGCTTAAAAGACAGCGTAGAAATATCGAGCTTATTGCTTCTGAAAATATTGTTTCTGAAGCTGTTCTGGCAGCACAGGGTTCAATACTTACCAACAAATACGCAGAAGGTTATCCGTCAAAGAGATATTATGGCGGTTGCGAATATGTAGACGTTGCAGAAAACCTCGCAAGAGAAAGGGCAAAACGCCTTTTTGGTGCTAATTTTGCAAATGTTCAGCCACATAGCGGTGCGCAGGCAAATACTGCTGTTTACCTTGCTTTCCTTAAACCGGGTGATACAGTTATGGGTATGAGCTTGGCTCACGGCGGTCATCTTACCCACGGTAGCCCTGTTAATATTTCAGGTCTTTATTACAATTTTGTTGATTACGGTGTAAGCTCAGAAACACAGTATCTTGATTATGATGCAATGGAAAAGAAAGCAATGGAATGTAAACCAAAGCTCATAGTTGCAGGTGCTTCCGCTTATCCAAGAATTATTGATTTTGCAAGAATAAGAGAAATTGCAGATAAATGCGGCGCTTTATTCATGGTTGATATGGCTCATATTGCAGGTCTTGTTGCCGCAGGTCTCCACCCCAACCCTGTTGAATATGCAGATATCGTAACTTCAACAACTCATAAAACACTTCGTGGCCCTCGTGGCGGTCTTATTCTTACAAACAACGAAGAATATGCAAAGAAAATCGATAAGGCAATCTTCCCCGGAACACAGGGCGGACCTCTTATGCACGTTATTGCCGCTAAGGCAGTTTGCTTTGGCGAAGCATTGAAGGATGAGTTCAAGGAATATCAGACTCAGATAGTTAAAAACGCTTCTGTTCTTGCTGATTCATTGCTTAAAGAGGGCTTCAAGCTCATTTCAGGGGGTACAGATAACCACCTTATGCTCGTTGACCTTCGTCCATTTGACATTACGGGTAAAGAGTTCGAAAAGCGTCTTGATAAGGTTTGCATCACCGTTAATAAAAACGCTATCCCCGATGACCCACAGAGTCCTTTCATAACAAGCGGTATCAGAGTTGGCACTCCTGCCGTTACTTCCAGGGGCTTCAAAGAGGATGAAATGATTAAAATTGCTTCCTTGATGAAGCTGGTTGCAACCGAATTTGAATCCAAAGAAGAAGAAATCAGAGCCGAAGTTAACGCCCTCTGCGATAGATTCCCTATTTATTGATTGCACGATAAATGGATTTGTGTTGATTATCGTTTATAAAGGTAAATATCGTTTATTATCGTTGATAAATAAGTTTAACTAAAAAACCTATGCTTTCCCATTTTGAGAGAGCATAGGTTTTATTTTTAGGTTTTTTTATTGAATGCAATTAACTTATTAAGATAAAAATCTCTTTTTTTCAATACTTATTTAGGGTTCACAATCACACCTAATTTGTTGATATTATGGCACAAATTTTAAAAAATCCATATTTTTCACTCCATTCAATAAGTAAGGGGTCAACTCAAAAGAGTTAACCCCGAAATTAACTTCGCACGGTCAATTTTTATTTTACCGATGTGTCAGAACCGTCACACATCATCTTCGCACGGTCAGTTTTTATTTTACCGACGAGTCGGAACCGTCACTCGTCTCATCTGCGAAGCTAAAGATGTAAATTCATCTTCAATGATATTATATCCTATAAAAAGCAATTTGTCAACATCTTTTTAAAAATTCAAATGATATTTTAGATTTTTAGATTTTAATATTGATAATAATAATAAAAGCAAAATCAACATTTAATTCCAATTGTTTTTTTCTGTTCTGCCAAGCAAATAATCTAAGGAAACATTAAAATAATCTGCCAATGCAATAAGGGTTTCGTAATCCGCTTGCCGTTCCATATTTTCATATCTGCTTATTGCATTTTGGTTCAGATTCAAATCAAGAGCTAACTTTAATTGAGATATTTTTTTCTTCTTTCTGAGTTCTTTTAATCTGAAGTTCATATATTTATCCTTCCCCTTTTTAGTGATAATTTGCAAAAATTACTCTTGACAAAATTATACCATTATGGTATAATGTAAATATCCCAATTTGGTATATTTAGGTTTGGGAAAGGATTTTGGAGATAGTCTCCACCTCCTTGAATAATTTTTATTATGGTTTATTGTAAATTTTGCAAAATACATTTTTTGCAGAAGATAAAAAAACATAAAGAGGTATAAAAAATGAAAAAAACTTTGTCTTTAATCTTGGTTGTTGCTTTGAGTGCCTTAATACTATCGGGGTGCAATAACAACAAAACTAATAATGCTTCAACAGATAATTTTAGCGAAAATGAAAGCAATTATTTTAGCGAGATAGAAATCGATTCCAGCTCTCAGCCCGACAGCGAAGAAAATTCCACATCAAATAATGATATTCAATATAACGACAATCAAGCTATATTTTTGGCTCAGGATAGACAAGACAACAAAGACGACAGAAACACCCTTTATTACTATAATCATAATGGTGAATTGTTAGAATCGTCCGACGCAATATATGTTTCATATTTTTCCGAAAACAATTTATCACCTGCTTATGACCCAATGACAAGAAAAATCGGTTTCATTGATAACGATGGAGTATTTCAAATTGAACCAATATACAAAGATGCCGCCCCATTTTCAAAAGACGGGCTCGCTTTGGTAGGTCTCAAAGGAGAAGATTATATTAAATATGGATATATAAATTCAAAAGGAGAAGAAGTAATTCCCTGCATTTACGATGATGCTACAAGTTTTTTTGACTTTGGCTATGCATTTGCAATTAACTATTCTAACGAATACAGAATGCAGAGTGATAGCATCCAATACATAATAGACAAAGCAGGAAATGTTATTTTTGAAGCAAACACAGAAGATAAAGAGATAATAATGCTTTTTAATGATTATTATTTATGTAAAATAAATAATACAATTGTTTCTTTCGATTATTCCAATAACAAAATATGTGAAAAAGAGTTTAATTGGATAAAGCCCTACGAATATGAGCTATTTGACCAAGTTTATGATAATTTTTACTCAAGTCAAAAGGATTGCATATATATTTCTACAATAAAAGAGACTCACGATGAAAATGGAAAAACAAAACTCGAAGAAATCAATGTTAGAAAATTTGTTGGAAAATATTT
>JAZNIJ010000213.1:0-13988 GCA_045577455.1 Eubacteriales bacterium
TAAATAATAATGATTTTTATATCTATTATTTATTAGAGCAGAAAAATGGTGATATTTATATCTTTGAGGGTTTAGGTAATAATACTTTCTTCAATTGGGGATATAAACTGAAAGAATATAGCGGTACATCCGTTAAAGAAGGCACAATTAACAGAAATGAAACCTCAAACAACGAGAATATAGATTATTTAAAGAAAAAATATCCCGAATTTTTTGGACTTGATACATTCAAGGGACTTGAAGTATATGTAGGTCAGCTTGGCAGCACCTCCTATTCCTGTATTCTTAAATCGGGGAAAAACAGTGAGTATCGAATTGAGGAGATATGGGGGGATATGATAAAAAAAACAGCATCAATTGAAGAAATGGCAACAATTGTTTCTTCATATGGATTACCCAAAGAAAGTATAAGTATAATTCCAAGAACCATGCCACATTCAAGTTATCATTATGTTATTGATGAGGAATATAAAAACAGACTTGAAGAACTTTTCTGGCGTTATTATCCTTAATTACAATAGTTACTAAAATTACTTAAAGACACACTTCCCTATTTGTTTCCAAATATTTTAAAGCAAAACACTGTCGGTTTATAAATAACTGATGGTGTTTTGCTTCATTGAAAATATCTTATTCAATTAGATTTATCGAAATAAAATCTCTCTCGCTTTGGTTTTCATCAATCCAACAAACTCTGCAATTCTCTATTAGGAAATCATCATCCTTTAACTTGTTATTGTTGTCCGAATAAACAACTATTTCATTGCAAAAATACTTTTTTAAGTCTTTTACTTTGCATAAATTGATATATATACAACCATCAGATATATACAATTCTCCTTCTCCACTTGGTACAAATCCTGCCATAAACTTTGCGCATATAACATCAGCATAGTTTATCATATAATTTGATATTGTTGAAATAAAAATATTGTACCCTTTTGAGTTAGGGTGAACAGAATCGCAAAGCAAATCATCATAAACAAAGTTTGCATAAATGTCAATGTAATGAGAATCTGTTTCATAAGCAACTTCTTTTATTGCTTCGATAAACTTTGGATAACATTCCGAAAGCCCACCATAATTTTTATATCTATCATAATTCAAGCTCTCTGTATTTATATTATTTGGAGTTATAAAAATAGGTATAGCTCCTATTGTTTTACATCTGCTATGCAATTGATGAAGTTCATCTTTAAATATCTCAACAGTTTTATCACTATAATAATATTGAACACAATCATTTATACCGAACATAATTAAAACGATATCAGGAGAAAATGGCAAAACATCACGGTCAAACCGATTCAACGCTTCTTTTGTTCTATTTGCACTCACTCCGGCGTTTATAACATTACATCCAAGCATATCGGATATTTTTTCCGTCCATCCACCATTACAAGTCGTGCTATCGCCCAAAGCAACAATTGTTTTACCTGCATAAGCAGTTGGCTCTGTATTTCTTTTTAAATATTTAACTGTAAAATAAGATTTTGTTGAAAATGTCCCCTCTGAAAGATTCCCTTCAGTTATTATTGTTTTATTTGTAAAATCCAATCCGTTTGGAATCAACACATCTCCAACTCTGATTTTTGACCATATTTTAAAATTCTTTTTCCCAAATGTATTTCCGCTTTCATATTCAGGATTATATGAAAAACATAGTCCAATAGCATTCTGTCCTACTTTTTTCGTATATGAACAATGAGATGCCACCTTCTCTACAACAACAAATCCACCAACACTTGAATTATATTCGGCATATAATTTGTGATAATATAAACCCGATATTGTACCACCCGAAAAAACTATATTCATCATATTGATATAATCGTTCCATAAGTCTCCTGTTTTAGAAATATATATTTTATCATTGCCATCATCGCCATGAGTCTCCACTAAAGGTATAAAACAAACTATTGTGACTAAAGATAAAATTAAAGCAATAATTCTTTTCATAAACTTCCCCCCATGCTAATACATATGGAAGATTACAGAAAAATATGATTATTTTAAAAATATTATCTTGCGCATCTTTATTTTTGAATCCACAATCAAACTGTATTATCGGAGTATGCTAGTTGCAAAACATTACAAGATAGTTATTGAAATATAAACCCTTTTAATATTCATACCAAAATAGAAAGATGCTCTGCCGTAAAAAGCAGAGCATCTTGACTTTTTTGCTGTCAAATTGCTGTCAATAGCGAAACGAGAACTGCAAAAGCCCTTGAAATAAGGGGTCTTCAGAGGTGTAGTATTATTCCCACTCTTTTGCCTTTCGGCGTTATTGGCTCCGTATGGTGCCAAACAATCCATTTTGACGCGATTTTTCTGCTCATTCCGCTGTTTCCGCAAGAAAATCGTATCAAGCATCGTATCAGCATTATACCATACCCGCTGGGCTTTAGCAAGGGGGTTGGACACATTCCCGGTAGTTAACTGCCAGATGCCTTTCCGGTATGTCATAATATAGGTGTACCCGCGGGGAGAGCGCGGGTGCTCCATGACCGGGATACTCATTCTATTCGGTCGAGGACTACGGCATCCTTTTGTCGCAGGTTCATTGAATCAGCCCCGTCAGTTCTCCTGTGCTGGCGGGGTGTTCCTATTCTTTCAGGCAAAATCATTTCTGCATTTCTGCACAGAAGAAAAAGAACCCCAAAACGGAGAAAAGGGTGCGTTTTAGCACAAAAAGAAAGGTTTATAGGAAACTCCGGGTGTGGGACAACCTGTCCCCACACCCGGAGTTATTTCTGCGATTACTGCAACTTGGGCAAATGTGCCCGGTGCTTGTGCTGTGAATATAGCCCCGCTGTCATTATCTAATCGCCAGCCCGGAACTCTCTATACTACGCCGGGCACAGGAGGCTATTATGGCACGCAAAAACTCTTTTCTATCCCTCTCGCATGAGGACAAACTACAGTATCGGTGGTCATCTATGCTGGAAATTGAATCCGGCCTTGACCATTGCACTGTAGACCAGCTTATCGCAGTACTGAAAACAATCTCAGCTGTTTCAATGTACATCCTGGTCGTTCACGACCAAGATGTAAAAGACGGCAAAGAGGTCAAGCCGCACTTTCATTGTTTGGTAAGGCTGAGAGCGCAGATTCAGAACTCGACACTGCTGAAGGCGTTCGATGACCATACGGGGCATGAACGCTCCGTAAACACCCGCCCCATAGAATCATGGGAGGCTGCTGTGGTCTATCTGCTCCACGAAACAACATCCGCAAAATCCAAGGAAAAGTACCCGCTGACCGCGCTCAGGGCATCCGATGGCGTGAATGCATCCGAGTACTGGATGCAGTGCTACGAGCGCTATCTGCACCGCCGCTCTACCAAGGATGACACCGTCGTGGAAAGCGATGACGGAAAGAAGCGGCGCACCTTGCGCGCCCGCATCGAATACTACAAGCCTTTAATTGAGAGCGGGCAGCTTCGCGAATACAACATGACCGACTATCAAGACGAGGAAACATTCATTGCAGACAGGGGGTTAATCAAGCAGCTTATGGACTACGATATGAAGCGCCGCAAGCTGGAGGGGCATTTTGAGAAAATGCGGGTGTACTGGTTCTCCGGTCCTGCCGGAGCACGCAAGACCGCATTTGCAAAATACATCTGCCAAGACCACGGCTACGGCATACCCTACATCACGGGCTTCGGTAAGGATTTCTTGGGTGAGTACGAGGGGCAGCGATTTGTGATACTGGACGACTTCCGCCCGGACAACGCGGCAGCGTCCACGCTGCTGAAGCTGCTTGACCCGTACACCCGCTCGTCGGTAGACAGCCGCTACCGGAACAAGTGGCTTGCTGCTGACTATGTGGTGATAACCGCACCGCAGACACCGGAGCAGTGGTGGCAGTATCACCGCGACCACGGCGACGAGTATGCCGGGGCGTGGGAACAATTAACGCGCCGTATCAACGGCGCCTCAATGCACTTTAATATGGACGGCAGTGTGCAGTATGTGTGCTACGATGCCGCAGGGCATACGCAACTCACGAAGAAGCTTCAATTGCCGAGCAAGTTCATAGAATGGCTGGACGAGCAAAAGCGCGTAGGTGTGCTCCCGACGGATTTGCTGGAATCCTACTTTGGCGCGGATGTTCGGACAGCCGTACCGCCCGTCGCTCCGGTGGTAGTGGAAGAAGAACCGGAAGCGGATGACGGCGGAGAACTACCATTCCCGGAATAATATAGGCGTTCGACAAATGCAACTTTGAAAATTAGTCGTTTCCATCGTAGATGGTTTCTATATATTCAAACTCATTTACAACAGTAGCACCATAAATTGTATCGTTGCCCGTGCCAATTTGAAGGTATCTATGCTCGCCACTTTCGATAGGCAATTCGTAATAGCAGTATATGTTTTTTGCATTTGGCTGTCCAAACTGTTTTGTAAATTCAGAAAAACTGTTGGAAACTTTGAAAAAATTTCTAACAGCATCAATATTCAGCGGTTCTGTCGAAGTGGAGTACATATGGGGGTGTCCACTAATACATCTTATTTCGTTTTCTATTGTGGCATCGGCATGAACAGTAAGTCCCACGGAATCGACTATTTTTAAATTATCATCGTACTCTAAAATACAATACTCATCTGCTGTGTAAAAGTCCAATTGAACGATACCTATTTGTTGGTCATCATAAGTTTTTTCATACATCAAGTCCAAATAGCACCAGTAATAGGCGTTACCAGAACGGACAGGAAAACTTGTGAAGGCGTTTTTGCTATGCTTACCATCATCATAGGATGCTCCACCGCCCAAAAGACCATCCCAACCTATTTCATCAGTTGGGCCTGCATATATTGATAACAATTTGTCAATTTGGTCTTCTAAATCTTCATCTTGTTCCCTAACAGAAGGAGAGAATAAATTATAAATTGCCTCATTGTCTCTTTTATCTAATGCGTTAAATAGCGAGGTTATAGCATCATTATATGCTGTTTTTTCTTTTGAATCATCTATATATACAAGTCCACAACCAGAGAGTGTTAGTAAATAAAGTATACATATCAAGAAAATAGCGACTTTCTTCATTTTCCTATCCCCCTAAATTTTATGTTTGTAGATAAATTATACCACGGAAATGTGAACTTTTCAACACATATCCATGACGTTTATGCAAGAACGCATACGGGCGGCTGCCGTATGCGTTCTTTTCGTTATACAACAAAACGGACCCCGCTTTCGCGGAGTCCGTCGTATCAAAATCGTATCAAATTGGATTTGCCATTTTAAAAATCGTTGATTTTCAAGACTTTTTTGAGTGCGAAATCATTCCCACTCGATGGTCGCTACAGGTTTAGGTGTGAGGTCATAAAGTACCCTATTTATTCCTTCAACTTCATTTGTTATGCGTGATGTTATTTTATGAAGAACTGTATATGGAATCTCTTCGATTGTTGCGGTCATTGCATCAACTGTATTGACTGCTCGAATTATTGCAGGCCATCCTTCATAACGCTTTCCGTCTTTTACTCCAACACTCTTGAAATCGGGAACTGCGATAAAATACTGCCACACCTTATTTGATAATCCTGAAATATCAAATTCTTCACGAAGAATTGCGTCCGCTTCTCTCAAGGCATTAAGACGGTCTCTTGTGATTGAGCCAAGGCAACGAACACCAAGACCCGGGCCCGGAAAAGGTTGTCTATCAACCATTGATGCAGGAAGTCCTAACGCTTTACCAACAACACGAACTTCGTCTTTATAAAGAAGCATTAAAGGTTCAACTATTCCTTCAAATTTCATATTTTCAGGAAGTCCACCAACATTATGGTGGGCTTTAACTCCCTTACTTTCAATTATATCAGGGTAAATTGTTCCCTGTGCAAGAAAAGAAATATCATCAACTTTATTTGCTTCTTCTTCAAAAACCAAAATAAATTCTGAACCGATAATTTTTCTTTTCTGTTCGGGGTCGGAAATGCCATCGAGCTTATTTAAAAATCTATCTGTTGCATCCACATAAACAAGATTAGCATCCATTTCATCGCGAAACAGCTTTATAACTTCCTCGCTCTCCCCTTTTCTCATCAAGCCATGATTTACATGAACGCATATAAGCTGTTTTCCAATAGCTTTAATAAGCAAAGCGGCAACGACAGAAGAATCCACCCCGCCAGAAAGAGCAAGAAGAACTTTTTTTGTTCCAACATTTTTTCTTATTTCTTCAACCTGCTCAGCTATAAACTTTTCTGCAAGAAAATCATTGGTTATTCTTTCCATTTTTTCAGGTCTTACAATATTGCTCATAACATTACAACCTCACTATTTACTTAAAATACTTTACTGCAGATTCAAACATACGGATATCGTAATTACCTGGAACATTTTTATATAGTCCACTACCAACTCTTTCGCTATGCCCCATTTTACCAAACACTCTGCCATCGGGAGATGTTATACCTTCTATGGCAAACATAGAATCGTTTGGATTATACCGAACATCCATAGTTGCATTATTATTCAAATCAACATACTGAGTTGCTATCTGACCGTTTTCAGAAAGTTTTTTTATAAATGCTTCATCTGCTAAAAATCTACCTTCGCCATGAGAAATAGGAACACTCACGATATCACCAACATTAACGAGAGATAACCATGGTGATTTATTTGAAGCAATTCGAGTTCTTACAATTTTAGATTGATGTCTTCCTATAGTATTGAATGTAAGAGTTGGGCAAGTATCATCGGTATCAATAATTTTACCATATGGAACAAGCCCTAATTTAATTAACGCCTGAAAACCGTTACAAATTCCGCATATTAAACCATCACGATTATCCAAAAGATCAGTAACTCCTTCTTTAACAGCAGAGTTTCTGAAAAATGCTGTTATGAACTTACCACTTCCGTCTGGTTCGTCACCGCCCGAAAAACCACCGGGAATGAAAATCATCTGTGATATTTTCAATGAGTTTGTGAACTGTTCTATACTCTTTTGAATTCCGGCAGAGTTTAAGTTATTGATAACAATTATTTCTGCTTCTGCGCCTGCATCTCTGACAGCTTTCGCAGAATCGAATTCGCAATTAGTTCCGGGGAAAGCAGGAATTAAAACTTTTGGTTTAGCAACCTTAATTTTAGACACGATATTTGATTTGGCATTATATGAAAAGTTTTCTACTTTTGAATCTATATGCTTTATATTGCAGCTATAAACTTTTTCAAGTTTATTTTCATATATAGAATTTAGAACTTCGCAATTTATATGCTCATCAAAATATGAAATTGAGTTTTCTTTTGTTATATTTCCAATTTCAACGCCAACATCAACACTATCTGTTGTTTCAAGAAGAAAAGCACCATAAGAATAACTGAAAATATCATCGAGAGACAGATTTGAATTATATTTAAAACCAAAACCGTTACCCAAACTCATTTTTAAAACTGCTTCCGCAATCCCACCAATTCCCATTGTATATGATGAGAATACTTTTCCCTCTCTTTGAAGTTTTGTTACATTGGCAAAAACATCAAGAAGTGAATCCGTTTTTGGTAAACCGTTTTCATCGTATTCGGGCTTCAATAAAACAACTTTATTGCCTGCTTTTTTGAATTCAGGAGATACAATATTTTTAACATCGGAAGTTGTTACAGCAAAAGAAACAAGTGTTGGTGGAACATCCAACTCTTCAAAAGAACCACTCATAGAGTCTTTTCCACCGATTGACCCTATTTGCAATTCCATTTGTGCTTTAAATGCACCAAGCAAAGCAGAAAGTGGCTTTCCCCATCGTTTACCATCTTTACGAGGATGCTCGAAGTATTCCTGGAAAGTGAGATAAACATCCTTAAATTCAGCACCCGATGCGATGAGCTTCGATACAGATTCAACAACAGCTAAATATGCACCGTGATATGGGCTTATTTCTGATATATAGGGGTTATATCCATAAGACATCAAAGAACAAGTATCTGTATGTTTCTTTTCAACAGAAACTTTCTGAACCATTGCCTGAATTGGTGTCAACTGATTGATACCTCCAAACGGCATAAGCACTGTGCCTGCACCGATTGTTGAATCAAATCTCTCACTAAGACCTCTCTTTGAACAAACATTCAAATCTTCGGCAAGAGCTTGATAATTATCTGAAAATGTTCCCTTAATTTCTTTGTTTTTCCAAATAGCTTTACTTGGAGTTACAGAAATATGTTTTTCTGCACCGTTTGAATTAAGAAATTCTCGGCTGATGTCAACTATATTCTTACCGTTCCATTTCATAACAAGTCGTGGGTTCTCTGTTACAACAGCAACAGGACACGCTTGCAAGTTTTCAGAGTTTGCAAGAGATAAGAATTTCTCTACATTTTCTTTCTCAACAACAACTGCCATTCTTTCCTGAGATTCTGAAATAGCAAGTTCCGTACCGTCGAGTCCCTCATACTTTTTGGGAACAGAGTTAAGGTCAATTTCAAGTCCATCAGCTAATTCACCGATAGCAACAGAAACTCCACCTGCACCAAAATCGTTACAACGCTTTATGAGAAGGGTTGCTTCTTTATTTCTGAACAATCTTTGGAGCTTTCTTTCTTCAGGAGCGTTTCCTTTTTGTACTTCTGCGCCACAAGTTTCAACTGAATGCGAATCGTGGGCTTTTGAAGACCCGGTTGCTCCACCTATACCATCTCTACCTGTGCTTCCACCCAAAAGGATTACAACATCACCAGGAGATGGAACTTCTCTACGAACATTTTCAGCAGGAGCAGCGGCAATTACTGCACCGATTTCCATACGCTTTGCGGCATAACCCGGATGATAAATTTCGTCTACTATTCCCGTTGCAAGCCCAATTTGGTTGCCGTATGAAGAATATCCCGCAGCGGCAGTTGTTACTATTTTTCTTTGAGGGAGCTTACCAGGAATTGTTTCAGAAATACTAACAAGTGGGTCAGCAGCGCCTGTTACACGCATAGCACCGTAAACATAAGCTCTACCAGACAGAGGGTCTCTTATTGCACCGCCTATACAGGTTGCCGCACCTCCAAACGGTTCAATTTCAGTTGGGTGATTATGAGTTTCATTTTTAAATAAAAGCAACCAAGGTTCTTTTTTTCCATCAACTGTAACATCTATTTTAACTGTGCAGGCATTTATTTCTTCACTTTCATCCAATTTATCCAACTTCCCTGCTTTTCTAAGATGTTTTACAGCGATTGTTGCTAAATCCATAAGACAGATATTCTTTGTTCTGCCTAAATTCTTTCTCACCTCAAGATATTCATTATATGTTTTTTGGAGAAGCTCATCTTCAAATTTAACATCGTCAATTGTTGTTAAGAAAGTTGTATGCCTGCAATGGTCAGACCAATATGTATCTATCATCTTAATTTCAGTTATTGTTGGGTCTCTATTTTCTGAAATAAAGTATTTCTGACAGAAAACAATATCATCAATATCCATTGCTAAACCGTTTGACTTAATAAATTCTTCAAGACCTTCTTTATCTAATTTAGTAAATCCATCAAGGATTTTAACTTCTGTTGGAATATCATATTCTGTCTCTAGCGTTTCGGGCTTTTCAAGAGATGCTTCTCTACATTCTACAGGGTTGATAACATATTTCTTTATCTGAGCAAAATCAGATTCAGATATATTTCCATATAAAGCGTATACTTTAGCTGTTTTAATAGTTGGGCGCTCTCCTGTTGAAATAATTTGTATACATTGTGCCGCAGAATCTGCACGCTGGTCAAACTGTCCAGGCAAATACTCAACCGCAAATATAAAACTTGCATCATCCAACATCAATTTGTTATAAGTTATGTCAAGCTGTGGTTCTGAAAAAACCGTTTTAACCGCATAGTTAAAGAGTTCTTCGGTTATATTTTCTCCATCATATCTATTGAAAACACGAACATCCTTAAGTCCCTTTATACCAAGTAATACAGTTAAATCAGAAAGCATTGATTTTGCTTCATTTGCCAATTCTTTCTTTTTCTCTACATAAACTCTGTATACCATATTTATTCTCCTGATTATTTTTTTGAATCCAATGCTCTTTTTCCAATATCGCTTCTGTAATAAGCATTTTCAAACTTAATTTCTTTTACATTACAATAAGCTCTTTTTATTGCAGATTCTAAAGTGTCTCCTAAAGCTGTTACACCCAAAACTCTTCCACCGTTAGTTAAAAGGCAACCTTTTTCAAGTTTTGCACCCGCTACATAAACACTATCTGAAACATTTTCAGGAATTGTTATTTCGAACCCCTTATCATATCTTTGAGGATATCCTTTCGAAGCCATAATAACACAACATGCGTTTTCTTTACTGAATTCAACTTCTGTTTCTGATAAAGTTTCATTTGTTACGCTTTGCATAACTGTTAATAAATCGCTTTTTAAAAGTGGGAGAACAACTTGGGTTTCAGGGTCACCAAAACGGCAATTGTATTCGATTACTTTTGGTCCTTTTTCTGTTAGCATTAAGCCAAAATACAGACAACCTTTAAATGTTCTGCCTTCTTTTTCCATGGCTTGTATTGTAGGAATAAAAATAGTTTCCATACAGAGCTTTGCAACATCCTCGGTATAATATGGGTTGGGTGCAATTGTGCCCATTCCGCCTGTATTAAGACCTGTATCTCCATCTCCTACTCTCTTATGATCCATTGAGGAAATCATCGGTACTACAGTTTTTCCATCTGTAAATGAGAGAACAGAAACTTCAGGTCCTGTGAGAAACTCTTCTATAACAATATTGTTTCCGCTTACTCCAAAAACCTTATCAAGCATAATTGACTTAACTGCATCTATTGCTTCTTTTCGTGTCTGTGCAATAATAACGCCTTTTCCAAGTGCAAGCCCATCTGCCTTAATTACTGTTGGAATTGGAGCAGTTTCAAGATACTCAATTGCTTTTTCAGCATCATTAAAAACATTGTATTCTGCTGTGGGAATATTATATTTCCTCATAAGATTTTTAGAAAAAACCTTACTTCCTTCTATAATTGCAGCATTTTTATTCGGGCCAAAGCATGGTATGCCAACGCTTTCCAATGAATCAACAGCACCAAGCACCAAGGGGTCATCGGGAGCAACAATTGCATAATCTATTTTGTTTTCAATGGCAAATTTTACTATTGCTTCAATATCTGTTGCCTTGATGTCAATGCAAAACGCATCTTTGGCAATGCCTCCGTTCCCTGGTAAAGCGTAAATTTCCTCAACGGAAGGGTTTTGTTTTATCTTTTTTATTATGGCGTGTTCTCTACCTCCACCGCCAACAACTAAAATTTTCATTTATAATCACCTTTCAGCATTAAAGGATTTTAGTGATGGAAAAGCCGCATTCCTGTAAATGACATAGTCATATCATATTTATCGCAACAATCAATTACAAGGTCATCACGAATTGAGCCGCCTGGCTGTGCTATATATTTCACACCACTCTTATATGCTCTCTCGATATTATCGCTAAATGGGAAAAAAGCATCTGAACCCAAAGCGACACCCTCTCTTGTTGCAAGAAATGCTTTCGCTTCTTCATCGGTAAGTGGCTCAGGACGGGTTGTGAAGTATTTTTGCCAGATACCATCTGCACATACATCTTCTTCGTTTTTGTTTATATAACTATCTATAACATTATCTCTATCGGGTCTGCCAATATTTGGAAGGAAAGGAAGGTTTAAAACCTTTTTGTGCTGTCTCAAAAACCATGTATCGGCTTTTGTTCCTGCAAGTCTTGTACAATGAATACGAGATTGCTGACCAGCACCCACACCAATTGCCTGACCGTCAACTGCAAAGCAAACTGAATTTGATTGAGTATATTTCAATGTGATAAGTGCAATAATTAAGTCTCTCACACCTTCTTTGGGAAGTTTTTTATTTTTTGTTACAATATTGCTCAACAAATCTTTGTCGATTTTGAAGTTATTTCTACCCTGCTCAAATGTTATACCGAATACCTGCTTACACTCTTTTTGAGCAGGAATAAAATTGGGGTCAATTTTAACAATATTGTATTGTCCCCCTCGTTTACTTTTTAAAATCTCTAACGCTTCAGGTTCATATCCAGGTGCAATAATGCCATCGGAAACCTCGCGTTTAATCATTTTGGCGGTTGTTACATCGCACACATCGGAAAGGGCAACCCAATCTCCAAAAGAACACATTCTGTCTGTCCCTCTTGCCCTTGCGTATGCCATAGCCAACGGAGATTCATCAATTCCTTCTATATCATCAACAAAACACGCTTTTTTTAAATCATTGGAAAGAGGAATACCAACTGCAGCAGATGTTGGACTTACATGTTTGAAAGATGTTACGGCAGGAAGTCCTAATGCTTCTTTTAATTCCTTTACTAATTGCCACGAATTAAAAGCATCAAGAAAATTTATATATCCCGGTCTGCCACACAAAATTTCTATGGGAAGCTCACTTCCATCTTCCATATATATTCTTGAAGGTTTCTGATTAGGGTTACATCCGTATTTAAGTTCAAATTCTTTCATTTCCATTCTCCTTATTTATTCTTATTACTAACTATCTCTTTTGCTTCACCTGTTGATAGATTAACTTCACGAACATAAAGAGAAACCTTATTATCTTCGTTAAGATTAGACCAAATCAAATCTGCAAGTTCCTCCGCATTTGAAGGCATTTCAACTTCTTCGGGTTCACCATAAAAAGAAGGGATTGGATTACCATCGCATTTATATGTATGGATAAAATGCCCTATTCCTTTTTCAGCACCATATTCATAAAAGAATCTATTGCAAATTTCAGGTCTGCCGTTAGCACTCTTAAGGATTGACATTTTATAATTAAAATCATTGGTACCGTAATAGATAATACCTGATATTCTTGGTGTGAAGTTTGGAGAATCGGGTTCAAACTCTCTTGTTCTCAAAGCATCTTCAAAAGTTTTTCCTGCTTTTACAGTATTATAAATTGTATCAGTTTGATCGCCGTTTGTTATAATATCAATATTATCTAAACCAAGATACGGATTATAAATAATAAGACTTGGATCGGTGAGCTTAGATTCATCAAATGCTTTTGTTCTCATACCACCATTGAAAGTTTCAAAAATACGGTTACGACTGTTTACGCTTCTACCCATTATAAAATAAGCAACTAATGCTTTTGAGCCATCGGATGATTTTCCAATAACAATACCCCTACCAGGATAGGAATTTTCAGAAAGTAAAGATTTTAAATTAAACAACGCCATAACATTTACCTTTCGTTTATTATTTTGGAGCAAACAAGCTGAGCCGAATGCGGGAGAATTATCCACTCTGCTTCTTCCATAACTCTTTTCTGTAAAATTTCAGGTGTATCTCCATCTTTAACACAAACAGCTTTTTGCATAATTATTTCACCACCATCGGGAATCTCATTAACAAAATGAACTGTTGCCCCTGTAACTTTAACTCCCTTTTCGAGTGCCGCCTTGTGAACCTTCAAGCCATAAAATCCCTTACCACAAAAAGACGGAATTAAAGATGGATGAACATTTATTATGCGGTTAGGAAAGCAGGATGTAAAATCTGAAGTAAGAATTGTCATAAAACCTGCAAGAATAATAAGCTCTATATTGTTTTCAAAAATCAGCTTTTTAATTTCTTCTTCAAATAGATTTTGATTTACTATTTCTTTTTTAGAAACAACGGCTGTTTTAATATTTGCATTTTCACCACGCTTAAGAGCATATGCGTTTGGATTATCGGAAATTATTAAAGATATTTTTCCGCTTTCTATAATTCCTTTTGTTTCAGCATCAATAAGTGCTTGCAAATTTGTTCCACCACCTGAAACAAGAACCGCAATTTTAACTTTATCAAGTCGGATCGTAGCCATGTCGTTCTGTGAGCCAAGGAGTTGTAGTTAACACTTGTCTTCCTAAGACCGCTTGGCCTCCGACTTCTTTCTATAATTCCTTTTGTTTCAGCATCAATAAGTGCTTGCAAATTTGTTCCACCACCTGAAACAAGAACCGCAATTTTAACTTTATC
>JAZNIJ010000214.1:0-4979 GCA_045577455.1 Eubacteriales bacterium
CATGGCTACGATCCGACTTCTACATTTACATTACCAAAGCGTGTGGGAACAGTACCTTTTGCATAAGTAAAATCAAAAAAATGCGGTTTAATAATTATTTCATTTTCATACGATACTTTAACACCTAAAATATTTGAAGAAAATTCATATAACGGTGCACTGCTCCAGCCATGACATTCACTTCGTCCAACACCTAAATTCTCACACCAGGTTGTACAATTTAAGTCTATCATTTGTTTCCAGCTGTCAAAATACTCAAATGCCTTGTCATAGCAATTTACTTTTTCCAATGCTCTGAATAAATAATAATTCATTGAAGAAGATGTTTTCACCAAATCTTCATCATCCAAATGATTTATCATTTTTTTTGCTCTTTTTCCAGATACAATTTCCGATAAAACAGCCCATATAATTGTGTGCATACTATAAGTGCCTTTATTATTTGAACTATCCCGATACATTCCTCTTTTTTTGTCATAGCAAAGCTCATTTATTGTATCTTTTAATACTCTGTATCTTTCCATATAGTCTTTGGAAAGATATTTTCTTCCCGATAATTCAGCTATATATGCAGCACATTTTAATGCATATAAATAATACAAATTATATATAGTCATTACTTCATTTTCCGAAATTTCAGGCTCGCCCTCTTTCCATACAGCTGACCATTCAACAAAATCCCAATAGCATGATTTTGATATAAAACCGTATTTTTTTATTTCGTTATCAAAATAAGATAACAGTTTATCTATCGTTCCTGCATAGGAGCTTACAAAATCTATATCCTTTGTATAATCAAGATAATCCTTCAATAAGAATATCCAGAAAAGAGAAAATCCCGGTATAATCTGCGTGTAATCAGCAGGATAGTTTGCCCAGATAAGTCCATTTGATTTCTGAGACTGTGCAAAATCAAAAATACATTTTTTTATAAGCCTTAAATCATTTGACATACGCATTGCAACATTTGCTTCAATTGAAAAATCCATTACATATTGTTGCTGCTCATAATGCGGACAGTCAACTATAATATCACTCATACATGAAAGCATGGTGTTTATGCTTATATGCTGCATTTTATTGAAACTATCATCTGAACATTCAAAAGAAGATACTATGTTTAAAGGATAATGAAATTTTCTTGCTGTTATACTTATTATTGGTTTATCAAATTCAATTCTTATAAAACGAAAAGCTTTGAAATGATAGGTTTCAAACTGAAGTTCATTATCGTCTGAATGGAGAATATCTGCCATTCCTTTAATCTCGCCTGTTATATCGTCTCTTTTTCTCTTTATTCTTTCTCCAAAGGAATAACATTCGGAATATATAATTTTCACATTACTGTTTTTATCGGCTTTTACTTTAACTTTTGCAGTTGTGTATTCCCCTGCATCAAGCTCGATAAAATTTTCTCCCTGCTTTACGGTTTTAAAGGTTATTTCATCTGTGGGATAAATCAGGGGAATCGGTCTTTTCTGAAGATTATAATTATCAATTACACCCCAAGGTGCATAAAAGCCTTTTTTAAAGTTAAATTCACCGACTTTTTCCGTTTCAAAAGCTTCTTTTTCTTCATTTCCATAAACTTCTTCGCAAACAGGAAGAAACGAAAGATAACCGTCAGGATGTGTAAGCTTATGATTTTTTATAAAAGATATTTTCCAGCTTTCATCAGAAAAAATATTTTCTCCTTCAAAAAGCAAAACAGGCTTTAATTCTTTAAATACAGTTGCAAAATACTTTTTATCGGTAAGATGCATAACCTTAACCTTTATTTTGTTTTCTCCTGCATTGAATTTAACATTTACATTATCATAATAACGTACATCTTCACCGCTTCTGCACGGCCCCTCGCAAATATATTCATCGTTTATATATAAAATATATCTTGAAACTGCAAAAATATTTATGTCTAATGTTGTTTCTTTATTAAAAGTAACATTCTTTTCAAATTCATATATTCCCGATATGCAAAAATCACATTTCGGTGAGATGTAATACGCCATTTTTTATTCCTCCAATTTATACCAGTAATCAGGACTAAATTTCACTTCATTTCTTTTAAATGCAGGTGTTGCTATTCCATAGCCTTCTTTTTTAGATATAAAGCTGTCAAAATTTTCAGCCATATACCATAATTCTCCGTTTTCATCGGAAGCATTTGTTTCAACACCGGCTTTTACATCAAGTCTCGAATTGTTTGTTTCCAAATCTGAATAACGAAATACCATTCTCATCATTCTTACATTATTTCTGAAAAATGAGGTTTCAGCAGTTTTTAAAGCTTCTTCATACATAGAATAAACTTTTTCTCTGTCAATATTTTTCATTAAGTATTCACCGGCAAAGCTTAATTCGCCTTGACCGTCAATTATACTTTCTCCATATAAAATAATCTCTTTTACAATTTTTGAAGCATTTCCGAAAATTCTGCAGAAGCTATTCAGGTTATCTTCTAATGTAAGTTCACAATCATAAGCAGTTCTTCCGTAGGAATAAAAATTGAATATATTATTCCACATATTAAAGGTTTCCATCTGTGTACCAAGACCAAGTATTCCTTTTTCTTTAAAAAATTTACATATTTCCTGCATTTCGTCTGCCATAGGCATCCACTTTTGTTTTGAACCGTAGACACCCATAAAATAATTATAAAAACATACTTTTGCTCCTGTTTTCTGCCATTCTTTCGCTATAGCCTCATATCTTGTTCCGATTATACAGCTTCCGTCTTTTTTGCCGACTCCTCTGAGTCCTTCTTTTCCGGAAAACCAGGTTGATAAGTCAATTACAACAGATGAAGAAATATCGTTGTTTTCAGGCTTATTCAAATCAAAATATGCAAGCTGGTCTATTTTTACATAAGTCTGACTTTACTTACTCGCCTTGCCACCTGGTCAATAAGATATGTATAATTCTGCATTTTTGTATATTTTTTACATTCTTCACACAAACAGGTTTCATTTTCACCGTCATTAGGCCACAGACAAATTGTGTCAACCTGCGGGTTTTCATCAATCCATTTTATTATATTAGAAGATAATGTATCAAGCATTTCTTCATTTCTCACACATAAAATAAGCTGACCGTCATAATCATCGGCAGACATAAAATGTCTTGTTCCGTCTTTTTTTAGTTTTATAAAATTCAGGATGTGTTTCATAATATTTTTCGGGGAAATATTTATTTCCTTCGGGCGGCAGAAACAACTTAATAGACTCGTGATGACCGACTGAAAATAAAATCCCTCTTTTTTGGGCTTCTTCTATCATACCGTTTTCTTTGTAGCCTTCATATATGCTTGCCCATGTTAAAATTCTGTTATAGCGGTTTTTAGAAAGCAAACTCATAAATTTTTCATTTAAAGGATGATTTGGATTTCCAACCCACACATTATACTGAGCTATTGCAGTTCTATACGGTATATCTGCACATTTTTTTATGTAAGTAGTATTAGAAATTTCTATTTTTGAAATTTTCGGAACAAATTCCCCACCTTCTACACCTTCTTTTATATATGCAGATAAACTGCAACCACAAAAACGCTCTAAAAGCTCGTATACAGCATAAACTGTTCCCCTCTCCATTTCAAGCCCATTTTTACTGCTTCCTGAAAGCCACAATGTATGTTCATCGGAATATATAATAAAGCCTTCAGGACCGGGAACTTTACTTTCAAACTCTTCCTGCGACATTATTTTTTTGCATATTCGTTTTTATAAGGCTCTCCGATTATTATTTTATTTTCATATTTATCAGTTACTTCCAAAGTTATTCCGCTTATTTTTTCTATATATGAAATAAGCTCATCCTTAGCAAATATTTCTCTCGGTGTAGGATTTTTTGAAAGTATTATTCCGCATTTTTCTGTTATTTTCATTTTTACTCCTTATCAAGTGTTTCTATCTCAGAAAATTTAACCTTTCCGCCTTGTTTTCTTATTTCATTTTGCAGTTTTTCAACATCAAGCGTTGTAAAATCATCTGTCATTGACGCTGCAATACCTGCCGCTTCACCTGTTACACAGCATGGTCCTATTACTCTTGAATTTTCCCACATGGAATTTGTTACCGATATACTTCTACCGGCTGTTATAAGATTCTTTGTTTTATCTGAATAAAGTGTTCTAAATGGTATTTCAAACTTAGGACCGCTTCTTCTCCAGTCACTTATCATTCCGATACTGTCAGCAAAACTTTTCCCTTCCTCTGATTCGTCCATTGTATAAGCCCCCACTAATTTTCGTGTCATACGAACCTGTGGAATAGTAGGTATAGTTACGGGATTATAATCCTCGCCTTTTTCTTTTTCTGAAATTACCCTATCTAAAATAAACCTATGCGATAGCTGCATCATTTCAGAAAGCTCATCCGCATCATAACCACCGTAATGCTTCTTTGTTAAAATTTCTTCTTTTCCCACATCGGATGCTCCCATAATCTTTAATGAGCTTTCTCCGTTTGATACTGTATAATGCCATGCGGCAAGTATATTTTTTTCATATGTTTCATAAGGCACGCCTGCCATAATTCCTAAATCCAGATCACCTGTTGCATCAACAAAAGATTTCGCAGATATGGCACTTCTGCCTGATTTATTTTCAATTACAACATTTTTTATCTTATCGTTTTCCACTGTAGCGCTGCAAACAAAAGAACCGTACATTATTTCAACACCCTCGGACAGAAGAAGCTGTTCCATCTGAATTGCAAAAACAGACGGATTATAACGAACATAAAATCTTTGACCGTTTTTCTTTTCTTCATAAGTGCCATTCTCAAACCAGTTTTTTGCATATTCGGATTCTGCACCGTATTTTACACTCAATCTTATCAGTTCTTCGCAAATTCCGTATGACATCTGATTGCCGAGACCATCACAAATTGGCAGAAAAATTATAACAAGCCCGGCGGTACCAAGACCGCCGAGCATATATGTTTTTTCTGCCAGTATTACTTTTTTTCCTTGTCTTGCAG
>JAZNIJ010000215.1:0-8234 GCA_045577455.1 Eubacteriales bacterium
ATTCGCACAACTTTCTTAGCATTATTCCTATATCTGCTTTAATCTTTCCATATATTATCTGTCTTCGATATTTTGGTGCAAATACTATATGGTACTTGCAATTCCATTGCGTATGTGCTAAACTATCTGTGTCAAGTTTCATGACTTGATCCTCCTTTGATGTTTTTTATTATTGGTTGGCAGACCATTTTTATTATACATCAAAGGAGGTATTTTTTCTACGCATAGCTAAAGCTTTTTGGAACCACCAGCACTGCTGGTGGTTTTCGTTGTACAATGAAAAACGCTAACGGAAACCGTTAGCGTATGAATAAATTTCTATTTAGAAATTCCCTACGACGGCATTATCCGTATCAGGTTTAATGGGTTTGGAATTATATTCCATCTCAGCCGAAAAATCAGCACCCCTATTTCCTACTTTTATATTTACCGAAAATCGGTATTTAAATGTTTAAATATCAGCTTATTGAGTTTTAATATTTTTGTCTTTTTTAAAATATTTTTCTATAATGTCAATCAGCTTATAAATCCATCCGCAAACCATATGTAAAACAAATGCGGCAAAAATAATTGCACAAGTTAAAACAACCCAATTTACAGGGAACGAAAATTTGGAAGCTAAATATTCAATTATTACAATTTGAACAAGATAGATTTCCAAAGTTCTGTCTGCAATAAAGGTTATTATTTTTTTGATTATTTTTGGAAAACTCTCTAATTTTTCATCTATGCCTATAAACATCCTGAACATGAAATAAAGAAGCCCCAAGATAATAACCTGATTAAGGATTTGTACTTGATTTAAAAATGCATATTTTGTTCCATATTGAGAAAAAACAATTTTAGACGAAAAATAAATAACAAACAGAGCAACAAACATTAACAAATATCTTATTTTAAATACATTTTTATATTGTTTTTCTTTCTGCTTGAAAAATGCACCCAAAAGCATGCTTTCCATAAACAAGAAGCGTATAAAGGGTAAATGAACTGTATCAACAATATATTGGGTTTTATCAATAGCAAATATATAAACAATTAAAGCAAGTCCTGCAACAAATAACATTACCCAAGGTATATTATTTCTAAGAAGTTGTATTTTTGAAATTATATAAAACGCGATATAAAGCAAAACAATTGATGCTATAAAATGAAAGTTGGTTGGATAAACAAATATATCAAATATATTTGACCTGTATAAATGATATTCCGTTATTTTCATTATTGCAAAAACGATTGTTACAATCCAAACGGGAATATAAACGCGACTTATTCTCTTTAAATACCATTTATGAAAAGGGAGTTTTATATTAAACAAACAATATCCTGATACAGCAAAGAAAAGAATATCGCCTAGCAAGCCACCGTTTGCAATAATATCAGTTGGGTAAACGCCTGTATAGTGAGAATTGGTGATTAAAGTAGCAGCTAAAGCTCTTAATACTGTTATAAAAAAGACCATATATCCTCCAAAAATCAAAATCAGAAAACAAGCCCCAAACCCTGATATACAACTACTATTATATTTAAATCAGGATTTTATTAGTTTTTCCATTGCTTCTTCAACAGCTTCATCGGAAACTGCTTCTTTTCCGGTGTCAGGCGGAGCGTACCTTGAAACTGTATAAAGCTGAAAAATTTCAGGATAAGGACATTCAACAAAAGTATCCTTTACCTCAAGCGCTGTTCTTGAGCTTTTAAATGGTGCGCCTTTCTTAACTCGTTTAACTATATATTTTGTAAATATATATCTAATTTTCCATGGATTTCCCGGGTCTTCATTCCATTTTATACGGTCTTTGCCAAATTCTCTTTGCTTTCCTTTTTTTCTTCCAAATGATGGGAAAATGAAATTAAAAGTGTCTTTTCCTTTCATTTTGAATGGATTATCAGAAAAACCCAATTTCTTTTTGACCTTATTTATTGCTTCTTTAAATCTTTTGCTAACACGAGAAAATGCTTTTTTAAATGCAGGCTTTATAATAGTATCCATAGTAAATCGTAAGGATTTATAATAAAACCATACCGCCAAAATGCAAGAGCCAGCTCCTAAAATTGTAATAAAGTTTGCGGCATTTTCGTCATTCGGTAAATTTTTAGCAAACAAAAGAGCAGTGCCGATAATTATAAATATTAAAGCATACCAAAAATATTTTTTTGATTTTTTATCTCTTACAATTAACATATCTTACCCTATAACAATGTGTTATATAATTCAAACGATTTTTAAAAAAAATCAAATTATGGTCATTTTTTAAAACTTTCAGAGTTTTCATTTAAATAACTAATGTATCATCGAGCTTAATAAAACTTTCGTCCAACTTAAAAATATTGACTGAATTACCCATAACCGAAAGGCGTTCAAGGTTAATTGTTGCTGTTTCATCAACCTCATTTGCCAAAAGAACAATTTCTGTTTCGCTAAGGAAATCCGATATATACATTTCTATAAGACGTTGGATTGACATACCAACAGATGCCCTTATTTGAGCCATACTTTTAAGCATTTCAATATAATGAGTAACTCCACTATCAGAGGGAAATCGCAAATACATTTCGCCCGAAGGCAATTTACAATTTGCAGCAAATCCAACACGGTAACCAGCTTCCGATGCCTCACATATTAAGGCGGTTGCAACTCGCAAAGCGTTTTCCATTATTGCATTGTAATTTTCACCTGAGATTTGTTCTTCATCAGAATAATGATAATCTATAATAACAAGAACATTTCTATTTGAAACATAGTCATATTTATTAACCTTTATTCCGTATTGAATCCCCTGAACAGAACGAGAGGTTGCCTTGAAATTGATCATTTTCATTGAGTCTCCGACAACATAATCCCTTATTCCTGAGAATGAAAACGGGTCGTATATCAAACGCCTGTTTGTTGGGTTATCGCCCTGAACGCTGTTGGGGTGTACAAGAACGCCTGATACAGGTATTGGCTTTGGATAAACAAAGATTTCCGCTTCAGACTGTATTACATGAGGATTTTTTCTATAGTTAATTTCAACGGACTCAAGGTGGTAAAAACCTCTCTGTTCACAACATATAACAGTTCGTCTTTCAATTTTTGCAAAAGGGGGAATTATTTTAAATGTACTAATGCAATAATGCATATTCTGACTATTGTCATATACTATGTTTTCAGGTCTGATTCCACTGTATAAAAAGGATTCAACATGAATTCTGAACAAAAAGAAGAATGTTGGATTATATATGGTTTCAATCAAAACGGTTTGCATCCCCTCGTGAACACCTTCATCAGTGAAACGACGGGAATAAACTATTTTTTTTATACATTTTGTTTTCAAATATCTGTATAGGGTAATCAACAAAAACAACAGCACTGCCCCTAAAGATATAAGAATAATCTTTACCGATTGATCCATTTTACTCCCCTGTTCCTTTTATAAACTAAAAAAATTTACTGCAACAAACTGTGATTAGTGATTATAAGTTACTTATAGAAAAACTAAATCACCATTATGTATTTACCCTTTATACCAACCCAATTCATTTTCTGTTGGCACTGCAACATTTTCAAGAATATTCTCTATTATTTCCTTTGCAGCATTCTTCTTTACCTTTGCTGAACTCGAAAGCACCATTCTATGCGGAAGAACATACATAGCTGCAGCTTTTACATCATCAGGAGTTACATATTTTCTGTCTGCAACTGCAGCAAATCCCTTAGATACTTTCATCAAAGCAAGAGAACCTCTGGGGCTTACTCCAAGAGTTACATTGCTATGATTTCTTGTTGCCTCAACCAAGGATACAATATAATCCATAATATCATCGTGAACAAATATTGAATCCAGCTCTTTTCTTGCTTCTATAACTTCATCAATTGTTACAACGGATTTAATTTCATTCAAAGGATTAACTCCATTGAAACGCTTAAGGATTGCAGTTGATTCTGCGTGAGTTGGATATTCCATATTTGCTTTAACAAGGAAACGGTCCAGCTGTGCCTCAGGAAGTGGGAAAACACCCATACTTTCAATTGGGTTTTGCGTTGCAATAACCATAAAAGGTGCTTTTATTTCTCTTGTTGTTCCGTCTACAGTTGCCTGAAGTTCTTCCATACATTCAAGCAAACCTGCCTGAGTTTTTGGAGTTGCACGGTTTATTTCGTCAACAAGCAAAACATTTGAAAAAACAGGTCCTGGCACAAACTCAAACTCTGATTTTTTCATATTGAAATAGTTAATTCCTGTTATATCAGAGGGAAGCAAGTCCGGTGTAAACTGTATACGCCTATATATTCCTTCAAAAGAAGCAGCAAAGGATTTTGCAAGGGTTGTTTTAGCAGTTCCCGGAACATCTTCCAAAAGCATATGACCGGAGCAAAGCATTGTTGTTGTTAGCATATCACAAAGGGAATCCTTTCCAACAACAACTGTTGCAACATTTTCTCTTATTTTTTTATAAAAATCACCAAGCATAGCTATACTCCTTATTTCTTATTTAAATATTCATCAACAATAAACCTTGGTCTGCCTTTTGTTTCAAGGTAAATTTTTCCTATATAAGCACCTGTTACACCTATTGCAAGCAAAATCAGGCCACCGATTGCCCAAATTGAAACAATTATGCTTGACCAACCAGCAACGGTTACGCCGCGGAAAAACTGCACTACAGAATAAATTAACATTATTATACTTACAAAAAATACGCTGATGCCAAGGTAGGTTATCATAGAAAGTGGTTTAACACTCAAAGATGTTATACCCTCAATTGAAAACGAAATCATCTTCTTTAAAGGATACTTACTTTCACCAGCCAGTCTTTCTCCACGCTCATAATAAACAACATCGGATTTAAAGCCAACCATTGGTATTATGCCTCTGAGAAACAGGTTTACTTCTTTGTATCCTGCAAGCTCGTTTAAAACTCTTTTACTTGTTAATCTATAATCTGCATGATTGTAAACTGTATTTGCTCCCAACTTATTCATAACCTTATAAAAGCTCTCTGCGGTAAAGCGTTTAAAAAACGTATCCTTATCGCGTTTTGAACGAACACCGTAAACAACATCGCATCCTTCGTGATATTTATCAATCATTTCGTCAACAGCGTTAATATCATCCTGCAAATCTGCATCCATAGAAATAACCATATCTGCATCATCTTTAACAGTCATAAGACCTGCAAGAAGTGCGTTTTGATGACCTCTATTTTTACTAAGGTTAATGCCTGCAAAAAATTCCTTAGCTTCATGGAGCTGTTTGATTATTTCCCATGTTTTATCCTTTGAACCGTCGTTAACAAACACGATTCTGCTTTTTTCTGATATTTTCTTTTTTTCTATCAAACTAATGAGCTTTTCGTATACAGCTTTCGCGGTATCAACAAGTACTTCTTCCTCATTGTAACAAGGTATAACGAAATATAATATATTATCCCTCATATTACTCTCCCATTTTGAATCTATTAAACATTTAAAATCATTTTAATTCTATCACAAACATACACCTGTGTCAATAAAAAAATTGTAACATTTAATAAATTTCAACAAAATCAGCTCAAAAAATATAGTTAAGTACTTAAATTTCACAATAAATTTTTTTTTGATTTATTATGTTTGAAAAATTCCAATACATAACAAAAATCCTCCCACGATAGAATATAATTATTCCATCATAGGAGGTTTTCAATATACATCTACAAGCCACAAATCAAATGGTTTGCTATATTTCTAATGAAATAATGGTTTAATTTAACCATTAAACATTGTTACGGTTTGTTTTTATCATTTCTTTCAAGCATGACATAGCATCACCAAGACTGCCTACTTTATCTATAAGACCTTTTTCAACCGCCTCTGCTCCGCCAAGAACCGTTCCGATATCAGTTGTCATTTGGTCGGTTTTCATTATCATACTTTTTAAATCTTCTTCGTTGGCTGAAGAATTTCTCGTTATAAACTCAATTATTCGCATTTGCATTTTTTCAAAATAATTGAAGCTCTGCGGAACTCCTATAACAAGTCCGTTTATTCTCACAGGATGAAGAGTCATCGTTGCGGAAGGAACTATAAAAGAAGTTTTGGCAGCAACAGCCAAAGGCACTCCTATAGAATGACTTCCGCCAAGCACTAAAGACACCGTTGGCTTTTTCATTCCCGCGATAACCTCAGCAATAGCAAGTCCTGCTTCAACATCACCGCCAATTGTATTGAGAAGAATTAAAAGTCCATCAATTTCTTTACTTTCTTCAACAGCAACAAGGGTTGGAATAACATGCTCATACTTTGTTGACTTAGTTTGATTTGAAGCAGCATAATGACCTTCTATCTGACCTGCTATAATCAAAGCATGGATACATCCATCTTCTCCACACGCTGTGACTCCTTTGTCCGACTCTTTATCTTCTCTAATTTCTTCTTCAAGAGTTTCTTCGCACATTATAATCACCCTCCGAGAATATTGTTTCCAACACTAAGATAATTATTCCGAAAGGCGATTTACATTTTAAACCATTTTGAAACTATAAAAATGTTGTTGACAACTGAATTTTAAACAAAATGCTTTAATTAAAAATCGAAAGAAAGTCTTTGTTCAACAGATGGTCGAACCAAACCCGTTGCAATTGCAACATGGTCAGGATGCTTCTGATAGAAAGCCAATGCTTCGGCTGATTCAAAAGTGGAATCCATCATTAGGTCTCCCGAAGAACATTCCATACAATCTATATGAATCTTCATTTCAACAAGTCCTTCAATTTTTCCAACCAAACCCTCAAGAGCTGCTTTAATTTCTTTCTTTGTTTTTTCAGGGTTTTCCAGGTTGTCTTTCAATTTCCAGATTATCATATGCTTAACCATATTTTTTCTCGCTTTCTTTAATTTATATTTTTATAAAATAACCGCCTTTATATTTAGGTTATAAAACACTTAATATTATTAAATCATTTTTTTAATTATTGCAATCAAATGTTATAGAAACAATTTCACTATGGGACCCGACTCTCATAGGCATTCCCCATGTTCCAACGCCTGAAGAAACAACAACTTGAGGACTTGATGCATTTTCACGATAATATCCATAATCTACAGTAAATATTGCATTTGTTATAAGGTTAATTGGGAAAACCTGTCCTTTATGAGTATGACCACACAAAATCAAATCTATATTTCCATCATAAGAGTTTATATGCTTTGGATTGTGGTCAAGAACAACAATGGGTAATTCACTTGCATTTGGTGGCATTATTTCATCAAGTGATTTTCGCTTTTTTCCATCATAACCACCAATTGGTGATTCATCCAATCTACCAACAATCAGCAATCGGTTATCAATTAAAGCATACTCATCACTGAGAGCTTTAATATTTGATTCATTTAAAAATTTTGACATTTGGTCAAATGTATCGCCACCATCGTGATTACCATATGAAGCATATACTCCGTATGTGGATTTTATCATCTTAAGGGTTTGAATTGCATCAGCGGGATTTTGAATTGAGTTAAAATCCGTATCAAAAAAATCACCTGCAACGCAAACAACATCAGGTTTTAATTTGTTTATTTCATTAACTATGCTCTTCAAACGCGTCTCAGAGCCAATTGCTCCAAGATGCAAATCACTTACCATAATTATTTTCAAGTTTGAAATATCTGTTTTGCCCTCTATTGAGATTTTATAAGAAGTATGCTCAATCTGACGAGCATTAACAAAGCCATACAATGATGTTACCAAAGTTGATACCAAAACACCAATTGTCATTATTCCCCTGAAAATTGTCAAATTAAATTTAAACAGACTCACTATCACTATAATCAAGTCTGCCGCAACAGTAAACAACAAAAGGTAAAGCAAAACACCCATACAATATCCACCAACTATTCCAAAGGTATGACCAACACCCTTGGGCAAAGGAAGATGAGAATGTGCAATGCCAAGAAGAACCACAAGAGTTAAAACACCAACCGTTGTGACAAATGGAATAAATGGTAACTTCTGAAAAAAAGAGTTCACACCCTGATATAGCCGATGAGCAATATACCAGCTTAATCCTGCAAGAATGGAAAGTAATAAAATAATTACAATGATAAATTTCATATCAACACCACATATCGTTAAATACTTTCAAATAGGGTTTTATTTATATTAAACGCCTATAAAATGTCTCAAAATTTCTCTGATAAAAAAATATCACTTCCAGATAAGCTCAGGATCAACAGGAATTCCATCATTTAAATATGAGAAAAATGCATAATCAAA
>JAZNIJ010000216.1:0-4061 GCA_045577455.1 Eubacteriales bacterium
GCGATTTTTTCCGAATTTGGAACCCTATGGGTGACACAATCGATACCGTCAATGGCGCCAAAGTATGTAGTGACACACAATGCCCACAACCCTCGTAGAATCGGGCTTTTTCGGTCGGCGTCGCCGTCCGAAGTGGTCGCACAGGGGTATTTATGCCCCCGTGCTTATTCCTGCCACTATTATCGGACAATAGAATCCTTGAAAAGCTCTCAAGTGACACCAAATGCTTTCTCTGTCTTTGCACTTTCCTCTGTTGATTCCAAGTAGGAAATTCCTAAAAACCTGCTTCCGTTGGAGCGGTAACTGGAGAAGAATACGTTCGCATTTTCAAGCTCGTGGCGATATTTATTCATCATCCTTTTAAGACCTTTCGCATCAACATCGGAGCCTGAAAACTCGCAGAACATTTCACAGAAGGAGGTATTACTACCTTCGTACTGCTTGATGTTTTTCACAAACTCAACCAACTCAAACATAGTCTTTGGCAAAGAGAATTCGGGTTGCTGAAGGCTGTCGCCTACCAACTCCCACTTGCATTCTTCTTTATTGAACCTTAATTCGATGTCTCGGGTTTCGATATCTCTGCCCGTACATTTCAGCTTTGCACTGCCCTCACCTCTATCGCTTCTGTCGAGGATGTACATATTATCTGCTGCACCGATGATACCTGTTGTTCCTGAAATTCTGTTGAATGGGTCGCTGTCATTCTGCTTTCTCAGATGCATAACAAGAAGAATTGACACGCAGTGATTGTCAGCAAACTGTTTTAAAAGAGACACATCCCTGTAATCATTTCCGTAAGACATATCAGAATTTTCATCACGAACAAGCTGAAAAGTATCAATTACAATCAGCTTTGTTTCAGGATAATCAATCAAGAAATCCTCCAGCTGTGCAATCAAACCTGTTCCCAAGGTGCGTGATTCAGTAACAAGAAACATCTCTTCCGAACCCTCATCGCTGATGTTAATCAGTCGTGTCTGAAGTCTTCTGGCAGTATCTTCAAGTGAAATATAAAGCACAGGAGACTTGTTGGTTTTGAGTCCGAGAAAATCATTTCCTTTTGAAATACAATCGCACAAATAGAGCACCAACATGCTTTTTCCAATCTTAGGTGCACCTCCAAGGATGTTTAATCCGTGGGGTAAAAGAGTTTCAACTCGATAATCTAATTTCGGGATATATGTATTCATTAAAGAGTCCGCATCAATTGCAAAGAGTTTTTTATTATCGGTTAACATGGTTTCACCTCCTGTCTAAAGTAAATTGAGGATTTTTAATTAATCCCCTCATGTATACCCAGACATAAGAAACATGAAATGTTCGAAAAATCTAAAAATTTTTTGAAAAAATTTTAAAACCAACAAAAAAGAACAAAAAATAAGACCTTCGGAAGTGATTCCGAAAGTCTTTTAACTATGTTTTTACTTATATATTATTCTGCCTGTCTATCTCATTTTTAATTTTTTCAAGCATTACTTTTTTCTTTTTGGACACTGCACTATGAGTTTTATAACCTAAAGCTTCTGCAATTTCTTGTTGCGTTTCTCCCTGTTTAAGCAAGAAATATAATTCCTTTTCCTCATCATCCAGCACACTCAAAAAGATTTTTTCAACTTCGTCTTCTGAGTTTTCGCCACCAACAGCTTCTTCATATAACCCAAGACCATATTCACTATCATCCGCTCTTTCATATATTTCATCCAATGAAACTGCTGTACCAAATTTTGTTCTGGTGTGATTAATCTTTTTATCGTGGTCCATCTTATCGTAATTAACAGCCACATTCCCATTGAAATCTTCATCAGCAGAAAGTTCTTTTTGCATGTCAAAAATCTCAGGAAGCTTATATACCTGTTGGAGTGTATTGAGCCTGTCTGCGAGAAATCTGTCGGCAAACATATCAATAATTTCCTCTAAATCCTCATCGGTAAAGTCATCTATATCTTTGCAATGCTCTTTAGAATATTCGGTAGCTATCTCATTAAACGCATCTTCATTTAATAAAACTGTTGTTTCCAACACATCGCCCATGGCACCCTGCTCTATAAGGCTTCCCACACCATTCATAACAACAGACTGTAACCATCAGATAACATACTCACAGGAGATGTGCCGGAAAAATTCGCCAAGGACTTTTTGCCTATGGTTTCTGCCATCTGTTCACTCCAGAATTTTGAATAAATCTTCTGTGCCCTGTCATAAACAAATTTCTTTTCTTTGCTGATCTTAGGCTTACCTGTTGCAATTCTTTTCGAAAGAATGTCAGCCTTCCTCGCCAACTCCTGCAACTCTTCAAGGTCACCCAACTCTTCATCTTTAAATATTTTCAAGATTTTCTCGTCCACAGTTCCACTCCTTTCTCTTGTTTGAACCAATTCCAATGTTGCTTTAGTTTTATTTACTATCACTCAATCAAAATATTTTCGTCTGCTAAAGCTTTAAACTCTTCAGCGCTTTCAGTATGCACGGGTATGAGTTTTTTAGGATTTACAGTTTTTATAAATTGTTTTATTGTTTCTCTGTCTGCGTGTCCGCTTGTATGAAGAGTTACGATTTCTAAACCTAAGTTTTCACATTCTTGCAAAAAAGCTTTCATATCATCAGTATCTTTGTATCCACTCCAGAAAGAATAAACAAGAACACCATCTTCAAATGACATTTCATTTGAAAGCGATTTGAGATAACTCAACATAGAATTGCGAACACACATCACAAAATGAGACTTTGAAATAAACTCTTTGCCAACCTTATGATTATACTTTGAAAGTGTTTCATATCTTTTGGGATTTGTAATGAATGTATATACTTCGCTAAAATCAGGATTAGGAATACTACCACCAATAGCAGATGTTATTTCTGCCATGTAAAGTTCTTCAAGAAATACTCTTCCACTACGCTTTGCAGCACGATACATAGTAACAATTCTGTCTATATTCATTGAAGACTGCAAAACGAAAACAGGACCTTTTTTCCTTTGGAAAAGCTCAACCGCGTTTTCCTCAAGCTCTTGTTCCGTCTGCGCAACATAACCCTCTCTTGAAAGAGTTGTTCCCTCACAAATAAGAACATATATATTCTTAGGTAATTCTTTCAATATCCACTCAAAAGGCTTTCTGCCGTTTGAACGGAAATCACCTGTATATAAAATGCTTTCGCCATCTGCCTCACACAAAAGCATATAACTATCAAATGCAGAATGGTCACATAAATAGGGCGTAACGGTAATATCTCCTATAGATATACTTTTCTTATGTGATAAGAACCCTGACGGCGTAAAACTCTCTGTGTTTTTATAATTATCCGATGCCTTGATTATCTTATAACTAGCCTCACCCATATATATCGGAATATCTTTATGGGTGTAATATGCAAGGCCCAAATGGTCTCCGTGATAATGAGAAATAAATATAGCGTCATATTCTGCACTATCAAACAGACCTTGAATTTCAGGCAATGACTGATTTTTATCGTCATCAAGTTCAAGACCAATATCAAGTAATATTTTTGTTGTATCGGTAGCAATTTCAATTATGTTGCCGCCAATTTGATTTTGTCCTCTGTGAATATGTATGTTCATATCTTCTCAACTTTACTAAAATCAATTTTCGTTTCTTCTCCATCCATAAATAAAATCTTATATGGATGTGTTACAGCCATTGATTTAATTTGATTTTCTAAACTTTCGCTATTTTGATTAAAATCAGCAAAGAGGAAAAGAATTTCCGTCTTCCCCTTATCAATATTTTCGATTGGTTTATCAATTAATCCTAATTCATATTTCGCCTTTGCGATATTTATTACTGACTGTACCAATTCATCGTACACATCAGGTGTATTAAGCAGCTTACAAATGTCGTCATAGTGGTCTTTCACACCTGCATTACCTGATATCGCGCCTATGCCGTATTTATTTTCAACTATAATAAGCTTATCATCCTTAACCATAAGCATATCAAGGCGCATATTCAGTTTTTCGCCTGTTATCTTTGACTTAGGGGTAGCGTACTCAATATCTATGATGTTTGAGTTATTCACAAGCAAATCGTGTTGAAATTCAC
>JAZNIJ010000217.1:0-25015 GCA_045577455.1 Eubacteriales bacterium
TTGTTCATCACTCCTGCTTTCAGATACTTTCTGATTAAACTTTCTGTATCTCCGTCGTGTATCACTCTGTTTACATAACTCATCAACTTATCTTGCGGTACGTTGTCAAAGAATTTCTCAAGGTCAATATCTACTATCCACACATATCCGTCATTGAAGTATTCAAGCAATTTAATTATTGCCTGTTCGCATCTTCTTTTCGGTCGAAAACCATAACTGTTTTCGCTAAACAGTGGGTCAAATATGGGTGTCAATACTTGTACTATTGCTTGTTCTATTACTCTGTCTATTACCGTGGGTATACCAAGTTTTCGTATTCCGCCGTTTGGTTTTGGTATTTCTACCCTTAACACAGGTTGCGGCTTATACGTTCTTTCTCGGATTTGTTTCTTGATACCGCTCCAATTCCCTTTCATATATTCTTCAAGTTCTTTGGTTGTGACTTTATCTATTCCGCTTGCTCCGTTATTGGCACATACCTTCTTAACGGCAAGTTTCAAATTTTCGTCACTCAGTATCTTCTCAAGCATTTCTGACATATTCCGTCTCCTCTCCTTTCCGCTTTCAGACGCATTTTCTTACGTTACGGTGCTTACCCTCATTTACGTTTCGGCACACCTGTCAGATTTACGTCTGAAACATACATTTTAATTCGACGCTTTGAATTGTTCGGTCCTTCCCGACTTTTTCAATCGGTACTATGACCTCTGCTGACTTCTCATAGTTCGTTGTTACTACGGATTTCTCCGCCTATGAGACCTCACGGGATAAACCAATACTCTTTCCTCGTCTACCTGCTCGGTCTACGCAATAGGGTTACGGTTACCTTTGGGACTTCGTTGCTTTTAGCCAACTTATCCGCCTATTACGCCTTCGTACCGAGTTTCTGTCCGTCAGGCTACGATTTCGCTATTGCTTCTTCTCTCCCACACCTCTCGATGTGAAACTTACAAGTCGCTTTTGAGTTCGTCGGTAACTACGCCTCAGTGGACTTTCACCACAGAGCATTGATATGCCCGTCATACTAACAAAAGGGTTGAAGAATGTTCCTCAACCCTTTTACCTTTTATACATCCATTTTGCTTAATGCTTCAACGCAATCATCGCATATGAGCTTTTGTTTATACATTCTAAGCCCATTTACCGCACCGCAGAATTCACAACCGGGATTATACTTTCTGATAACAATTCCGTCTCCGTCTGTAAATATTTCAACGGGGTCTTTTATATTCAGATTGAATGCTTTTCTAAGCTCCTTGGGAATAACTATTCTTCCCATTTCGTCTATATCTCTTACAATACCTGTAGATTTCATATTACATCCTTTCCGAAGCTGAAGTTACACATTAAAGCGGAAAAGCATAACATCGCCATCTTTAACAACGTATTCTTTACCTTCACTTCTCACAAGACCTGCTTCCTTTGCGGCATTGAATGAGCCCTTATTTACAAGGTCATCAAACGCAACAGTTTCTGCCCTTATGAATCCCCTCTCGAAATCACTATGAATTTTTCCTGCCGCACCGGGTGCTTTTGTTCCGTTTTTGATTGTCCAAGCTCTTACTTCTTTTGGACCTGCTGTAAGGAAGCTTATTAAACCGAGCAATCTGTATGATGACTTAATAAGACGGTCAAGACCTGAATTGGTAAGCCCCAAATCTTCAAGGAAAATTTCCCTTTCTTCTTCGTCAAGCTGTGCAATATCTGCCTCAGCAGAAGCACAAACTGCAACTATTTCTGCATTTTCGCTTTCTGCATGGGATTTGAGCTTTGCAAAATGAGGGTTATTTTCGGGGGTTGGAATATCCTTTTCGCTTATGTTTGCCGCATAAATAACAGGCATTCCCGACAAAAGACCGATATGTGCAATTTTTTCTTTTTCTTCATCGGTGAGCTTTACTGCTCTCACACATTTTCCTTCATCCAAAGCAGCTTTTATCTTTTCATAAAGTTCAACTGTGTCTTTAAGTGAGGCATCGCCCTTCATTGCTTTTTTTGTTCTGTCAATCGCTCTGTCAAGGATTTCCATATCGGAAAGAATAAGCTCTGTATTTATAATATCAACGTCTCTTATTGGGTCAACACTGCTTTCAACATGAACTATATCATCGTTTTCAAAACAACGAACAACATGAACAATAGCATCAACTTCTCTTATATGTGAAAGAAACTTATTTCCAAGCCCCTCTCCCTTTGATGCGCCCTTAACAAGACCTGCAATATCAACAAATTCAACAACAGCAGGAGTGAATTTTTCAGGGTTATACATTTCCGCAAGCTTATTCAAACGTTCATCGGGAACGGGAACGATACCAACATTTGGCTCTATTGTGCAAAAAGGGTAATTGGCAGATTCTGCCGCCGCACTTGTGAGAGCATTGAATAATGTGCTTTTTCCAACATTTGGAAGACCTACTATACCAAGTTTCATAATTTTGCCTTTCTTATTTCCGATTTATTTGTGTTTATGAGTTTGTTTTTACTCGCAATTATTGCTTTTCGGTGGAGTTATTGTTTTAATTCACGATTTCAAGAAAATTTATCGTTAATACCCAATTTCATCCGCAATTATTTGCTGTTAATCTACATTTTTATCAGGTGTTATTTCCATAATTTCAAGCATTCTGGCATTCACCTTGCTAACCTCAAATTTTTCTTTGCAATATTTATACGATGCTTCTCCCATCTTCTGAACAAGAAGGGGGTTTTCTATAAGCTCTATCATCTTCCCTGCAACTGCCTCACTGCTTTTTACGGGAACTATAAAGCCGTTAACTCCGTCCTTAACGGTTTCTTTGCATCCCGGAGCATCCGTTGTTATTATAGCACGCCCACAGCTCATTGCTTCAAGCACGGCACGAGGTGTTCCCTCTGAATATGAAGGAAGCACAAAAACCGAACACGCATGATAATATGGAACAACATCTTCACATTCTCCATAATGTGTTATCACACCCTTATTAACATAATATGCAATTTCACCCTTTGAAACAGAATTCTGTATATTTTCAATATTGCCAAGCAGGGAAAAGCTCACATTGGGATATTTTTGCTTAACCATTTCAGCCGCTTTAAGGTATTCTCTTATCCCTTTACAATACATCATTCTGGAAAGCATAAAAAAGGAAGGATTCTTTGGAAGGGGTGCTTTTGAAAACTGCTCCATATTAACCCCAGAGCCGTTAACAACAAAGCATTTTTCCTTTTCAGCGAGACGAAGATTGCAAAAAAGCTCCAAATCATCCCTATTCTGAAAAATAACCTTGCTCGCTCCCCTCAGCCCCATTTTATAGAGCTTGCAAACTCCCCATTTGAGAAGTTTTGCTTTTATTTCGTCAGAATTGAAAACATACCCTTTTCCCGTTATCATTGGGTAAATCTTTTTAACTCCACATTCTTTTGCTGCAAGACCACCATATACAATTGGTTTAACCGTGTAGGTGAAAACCAAATCGGGCTTTATTGACTGTATGAGTTTTTTCAACTCTTTTTTGTATTTAATATCTTTAAAAATGTTAATACTGTTTTTACTTACGGATACTTCAACAAATTCTGCTCCCAAGGCGGTGATTTTTTCAACATCAACAGTATCAGGCCCTGTTACAACAACAGTATGACCCATAGCAACTATGGTTTTTATCAAATCGCCCCTAAAATTGTATACAGTTCTGTTTTTGGGAGATATAATCAGAATTTTCATAATCTATCACAGCCCACCGTAAAATGTTTTTTTACATTTTCTGTCAGTATTCTAAAAAAGTATACCATATCCCCCTCTGTTTGTCAATATGTTTTCCCTCTTTTCTGTCATAATTTTACATCAGATAATTCCCAAAGTAACTTCCGCCAAATGCATAAAGATAGAATTTACTTTGAAAATTTATACTTAATTATCTATATCTACATTCACAAAAAGCTGTTGCATTTCCCACGCAACAGCTTTTTCGTTCAAAACAATTGACCTTTTACCATATTGTATCTTTGGATAAAAACAGGTCACTTGTCTTTCAAAGTATTATTTCAACATTATTTCTCAAATTATTATTTATGCATTATGTAACGCTCTGTCTGAATCCTTTTGAAACTATGTAATGCTCCGCAAAAGCATTTTAAACCTTTGAATAATTTACGGTAAAAGGTTTTTATGAATACATCTCTCTTTCAGGGCCTTGGTATGCTCCCGGTAAATCCATAAGCCAATCATAAGTCGCTATATCTTCCCAGAGTTTATATATCTGAGAATAATTATAATGTGGATACGCGCTTTTCAGAACCTTCAAAACATTTGCGCTATAGTCGCCACCCATAAAGAGCATTGCGGCATCCTTTATTTCTGCTTCAGAATACTTTGAAGTTTTGTCTGCAAATTCCAATGCGGCTTCTTCCTCTGTCATTCCCGTTATTCTACAGAAAAGTGAAAAGTTACCATATTTTGCAAGCTCTACCGCATATTCAAGGGTTTTAAGCAAATCTGCACTATCAACACTGCCACCGAAAACATTGCTAACTCCAAGAGCTGCCAACGATGCCCCCGTAAGCGAATTTGCTCCCGAACCTGAAGATGAGCCACCTTGGAATATGGATGGATTTATACCAAGTTCTTTAAGAAGGGATGAATCTCCTGTCTGAAAAGCTAACTTTGCTTTTTCAAGAAGATAATCTCTCTGGTTTTTATCTTTATCAAACTGCAGTTTTGCATTATTGATTTTTATCTCAGCTTCTCTGTCTGCAATTTGCTGTTCAATATCTTTATCCTTATAATAGCTATCAAAGTTTCTTTTTTCTTCCGCTTCTCTACCATCGAGAAAATTATCAACAGCCGATGAATACAAGTCGGACAAATACTTTGAATAGTCATTGGAGCTTTCTGCCCTTGCGTCTGAAATTTCTCCATCCTTCATATTCAACTTATCAATTCTTTCCTTGCCTATTTCGTTATAATTATTGTTATATTCATTGACAAGAGAAGAATAAAGATTATCAGCCGCACCGCCGTTAAAACCTGCTTTGTTTATGTCCTTTGATAAATCCCTTGAAGTTGCCATATACGAAACATACGCCTGCCTTGCAAGCTCGTCATAATCTTTATTTATTGTGTCTTTTTCCCGCTGTATAGCCGATATTTTGCCTTCAAGCTCCTTCTCCAACGCTTCTTTTTGTTTTTTTGATGCCTCATCATATCCGCTTCCCGAAAGAAACGAGAGAAAATCATCATAATTATATAATTTAGAATAGCTCAATTATTTTCCTCCTTTTTAAACACTTTAATGTTTTTATTTTTCTATACTTTTTTCCACGGTTTATGAACTTCGTCAAACGCTCCGTTTCTCACATATATACCTCTGACATATTCGTTTCCCGATGGGAGATAGTAAATTCTCTGAACCACATATGGAACATCCTGATAAAGACAAGCATTAACATCCATTATAAAGCTATCGTTTTCATTTTCCGTTGGAGGACAGTTATTAACGACGGCAGTATATCCCGAAAAATAGTATGCGCCATCCTTCACAAAAGAATTAAGGTCGCTCCCGGATGGTATTTCAATTCTTGAAATTGCAAAGTTTACCTTTTTTTCCATTTTGAAATAGCTTGCTATTGCATCTGCTTCTGCAACGGCTATTTTCTTAAGATTTTCTTTATCAAGCAAAAACTCACATTGTTTTTTGTTCGTATGAAATCCATGCTCTATAATGAAAGAATACTCAACAGGGCTACCATCAGGAACGGATGCTCTAATTACACCGTAATAATCGTTTCCCGATGATGTTTTTTTAACAAGTGCGCCTCTGTTCCACGCGTCTGTTGACTGCTTCATAACATTTGTAACCGCAGATACGATTTTTTTACAAAGCTCTGACGAAACGCTCCGCTTTACGCTGTAAAATCCGCAAACATATGCAGCACTTTCCGCTTCACTTGTTGCATTTGAATGAAGGGAAATAAAGATTTTACTTCCGCTTCTCACTGCAAGACCACCTCTTTCTTCAAGGGATGGGTTTTCGCTTTCTTTTCTTGTTATAACAACCTCAGTATTTTTATATTTGGAAAGCTCATCCGCAAGGAAAGTCGCTAAATAATACATAGCATTTCCTTCATAATACCCGTTTATAACCCCCTTGTTCACATTTTTAGTATGTCCGGGGTCAATTGTTATTATCATTGTTTCACTCCTTATTTCCCATTTTTATTGCTTTTATCTAAATATTATTTCTTTGTTTCATCGCTATTATTTGTTTTAAGAAGCTGATTGGCATATACTGCCGTTGCCGCAAGGAACACACCCTGAACAGCACTTTCGCACAAACAAACTCCTATACCCTTTGCCGAGGTTGAATATATGTACATAAAACAAAGCACAAAAGAAACACCGCTTAAAATTGCAGGTATGTTGCTGTTTTTAACTTTAGTCTTATGCTTTATCCACCATCCCAAAACATTGAGAAACGGCATTATAAAAAGCAATTCAGGGTAAATATGTTCTGTCATATCCATTATAATCCATCTCCTTTATTTTGTTAATTACATATCGTCAAAACGATAATTATATCTCCTGTTGTCCCCACTTCCTAAGCGTGATATATACACATCTCCGCTTTTTCTGTTGGCAACAACAAAATCAACCAATATATTACTGAAATCATCAGGGCTATTTGCAGTTGTTACAACTTTGAAATTCATCTTTCTTCCCCTTGTGCTATGATATGAGGTTACTATATCCCTTATAAGATGACCCGAAAACCACCCTATAACTTCACCTTTGCCTCTGAATACTGCATATATACAGGTATTGTTTTCAACATCCTTGCTATCAAGGTATTCTCCAACATAAGTTTTCCCCTCTATAAATGCGTTAACTATCCCAAGAGCAACATGGGAATCTCTTATATTGCTGTTTTCGTTGTTTGAAACAGGTGAATGTGAAAAAAATGCAACTGCATATCCCTTTGGCAAATTATATAAAACATCGCAAAGCCAATTTAATTGCTCCTGCCCAAAACCGTAATAATCCTCATTGAGCAAAGCTCCGTTTTCGTCTGTTTTGTATGTATGCCAAACTGAATTAAGCACAATGCACCTGACCTTTGATACTTTATCATCTATATAATAATACAAACCGTTGCCGCCAAAGGTCTTATTTTGGGTTGCCCAATTTCCCATATACAAAGAAAACTTTTCTTCCCACGGAAAGCCGTATTTTTCGCTTTCTGTTGAATATCCGTTTTTCCTGTAAAGATTTTTTTTATAATAAACTCCGTCTCCCTCTCCTATAATAGGGCAGAATTTATCTTTGGGAATCGTTTTTGTATCTTTAATTACCATTCCCTCTCTGGCTCTCAGCATCTTATCTGTTATTGTTTTATTTTCACATCCCCCGCTATAAAAGCAAAAAGGGATACTGCATTTTTCCAATATTTCCCCAACATCGTTTCCGGCTTCACCAATTCTCCCTTTACCAAAAGATACAAAGCAGAAAGAAAAAGCGTCAATTCCTGCCTTTGCTTTATGTTCTTTTATAAATGAAATAATCTTTGATGTTTCCATTTTCTTTTTCATAATACACCACCTAATAAAGATAATTTCCCTTTTCAACATATTCAGTTCCAAATGAATAAAGTGAAAACGGTTCGGGATTATTATTTATCAACCTGAATCTTACAGATGGAACATTTCTTATTCTTGCTTTTGCACAAATGGTAATTTCACTCCCCTTTGATAAAAAGCTAACAGAATTAAAATCAAGCCGAGAGAAATCAAAATATCTTCCTTTTTCAAAGCTACTATACACAGGAGTTTCATACAAACTCCCCTTTGGCTTTGCAAGTATCTCAACACCTGTATTGAAAAACATCCCAATTTTAGCAGCAACAGAAACAAAATTTTTGTTTCTGAAAAAAGTGTCTCCACAGATATCACAAGTATCCCAAACACAGGAAACCGCCTCTCCGTTATCTGTATAGCTATTAACAGAATCCACATTGCTGAAAAATCTGTAAACATCTCCATTTTCGCTTCCAAAAAACAAATGCTCTCCGTCTGTCCACATAATTCTTGCAGGTATATTTTCCCAATAGAAACATTCATACTGATATGAACATAATGGTGTCCCGCTGAAATAGCTTTTGTTTTCTCCGTCAAGAATCAACATTTTACCTCCAACGGATACCATATAAAAATTATTAAACACAACCGAATATGCGTTTTCCTTTTCCGCATTTGTGAAGTTGCTAATAACATTACCCAAAAAAGCACTCCTGAGCTGGCAAACCTTTTCATCGGTTACATCAGAAACAGTCAGAGAATACACACCGTCTTTGCTGAGATACAGCGATTCTCCACCAAATGAACGGGCTGTAAAAGGTGTAATCAATGTTGGAGCTGTCAAACGGTCGCTTATAACAAAAGCGGTGTTTCCATCCTCGGTTGTACATTCATCCCGTTTAACTATAGTATATTTTCCTGATGTGGCATCCTCATCGATATGGGTATAAAGAGAACCGTTGAAAATTGAATATCCAATAATATTTCCTGCCGACAATTTTGAATAATTCATCTGGGGAAAATAGCTGAAATTCATCGCTTCGCTGAAAAAATCAACTCCCGGATAATCCTTATTCCCACCTAAAAACAATCGTTCTGTTTTTCCGTCCCCACCGTATATAACGCCAACGGTACAACCGCAAATTATATCTTCATTTGCACCGTTCCAGCCAACCTCAATAATAACATTATCCATACCAACAACAGGAGAAACAGGAGGTGCGGTTACGAATGTAACTGTTCCTTCTTCCATGGAAACAGTGTATTCTTCTTCAGGCAATAGCTGCATTTCTCCGTTTTCATCCATAATATAAACGGCATCAACACCTAATATATTTTGCTTTTCCAAGCGGTAAACCGTCGATTTGCCATCAGACAAAAACTGCTCTTTATATAAGTATGAAATCATATTGTAATCTTCGTGAAGTGTTCCCCCACCTGATGGTGATTTTGAAACGATAACTGTTGGCACATATGCGTTTCTTGACAGAAAATCCACCTCAAACTTATCATTAACATACATTGCGCCGTTTCCTGTTAATATGTATAAGGTATTTCCGTATGGCATAAAAACGCTTTTTTTATCAGCCATGCCGTTTGTTAAATAAGTTACTGTCCCGTCCGTATCAACCTTATAAAGATTGTTTCCTGCATGAATTATCTCAGCTCCGTTTATGAAGCAACCACCGTTTATTTTGCCATCAAAAGAGCGTATCTTCTCATACCCCATGCGTTTCCTTACGGAGCCGTTTTTATCCCTTATCATATTAACGCACCAGGGCGACCTTTTACTTTCCACATTTTCAGGCGAATTGTGAAAATCCACCCCAACAAACTTTGTTGATGTAAATCTTCTTTTTCCGTTGGGTGATGGTAAATTAAATGTTGCCATAATTCCTCCTTTTTTAAATCAAAACCGTTTTTTTCCCTGAATTTTTAGAGACATTCGGTTTAATTTTTGCCGAGGCAGAAATAATTCTGCCCCGACATTTTTCCTTAATACCATCCTGTTACAGATGAAAAGCTCTCCTTCTTTTTTCTGTCCTTTATAATCATTGCAGATAACCTTGATAGCCCTGTCTCAAATTCGTTTCTAAGCTGAACCGATTGCCTCATATCGTCATCCTTAATAATCTGTGAGCCGATATAAAGGGGAAGCAATGAGCAAGCCATTGGTAAAAGCATTATCTCTGTATCGTCGGGTGTGTATGGAGTTACAATCTGCGGAATCGGGTTATAATAAACAATTATCTCACCTTCAAGCCACGAAGGCAACACAAGCACCGATGTGGATTCTGTAAGATAGCCAAACAGACGGTTTTTGCCCCTTTCTGTTTCTATATAAACCTCATCGGTGAAGGAACGGAAATCCTTTGCATACTTATTCATATCAAATCTTGAATAGTTTCCATCCGACCTTGTTTTAGTGAAGGTTAATGACTTCACTCCTGCACCACCTGCGGCGGCGAGGAGATAAATCCCCTCGTTTGCCGCAAAGGATAACATATTGATATATGGCTTTGTATATTCGCTTGTTACAAGCGGTCCATCTTCGATAACGAAGGCACGCTGCAATGATGCTGTTTTAATATCTTTCCATGTCATTATGCAATAGTATCTGCACCTGCAACTCCACCAACAGCCATAGCTCTCCAATCGTTGAAGCCACACATGAAACGGGCATAACCCTTCCAGATGTTGTTATCGTTGTTATCATCAATTGCAGAACGAACCTCAAGAGGAACTCTGTCAATCCACACTGCACCGCCATTTTGCTGGTTATAAGAGCTGTCAAGAATAATATATGGCATATTTGTTTGAGATGTGGTTATGAACTGATTGAGATAGGGCCAAATGATTACATTCCACATACCGAACTGATAGTTGAAATTGTTGTTGGAGCTGTTTGGTTCTCTGTCTGAACCGATAACGCTGAACACAGTGTCTATAAGGTCTGCGTTGTATGGAATAACAATTGTGTCAGGTGAAATATTAAGTATATTTCCGTTATCGTCTTTGAAAAGACTCATTTTTTCAACTATTTTTCCAAGGTTGGATTTTGTGAAAAGGTTTGAGAAGCAGTTAGACTGTGTCTCACCATTTACTTTGGAAGGGTGAGCATTGTTAAAGAATGAAAGTCCGTCTGCACCGCTTACAGAATATGTTTTGCCATTAAGGGAAATATCCGTGCCTGATATAGCGCCTGCCAACATTCTTGCACCAAAACGTTCTCTTGTTCTGTAATAGCTGTCTGTGAAAGCAACCGGCTTATGCTTAAGGTCAAGGAGCTTTGAGTCCTCAATCATTTCACGGGTTATAACAAACTCGCTTTTCCATGTTTCCGGTTCAATTACCTTTGAAAAGCCCTCCTGCATATCTGCTTTGGGGTAAGCACCACCTTCACCAACAGGAAGGAATTCATCCATACTTGTTACAGAGGTGATTTTCTCCGCAAAGTTTTTGGAATTTTCCATCATAAAGATGTTTTTAAGTTGGCTTTTTTCTTCCCACGCCTCTGCTTTTTTCTCTATGTTGAAAAGAATTGGTTCTTGGGATTTACCAAAAATACTGTTATTAAGATTAGATGATTTAGAAAATGTAAGTCCTGCCATTGTTTATCTCTCCTTTTAAATTAAAATTTAACTGTGGCATATTTGCCTTCAATGTTTATAATCTGTGCAACACCGTTTGTTTCAGTTGTTGTTACTCCAAGTCCGTCTGTTGAAAGTGTTACAACATCACCTGCAACGAGAGAGGATGTATCCCCTGTTATGGGACATTCAAAAATATGTAAATCCATAATTCTCATAACGGGAACTGTTACCCCTTCATCACAGCTCACATCACCCAGGGATACAAACTGTGGTTTTACGGTTGAACCGCATTTTGTTAATTTACCCAAGGTCAAAACAAGTGCTTCACCTCTTTTAATGGTTTCACCTGCTGTGCCTTCCATATACTCTGTTGTTGGGGTTGCGTTTACTAATGTTGTTTTAAGTTTAAATGCCATTTTCTTCTCCTTTTATTTGTTGTGATTTTTGTAATGCGCCCTTATCTCTTTGTCTGTTATTTTTGGATAAAGGGACTTATAAAGTGAATATGTTTCCGCAGGAACATCAATTGCGGCTTCTCCACCTCCTGTTCCTGCACCTGTGAGATGCTGTTTTGCACCCAACCTTGAAAGTGCTGTGCGCACCGCCTGAGTTTTAATGCGCTGAGATAGCTTTTTGCCGTTTGTTAAAACAAAAGCATCATAGAGAGAATATCCCTTTCTCACCTTTGCGGCAAACTCCTCTGAATTTTCCATAAGAATAAGGTCATCAAAGGTTTTAACAGAAGGGTCGATTGCGTTTATCTTTCTGAATTCCGCCTCAATAGCTCTCCTTTCTGCTTCGCCATCTCTACGCATTTTCAGTCTCTCAACGTGAACGTGTTCTTCACCCTTTTTGCGGAAAACCTCACCTTCTGAAATGCTGTTTTCTTCGGCGTTGGGTGTTTCTGTTGTTTCCGATACGGTTTTTTCTTCCGTTGAAATTGCGTTTTCTTCCATTTTTTCTCCTTTCTTGGGTTGCACTAAAGTGATTTATTATCACTTAGGTGCATTTTCACCGTCAGTGCATAAATTATTTGCCCTTAACAGTTGTTTTCTTTGAGCCCTTAGGTGCTTTCTGCTTGTAAATTGCTTCTACATACTGAGAGCTTTTGTTTGTTATTTTGCCTGCATATGTGTCCTTTGCCATTTTCTCACCCCCTTTCTGTTAATTGGTTGCTTTGTTATATTGATTGATTTGTTATATTGATTGATTTGCTAATTGGGGTACTTCGGGTTGAATTGCTTGCATTAAAGCATCTGTTTCCTGCACTTTGGGAATTGTGTTTTGCAAAGGGTTTTCCTTTGCAGACATTTCCATAAGCTGTTCCTTTATTTCAGCAGCACCCGGATAATGGAGCTTTTCCATAATGCTCCAGAACAAAACAAGAGTTGCGTTGGAAGTGGGGTCGCCAAGAGTACCCATAGTGAGATTATTTCTTGTTTCTGCCCACATTTTCTCTCTGTCTTTTCCCAAAGCAGAGGATTCATCGCAAGAGAAGATGAAATCATCGTTCCAGAACAAATCACCGTATTCATCTTCTTCAAGGAAATCGTAACGGTTGAATTTACTGTATAATCTGTTTCCGTTTCCGTCCATGCTCACAATAGTTCTCGGTTCATCTGCGTATGCAAGCATAAACTTAAAAATTGTTTCATATAGCTTTGAATAAGCCGCATTTTTCATAACTCGCTTACTTTCAAGACGACCTGCACTTTGGGCTGCGGCAAACTCTTTTGCAATTCCCGAAACAGCGGTTGAGTCATTTCTACCCTGAAAACTGTCGGTGATTCCAAGCAATTCTCTTGACTCGTTATAAACCTGCCTCATATATGTAAGGTCGCCCGATATATCTGCCTGTATATTAAATACTTGCATCATACTCATTCTGTCAGGGGATTCTAACCTTACAACCTTGAATTCTTCATCGGTTGCATCAATATCAACATCTATTGGCAATGTAAGAACAGAGCCACCCTTCAAAAGCTTTTCTTTAATTTTTGTTGAAAGCATTTTTATTGTATTTTGCTGGTCTGAAATAATATCAACATCGCTTTCACCCAAAAGCTGTCCGAAAACAGATGTATTTTTTCTCAGAATAAGAGGGTATAAATTCGGCTTATAATAAGGCACACGCCTTGTTTCCATAAGGGGTTCACCGTAATAATATTCATCAAGCTCATCATAATCCGTCTCCTCATTTATGGGAGAAACGCAGGAAATAACTCTGCCGTCTGAACATACAATGTCCTCATAAAGCTCCTCAAAGTCCTCTTTTTCCGAAACAAATTTTTCGCCTCCGCAAAGTCGGCATACACCATTACCCACTTCACCGCATTTAACGCATCTTGAAACATATCTGCTTTGGTAATCTTCAAGATATTCAAGAAGGGTATCCGTGGTAAATGTGATTCTGCCAATACTTCCCTCTCTGTTTCTGAAAAAACCGGTTATAACCGTAACAAGGTCATCTGACGGCTGAACATCACCCGTTCCCCTTATATCGGGAATTTCCTCTCCGCTGTCTATATCAACTCCGTATCTCTGCTTTATGTATCCCTTTGTTCTTGCGGTTTCAACAAAAACATAGTCCATATTATCAACAGAGCCGAAAATTCCATCCTGAGGAATTACCTGTTTGGGATGCTCAACGGAAACGGAAATCTCGCCCATTTGACCCTTTTTTCTCTGTCTGTCATCCCATTCGCAAAGGAAATAGCTTCCGCCCTGTATATATGCGGTTCTCTCCTGCATATCGTTGAGTTGCTCAAAAGGAAGCATATCAACAATATTTTTGAGCATATCCTCAATTTCCCTTGCTTTCCATTCATCTTCCTCACGCTTTGCCGTTACTTTTGGCGCAGGTATTGAAGAATCAATTTCCGTTTCAATATTCTCAAAAACAATATTTCTCACATGGGATGCACTTTTTTCTGCTTCATCACCGCTTGGTGAAAATATGGTTTTTGTACCTCTGTATAGCAACTCTCTGTTATCCATCAGCTTGCGCTGACTTTCAAAAGCATTTTTGCTTTCTGCATACTTTCCCTTCCAATATTCAAACTCTTTTTTATTGGAAGAACTACCTGTTTTTTTCATACATTCTCCTTTTTTAATAATCATTATTTGACGGGTTTACCCCATTTTTCAATAAGGTATTTCTTTTCCTCTCTGCTTGCCCCTCTGTAATCCTCCCACATATCCTTTGTCCAACGGAAGGTGGGCAGCTCCGCAGTCATACTCTGAGACGGTCTTATATAATGTGCTATTCCCAAAGCCATAACCAAATCATCGTGAGCACCCTTTAACGCTTCTGCACGCCTTGACTCGTTATACACAAATGTGAGCATTTCACCAACAGTTGCTCTGTCTGCGATACTTTCGGGATGTTCTCTTACAGCAGAGACAAGACAGGCAATAAGAAGTGGTCTCGTTTTAGAATTGGTAACAAAACCATAGCTTTTTTTAACTGTTCCTGTATAGCTGTCAACTCCCTCTCTCACATACTGTTTTGGGTACTTAAGCCGTGTTAATTCCTTAACGGGATATGTTGAAAAGTTAGTTTCAATACCAATTAAAGCCGTATTGTAATACATTCCAAGACAATACATCTGATGTGCATATAAATCTTCATCGTACCTATGACAAAGGGTTGCAACCTGATTTCCGTTTGTGTTGTCTATAACCTGACCTGCAAAACGGTCGCTCCCCTCTCCCGATGTATCACCTCCAATTACATAGGGTATTCCTTTTTGGGGATGGCTGTATATTTTTATTTCACCTGACGGATTTGGAATAAATCGGATGTTTGAAATTTCGTTGCCTGAATAATCGTATTCAAAACGACCAACTGTAACAGGTTGTGGCATTGTTGCAACATTTTTCAAAAGCTCCTCTTTGTCAAAAACACATTCGCCCGTCATTATGAACGCTTCTTCCGGGGTTGATGGGTATTCTTCTTTGAATTTTCTCACATCACCTCCGCAGTTGTTTTTGATGCACCATCGTCTCCACGATAGCTGTTCATCGTCAAGGGAAAATGTTTCTTTCAGCTTCTTTTCTTCGTCGGTAAGTACAATTCCATCTGCACACATACGATATTCAGCCATTTCAAACCACGGAAAAAACAAGGGTATAAAATCGCTGTCTCCGCTTACCGCCTTGTCCCAAAGTGATTTAAAGCCATCGTATCCGTTTGCTGTGCTTTCGATTATCACCATTGTACCCGGAAGGTTGGGAACTGCCTGCATCAGCCCTGTGAGAGTTGCTTCTTTGTCACCGTCCCAAAATGCGTATTCCGAAATATGTAGATTTGTCAGCGTGTCACTTCGTCCAACACCGCTTGCGTTTGCCGTCGTGCATTTGATTTTTGAACGAAGCCCGGGAGTTTTCTTTTTTTCTTTTCCGTTTTTTGTTGGGTTTTCAAAAATCAATTCCTTGGCGTTTGATGCTTTAAGCATTGGCTTCATCATAGGCGGTAGCTCGTCGTAAAACAGCTTTGACATATTAAACAAGTTGGATGTGCTTTCTCCTGTATGTGCGGTTATCTGACTGTTTACATTTTCTCTGGTAACGGTGCTGTGAAATATAAGTGCCTCTGTTGCTGTGGAAAATCCCATCTGCCTTGCTTTGAGTATAATTATTCTTACGGGCTTGCCCTTTTCATGCTCTTTTTTTACAGTTTCATATAGCTTTCTTTGGGATTGGTTCAGTTTGAGCTTTTTTATTTTGTTGTCCTTGGTTTTGATTTTCAGAAATCTTTCTATATACTGACCTGCATTTTTCGGATTGAATTTTTCACTATTTGACGATGCATCAGCGGTTACCATTTTTCTTGATACCTTGGAAAACACTTTTCCGTTGGCTGTTGAAACAGTTGGCAAAGTTTGAACGGTCCCTTCTCCGTTGGGTGTTGAAATATTGGGCAATATTTGAGAGACCCCTTCTCCGTTGGGTGTTGAAATATTGTTCAAATCATCAGAACTCATAATCATAGTTTTCGTTCTTCAAAAATTCCTCGTAGGTCTGTGGCTTTGCATCGTCAGTTTGCGTGGGCTTGAATAATCCAACAGCATCTCCCAACAACTCAAGTGCTTTCAAAGCACTTCTTACATCAAATTGATAAATCCCCGTTGGAACTTGTTTCCCTGTTTCCTTGTCCTTGACAGTTACAGGTATTTCCTGCATACACCTGAGATACACCCTGTAAAGCTGATTTGCAACCAATGATTGAGTTATTTCTCCAACAGCTTGAAAATCCCCATTTGGTTCTTTTTCACTCTTGGATTTCCAATAAGCCATTTGAAGCTCAAATTCATTTAATGAAGTATTTTCTTCTTTTTGTGGTATCTCCTTTTTGCTTTTAGCCCCCCGAGTTTTCTTTTTTTCTCCATCGGTTGTTTTGCTTTTCTCTTTCTTTGATGATGCCTTCTTTGTCGGTTCAGCTTCAAGGGTTGCTATGCCATCACTTAATGAAGTCGGGTCAAGGTTCGCTGTAACATCACTTAATGAAGTCGGGTCAAGGTTCGCTGTAACATCACTTAATAAAGTCGGGTCAAGGTTCGCTGTACCATCACTTAATGAAGTTGGTTCGGGTGTCTTCGTCTTTTGTTCCTCACCTTTTTCAAGTGCCTCTATTTTTCTAATAGATTCTTTAGTGAGCTTTGGTATGCCATTTTCTTTCTCAGAAGTCGTTATAGCTATAAGCATTTTTCCACCTCTTTTCTTTTGTTCCGAATAATGATTTTGTTTTGTGTGCGTGTACCATTTCTCCTCCGTTGCCGATATTGTAATATATACTGCCTGTCAGTTATCACACATCTGTGTGGGTATTATAATACGAACCACCCTTCAGTTATCACACATTTGTGTGGGTATTATAATATGTACCACCTGTCAGTTATCACACATCTGTGTGGGTATTATAATACGAACCACCCTTCAGTTATCACACATCTGCGTGGGTATTATAATATGTACCACCTGTCAGTTATCACACATCTGTGTGGGTATTATAATACGTGCAACCCTTCAGTTATCACACATCTGTGTGGGTATTATAATATGTACCACCTGTCAGTTATCACACATTTATAAAAGGAAAGAATAATCCCGAAAAACAAATTGAATTCAATAAAAAAGAAAACTTTTTTCGTTTTCAAAGCCATAATTCATACAAACGGTCAAAGAAAATGGTTGAAACATCATTTAACGCCTGTTTTAAGCCATCAAAAGCCAACATAAAAAAATCTAAAAAAAATAAAAAAATTTTTGCAAAAGGTATTGCAAAATGAAAAAAAATATGATATAATACCAAAGCTGTCGGGTGAGACGGTAGAAATAGAATATGGCGCCATAGCCAAGTGGTAAGGCAGAGGTCTGCAAAACCTTTATTCCCCAGTTCAAATCTGGGTGGCGCCTCCAAAAAGAAAAACACTTCTTACGAAGTGCCGTTCTTTTTGGAACGATGTGTTCCGCCCCTGCGGAACGTGATGTGCCCTTCGGGCGTGATGTTTGCTTCGGAAGTGATGTGCGCTTCGCGCGTGAGGATGCGGAACACATCACATCACTTTGCGACCAACGGGAGCAAAACATCACTGTGCTTTAGCACTACATCACTGCGGCGTAGCCGCAACATCACTCAAAACTTCTCCCTCAGCTCTTGCAAAACACCTAAGGCTGTGCTATAATGAAACTGGAAAGGCGGTGGAAATATGAAGAAAATTCTTCTTGCTTTAGCATTTGCGGTAGCCTATGCGATTTTTTTGGGTCTTGGCCTTGAATGCTTGTTGAATTTGTTCGGAATTTCTATGGGAATAGCTCTTGACGGATCGTCAGCGGCGAAGCAATATCCGAGGTTTATTCCGTTTTGCTTAATCGTCGTTTTTTTGGCGTTAGCCGCGTTGATAGGTATATTTATTTTGAATTTTAAATCATCTGAAAAATATGAATTTACAAAAAAGATTTGGTGGTCTCAAATGATTATTGCATTTGCAATTTCTATCCCGATGATAAAACTGTGGGAGATGTTGTTCGATTTTTTGCAAAAGACGTTATGAGCAACTATTTATCTTTGAAATACGTTGGCATCTTTTTTGTCAACTCTACTCAACAAAAAACGCACTTTTGTCTAACGACAAAGGTGCTTTTTTTAAATGATGTTTGCCCATGGCAAATGATGACGGCTTCGCCTAATGATGTTAATTGAAATGTTGACTTGTAAACAAATAAACTTTTCAACGAGAGCTTGACATTTCTATAAAATTAGGGTATAATAATATCATAATAATGTTTTCGGGTGTGGTGTTTTATGGAAATCAAAAGAGATAGATACTTAAATAAACTTATCTCATATATGTGGGATGGACAAATAAAAGTTATTACAGGAATAAGACGATGTGGCAAATCGTATTTACTTCGCACGCTGTTTCGCAATTATCTTTTGTCAAAAGGGGTTAATTCTAAAAATATCATCTCCGTAGAGTTGGATTTAACAAAGGATATTAAATACCGAAATCCCCTTGAACTTGCCTCATTCGTCAGAGAGATTGTTGAAAATTCATCTGAACAATTTTTTCTCTTTATAGATGAAATACAGATGTCCGATACTGTTGAAAACCCATACAACCCATCGGGAAAGAAAATAACTTTTTACGATGCACTCAATGATTTAAAATCCATTTCAAATCTTGATATTTATGTAACAGGAAGCAATTCTAAGATGTTATCTTCTGATATTCTTACTGAATTCAGAGGGCGTAGCGATGAAATACGAATACATCCATTAAGTTTTTCTGAATACTATTCTGCTGTAGGCGGTGATAAATACGAAGCATTTGATACCTATGCTTTCTTTGGCGGTATGCCACTTGTTCTCTCACGCCCCAACGATGCGGAGAAGATGAATTATTTGAAATCTCTTTTTTCTGAAACTTATCTTAAAGATATTGTTGAACGAAAAAAAATAACAAGAGAAGACATACTATCTTCAATTCTTGACTTGCTTTGTTCCTCCATTGGCTCTCTTACCAACCCTACCAATGTTGCAAATACTATAAATTCAAAGCAAAAACGCTCAGGGGAAAACACTGTATCTTCAAATACTGTTAAAAGCTATATGGACCATCTTTCCGACGCTTTTCTGTTCAGTGAATGTAAGCGTTGGGATGTAAAAGGCAAAGAATACTTTGATTTTCCAAACAAATATTATTGCGAAGATGTTGGACTACGAAACGCTCGAATTGGATTTCGCCAACAGGAATTAACACATATTATGGAGAACATTATCTACAATGAACTGATTTTAAGAGATTGCTCTGTGGATATTGGAATTGTATATTCAAATGAAAAAGATAAAAAAGGCAGAACGGTTCAAGTTGCAAGAGAAATTGATTTTATTGCCAACTATGGTGGGAAAAAGAACTATATTCAATCAGCATTCGCCTTACCCACTGAAGAAAAATCCATAACAGAAAACAAGCCATTCCACTGCACAGGTGATTCTTTCCCGAAAATCATAGTGCGTCATGATATACGAAAACGCTGGTATGATGACAACGGTATTTTAAACATTGGGATTATTGACTTCCTTTTGGACGAAAATTTACTTTATTGATGTTTTTGGAGTTGTTGTAAATGTAAAAAATATTACAGCAACTCCATTTTCTTTTTCAGCATAACTTTTTTTGTGTGCTACTTACTTTGCATATTTCAACGGTTTTTATACAAACAGCAAACCCACTTTTTTAAAATTAAAACATTGTTTTTTTCATATATATATGATATAATTTTAAAACAATAAAACTATATGGAGGGTATTCATTGAAGGGAATAAACTTAAAAATTTCAAACTTTCTTATGTTAACAATTGCAGGTATTGTTAATGCTTTCGGTATTACCGTTTTTCTTATGCCTGTAAAATTATACGATAGTGGTATTTCAGGTACATCAATGCTTTTGGACCAGCTCACTCCTGAATATCTATCCCTTTCTATTTTTCTTATTTTGCTCAATATCCCTCTATTTCTTTTCGGATTAAAAAAACAGGGTTTGAACTTCACAATATACGCCATTTACTCCGTTTGTATCTATTCTTTTTCTGCTTGGCTTATTACCGATATTTTACCAATTGATGTTTCAATCGCCTCTCCCCTTGCAGGAGAAGATTTGTTGCTCTGTGCCTTATTTGGCGGAATAATTTCCGGTTTGGGAAGCGGTCTTGCCATACGGTACGGCGGAGCAATGGACGGAATTGAAGTTATGGCAGTTATTTTCGCAAAGAAGATTGGAATCAGCGTTGGAACTTTTGTTATGGTTTATAACATTGTTTTGTATATCTTTTGCGGAATCTTTCTTGATAACTGGTATTTACCACTTTATTCCATAGTTGCATATGCAGGTGCTTTAAAAACAGTTGACTTTATTGTTGACGGTATTGACAGAGCAAAATGTGCTGTTATTATAACAGAAAACCAAAAAGAGGTTTGCGAAAAGCTCATAGAAGTTTTCGGAAGCGGTGTTACATATATGGATGCGAAGGGCGGATATTCCAACAGAAGCAAAACAATGATTTATTTTATTGTAAACCGTTATCAGATAATAAGAATGAAAGAGCTTATTCACGAAATTGACCCACAGGCATATATAACGATAAGCGAAGTTGCCGATGTATTTTCCAACAACAAATAAAATTCAAGACCCCAAAAGTTTTACCTTTTGGGGTCGATTTTTTTTCTGTTTTTGAAATTCGATTATCGGTTTATCAACAAAACGAAGTACAATGCTCTGTCTCCTGCTTTAACATTATCGTATTCTTTGCTAAATCAGTTATCAAACAAAGATTTCACAAAGGGGTTTATATCTATATTGGAAATTGTGTAATAATCTTCAAGTCCGCCATCCGAATTATACAAACGCACCTCAGGATTGCAACCACATTCAAAAACGCTGACAGATAAAGTATTTCCGTTTTTCAAGTTGACTTCAACCATACCGTCCGCTGTGCCATGCTCGCCATCGGGTCTGCCTGTGAAATGTGATTTATTGAAAAGCTCTATGAACCTTTCCCTTTCTTTATCATTTAATGTTATTTTATCGTAGCCATCCATAAAAACAGATATGCTTTCAACCTCATTTTCTGAAATTTTGTCGGGTATTTCCTCATATTTTATATATTTATCGGGGATTGCTATAATTTTAGATGAAAACTCTGTGCTGCCACTTTCATTTTCTGCAACACCCATTAAATTATATACAGGTTGCAAAATCTCACATTCATTATCATACTGATTAACAAGGAGCATTTTTGATTTATTTACTGTTATCATATCAATAAATCCCGAAAAACCGTTTGATTCCGCAAAGGAAAACGAATCGGGAGTTTTAACTCTTGAAATTACGGTTTCCATATCTAAAACATCTATTTCACCGTTTTCAACATAGTTAAAAAGCTTGGCATTTATATCGTATACCCCTTCAGAACACATATATATATCGCAGTAATCGTCGCCTATAACCCTGTGTCCATCAATAATACGCCTGAATGCAACTCTTTTACTGCAAGGGAAGGACTCGTTTCCAACGGTGAGAATCTGAACGGAAGCAATTCCCAAACATTCATATTCTCCGTCTAAATTCAATCCCTCAAACACTCGCTTTGCCTTTTCTATAAGCTCTTCATCGGTGTCTGTAATTGGGCTTTCACGCTCCTTTTTTGATACATATGAAAGCTCACCGTCACTGTATCTCAGCGAAGAATCATCTGCAAGGAAGTCGTTTCCTTCTGCACCAACATAATAATCAAATTTGTTGACATCGGTTCTCACAGGGTTTGTTATACCCAAACTCAAAGCAATCGAACCAAAAAACTCTTTGGAAATCTCGGCAGGAACAATTTCATAAACCTTCATTTTTGACGGAAAATCACTTTTGGAAACATTTACAACAACATCAGTTTCCTCATCCAGAGATTGATTTGCATCTCCGTCTCCTGCAAGCTCTCCCCCTTTAAGTGATATTCTTTTGTATCTTCCCAAATGTCGGGAATCTTCCGAAACAGAAGGAATTATTGCTGTTACAACAATAACAGCCAAAACAAAGCAAGCAACCAATGCCGACCATTTAAACCACGGTATATGCTTTACTTTCTTGGGATTTTGAGCTGATACAATAAGCTCATCATCTATATATCCAACTGCATCTGATATTTTTGGTATATTCATATTTCAACGCCCTCCTTAAGAAGAAATTCTCTTAATTTATTTCGGGTGCGAAACAATATGTTTTTCACTTTACTTTCAGACAATCCAAAGCTTTCTCCAATTTCTGCAACAGAATCGAAAAAGAAATATTTACGAATAAAAACATTTCGCGCTTCTTCGCTTTGAGTGCGAAGAAAAACGCTTATGAGCTTTCCCACTTCCTCATTGCTTACACCTGGAGCATATCTCTCATCGGGCAACACTTCCGACAGCTCACTCAAAGAAAGAATAACATCCGCAGACCGTTTTTCCCGTTTCAGAAATGTCAATCGTTTCAGAGAAAGATTTCTTGCAATTTTACAAACAAAAGACATAAAATTCACAGGGCGTGTTGGCGGTATTGCGTTCCACACACCGAGATATGTATCATTTACACATTCCTTTGAATCTTCTTCACTTTTCAAGATGTTGTAAGCAATATTTAAGCATAGCTTTCCATACTTTGAATCTGTTTCTTTAATTGCATTTTCGTTTCTTTCAAAGTAGAGTTCTATTATTTGTAAATCGTCCATATTGTTCCCCCTTTTCTAACTTGAAAGCACCTTCACTTATTAAGTACCTTTTTCGGGGCGTTGGTTTAATATTTTTTGTGAAATTCAGTTAATTGTTATTGTTAGATTCAATCAATTATCGTTTTTTTCAAATCGTCGGGTAGCTCCATAACAGCACCCAACTTTGTTACAACATAATCTGAAAGAATCACCGCCCTATCAAGACAGATTTCAGGGGCAACTCCATTTAAATGGTTTGCAAGGTAACAAGCCGAAAAGCTGTCCCCTGCTCCAACCGTTGAAATTGGCTTTGACTTTGGAATGGGTGAAAATATCTTCCCTTTTTCTCGATGATACAAAACAGCTCCGTCTTTATCACAGGTAAGCAACACCTGTTTCACATTACAGTACTTTTCAAGCACATTCAGACAAACATCGTCAGGTGTACTTCCAAGCTCAAGAAAAATTGCCTCTTCTCTTGACAGCTTTAAAATATCCACAAAGCTTACAAGCTTTTTTGCAATTTCGGGGTTGAAATACGGTTGCCTTACATTAACATCATAAAACACCGTTTCATATTTTTCCTGTAAAAGCATTTGCAACGCTTTTAACGATGTTTCTCCTCTCACTGCAAGAGAGCCGAATGCAAGAGCGTCATACTCTCCCTCTGTTTCCGTTATGGGAATATTATCGTATGAAACATTGTTGCCAAGTTCATAGGACGGATGCCCCGTTTCGTCAAGGGTAACCTTGCAATAACCTGTTGGAGCATTAACCGTTTGCACATATCTATCTCCAACATTCCATTTTTTCAGATGCAAACGTGCGTCTTCTCCAAGAGAATCGTTGCCGAGAGCAGAAACCATATCCACATTAAAGCCAAGAGAAGCCATGTGGGCTGAAAGATTAAAGGGCGCTCCCCCAATTTCCGCCTTGTCTGAAAAAATATCCCAGATTATTTCGCCAAACACCAATACCTTTTTCATAGTTCACCATTATTTTTTTATCACTTTTTTGCACCAGCTACGCTTTCCGCATTTGTTGCATTTTAAATAACGGGTCGTTCCCATATGCATTGCCCAAAGTGCTTCTGAATATGTTGGAACAATTTCGTTACCGCATTTTTTGCATTTATAAACCCCAACGCTGATTTCTAACTTCAATGCATAAAAACAAGGTATAAGGAACAAAACACAGCTTGAAAGAATCATAACAAGTTGCCACGGTCCTTCGGGAATTAAAAATCTTGCAACAAATATGCACGCAAACAACCCAACAATACTAACGCCTAAAATTGTCCACATAGCAGACCAGATAATTTTGTTTTTCCGTTCCATTTCCTTTGCCATATCAAGTAAAAGCTGTTCATTTTTTTGATTCTTGTTTTCCATAGTAATTCTCTCCCCACTTAATAATTCATTTACACTGATGCCAAGGATATCGCAAAGCTGAAGCATAAGAGAAGTATCGGGCATTGATATACCCCTCTCCCACTTTGATATCGCTTTGTCCGTGATACCCAATTTTTCCGCCAACTGCATTTGAGTTAAACTTGCCTTTTTTCTGCAATCTGCAATAAATTTGCCAATTTTTATCTGATTCATATTTGTCTCCTTTCGCTTTCAGTATATCTGACTTATAAGAAAAAATACACAAACCAAAGGTTTAGTGAGGAGGAGTAAACCGTTGGTAGAGTTGCTTTAAAACGAGTTTTTTTCTGTTTAAAGCCCCAAAATGCATTTTCCGTTATTTATGTGTTTTCTTACCAAGCTGATAAAACGCAACGGCAGACGCCGCCGCAACATTAAGTGAGTCAACACCGTTATACATCGGTATTTTTACTGTGTAATCACAGCCCAATATGGTTTCGTCTGAAAGTCCGTCACCCTCTGTTCCCATAACGATAGCGAGCTTTTTTTCTTCTGTTAATGCAGGGTTATCAATTGAAACGGAATCGTCCTTCAAAGCCATAGCAACGGTTTTAAATCCAAGTGATTTCAGGTTGTTAAGGTTATCATCGGGTAAAAATGTCCATTCGATCTGAAACACCGTCCCCATACTGACTCTGATTGCTCTTCTGTATAAAGGGTCGGAGCAACCCGTGGTGAGAAGCACTGCGTCCATTCCCAAC
>JAZNIJ010000218.1:0-18089 GCA_045577455.1 Eubacteriales bacterium
ATATAAAAAGTTTGAAAAAAAGAGGAAAAATTGGATATTCTCCTTCGTCTATTCTTGAGTTTTATGATGATATTTTTATTGAAATAACACCTGAAAATAAAAATGAAAGTAAATATTTAGCTATTGATAGAATAAGCGTCGTTAAAGATAAAGTAATTTATATTCATATAAACAGTCTTTCGGCAGGAATATTACCTTTTTCTTGTTTTGAATCCAAAGAGCAGTACAATGAATTTTTTGATTTTATAAAGACAAAATGCTCAAATATTGATATATATTGATATTATTCTTTTTTTGCATATATTTTAATTAGTGTAATTATGTTTAAATATTATAAATGGTCTGGCAGGACATCTTCCATTCACCCAACTAAATTTTCTTTTGTTTTTTCGTATATCTACCTGACAGAGGGGCAAAAACACATTTGCAACAGTTTGTTTTATAGTATTTCTTTCCCGAAAAGATATAAAGAACGATATGCCTCATTACTGAAAAAGCATTTAATGTTTTGTTGATATTAAATTATTTAAAAAGTCATCCAAGGTGATATAATGGCTATATAGCATTTCCTTTTGTGAAACCAAGGAAGGAGGCAGAGGTTATGGATTCTGAAAAGAGAAAATACAAGCAAAAGAGAATATTTGATGTTTTATTCAACCCACAAAAAGGGAAGTGGATATTGATATTATTATTTCTTTTGATATCGTTGGAGCTCGCTTTGTTTTATTTCGGCAAAAACGAAAAAACCGTTGGGCAATCCATATTTGAAATAGTTTTTATTATGGTTTTTTATGTGGTATGGTTATTTTTTGGTTCTCCAAAATGCTTTTATTTTGACGGAAAAACAATAGAATTTTACAACTACAGAGATATCAATCGGGCAGACCGAGACGGAAACAGAAAAGTCAGCTTTTTTGTACGGCGCGGATGGTGGTTCATAAAAGAACATTACATTTTGTCGGAACTTGAAAATGTTACTTTTTCTCAAAATCCCATAGAAAGTATATTCAACACGGGCAGAATTACATTTTCAGGTATGGGAATTTGTAATGTAAAAAAAGAGAGAGAAAATATAACCCATAAATACAAATTTACACTGTACGGAATAGCCAACTTTTCAGAATTCAAAACAGAATTTCAGCAAATGCATAAGCAAAGGTGATAGCTAAAAATATTTTTGTTTTGTATAAAGGTAACAATTAAAAATGTTTCACAAAGTTTTGCATAAATCGAAATATTGAAAATGTTTCGCATAAAGATAACATTTGAAATATTTTTGTTTCGCATTTTAAAAGTCCATAGGAAAATATATATTCAAAAAACAAACCCGAACCTTTCGCCAAACGGCAATTGGTTCGGGTTTTCAATATTGACAAAGGGGAAAATATATGTTATATTAAAGTGAATATTTTTATAATGGATACAAATTGATTTCATTGCTATTTTTTTATTATTATAAATATTACGTTAGTTTTTATTATAAATATTACTTTAATTGTTTATCATAAAAATCGGAATAAAATGCGGTATTGGTTGTGTATAATCATAATGGTACATTACCATATGGGCGCATTGCTGTATGGGTACATAATACCGTAAAAAAACAAAGGAGATGGTTTATAAGAACTATGGCAAAGGCAAAAAAGAGCAGATTGAAAATAATACCCCTTGGCGGCGTTGACGGCATAGGGAGAAATATAACTATATTTGAATGTGGGGAGGATATTATCGTTGTAGACTGCGGAATATCCTTTGCAGAAGAAGATACACCCGGTGTTGATTTTGTAATCCCTGATATTTCCTATCTTGAAGGATGTATGGATAAGGTAAGGGGGATTTTTGTAACCCATGGTCATGAAGACCACATTGGTGCAATTCCTTATTTTCTCAAAAGAATAAATGTTCCTGTTTATGCAACAAGATTAACCCTTGGTATATTGGAAAACAAGCTCATAGAGCATAATATGCGTGATATATGCGACCTTGTTGAGGTTGCGGCAGGGGACATTGTTGAAGACGGAAACTTTGCTGTTGAATTTGTTCACGTTAACCATTCAATTGCAGATTCCTGCGCACTTCACATATACACACCTGCAGGCAACGCACTTATTACAGGGGACTTTAAAATTGACCTTACACCAATTGACGATGAGCCGATGGACCTTGCAAGATTTGCAGAAATAGGTAACGAAGGTCTTGATGTGCTTCTTTGCGACTCAACAAATGTTGAAAGGGTTGGTTTCACCCAATCTGAAAGAATTGTTGGTGCTTCTCTTGAACGGATAATGTTCAACACAGATAAGCGTGTTATTATAGCAACATTTTCTTCAAATGTTCACAGAGTTCAGCAGATTATAGATGCTTCTTCCAAATTTGGAAGAAAGGTTGTTATCACAGGCAGAAGTATGCTCAATGTAATAAACGCCGCATCCCGTCTTGGCTATATGAATATTCCCGAAGGGATATTGATAGAATGCCACGATATGAAAAACTACAATATGAATCAGATAACAATTATCACAACGGGTAGTCAGGGCGAGCCAATGAGCGCACTTTACAGAATGGCATACGGCGAGCACGCCCAGATAAAGTTAGGAAAAGACGATTTGGTTGTGCTTTCATCTTCACCCATCCCAGGTAACGAAAAGCTCATCAGCAACATAACAAATGAGGTTCTCAAAAGGGGAGCAACGGTTTATAACGACGATATTGTTTCTGATGTTCATGTGTCGGGCCATGCAAGCAGAGAAGAATTGAAAATAATGCACCGACTTACAAGACCGAGATATTTCATACCTATTCACGGTGAGTATAAGCATCTTATCCGCCACAAGGAGTTGGCGAAAGAGCTTGGAATGGCAGATGAAGATGTGTTTATTCCTGAACAGGGGCATATTATTGAGCTTTCCGTAAACGGAATGAAAAAAAGAGGAAATGTTCCAAACGGTGTGCTTTATGTTGACGGGTCGGGCTTGGGTGACCTTGGAAGCGGTGTTCTGAAAGAAAGAACAAAGCTATCAGAAGATGGGGTTGTTATTATAACTGTAGCCATTGATTCTGAGTTCAACTCAATTCTTTCAGGGCCTGAAGTTATTTCCAGGGGCTTTGTTTATGTTGGCGAAGCTGAAGAAATTACGGGAAACCTTAAAGAGCTTGCTACAGAGGTTATTGACAGATGCCTTCTCAATGGCGGTCTTGATATCTCAACAATAAAATCGAAGGTAAGAAGTGAAATTTCGGGCTGTATCTTTAAACAAACAAAACGCAGACCAATGGTAATTCCCATAATTCTCAGTGTTGACTTGTAAAAAAAACACTTTACGGAGCTGAAATGAAAAGAACGGTTTTAATAACAGGCGGTTCGGGTGGTATCGGAAGTGCCGCCGTTGCCGCATTTGGCAAAGCAGGATATAATGTTGCCATAAACTATTACACAAATTACGAAGGTGCGCTTGAAGCATCAAAATCTCTTGAAAACGGTTGCTTTGGTATTTACAAGTGTGATGTTGGTGATATGTCTCAAGTGCTTGAAATGAAAAAGCAAATTGAAAAAGACTTTGGTTTTGTTGATACGGTTATATGCAACAGTGGAATTGAGCAGTTTGGGCTGTTTCATCTTGCGTCAGAATCAGAAACGGAACGACTATATCAAACAAACCTTTTTGGTGCTATAAACTGTGCAAGGGCGTTTTTGCCACCTATGATTGACCGCAAACAAGGGTGTATTATAACAAATTCATCCATCTGTGGAGAAATGGGTTTTTCTTGCGAGGTTGATTATTCTGTAACCAAGGCAGGACTTATAGGGCTTACAAAAGCGTTAGCAAAGGAAGTTGCTCTTAGCGGCATCAGGGTGAATTGCGTTTCACCCGGTTTTATTGCAACACCGATGACGGCTCATTTTTCCGAGGAGAGCTTATGCGCCATCCGTGAAGAAATCCCAATGGGGGAAATTGGAAAAGCAGAGGATATTGCAGAAGCAATGCTTTTCTTAGCTTCCGATAAAGCCAAATATATAACAGGTGCAGTGTTACCTGTTAACGGCGGTTGGCATTGATTTTAAAAACAAATACAGGAGATTTAAAATGACAACAAGAGAAAATCTTATAAATAAATGTATTTTAGCTAAAGAAGCAGGCAAAATGCTTGCTGTTTCAACAGGTGAAGCAAGAAACAGAGCGTTGGTTTCTATGGCAGAAGCGTTAGAAGCAAACGAAGCTGAGATATTGAAAGCAAACGAAGAAGATATAAAAATGGCTAAGGAAAACGGAATAAAAGAAGCGATGGTTGACCGTCTCCTTCTTAACCCAAAGAGAATTAAAGCAATTGCAGATGCAATGCGTAAGGTTGCAGACCTGCCAGACCCGTTGGGCGCAGGCGAGGTATGGACTCGTCCAAACGGACTTATGATTCGTAAGGTTAAAGTTCCCCTTGGAAACATTGCAATTATTTATGAATCCCGTCCCAATGTTACCGCAGATGCAGTTTGTCTTTGTATAAAAAGCGGAAACACAGTTTTCCTCAGAGGGGGCAAAGAGGCGTTTTTCTCTAATACAGCCATTATAAAGGCGTTGAGAGAGGGGCTTGAAAATGCAGGTTTTTCAGGAAACCTTATTCAGACACCCGACGATACATCGAGAGAAACCTCAACACAGCTTATGACTCTTACGGGCTATGTTGATTTGCTCATCCCACGAGGTGGAAAAGGACTTATCCGTTCAGTTGTTGACAACGCAACAGTTCCTGTTATAGAAACAGGCGCAGGCAACTGCCATGTTTATGTTGAAAAAACTGCAGATTTGGAAATGGCGGCAGTGATTGTTAAAAACGCAAAAATGCAACGCCCATCTGTTTGCAATGCCGCAGAAAACCTTTTGGTTGACAGGGAAATTGCAGAAGAATTCTTGCCCGTTATCAAAAAGGTGCTTGAGGGTACAGAGCTTAGAGGGTGCGAAGAAACGGTTAAGATTATCGGTGGTATATCTGCAACGGAAGAAGATTTCTTTACAGAATACGACGATTATATTATGTCTCTCAAAGTTGTTGACGGATACGAAGAAGCTGTTCGCCATATTAACATCCACAGCACAGGGCATAGCGAAGCAATTGTTACAAAAAATACAGATGCGGCAGATTATTTCACCGCAAATGTAAACTCAGCCGCAGTTTATGTTAATGCTTCAACCAGATTTACAGACGGTGAAGAATTTGGCTTTGGTGCGGAGATTGGAATTTCAACTCAGAAGCTCCACGCAAGAGGCCCTATGGGGCTTAACGAAATGACAACAGTTAAATATATTGTTGTTGGTAACGGTCAGACAAGGGGTTAAAGTTTAAAAAACGATATTTCTTCAAGAATATAAACCATCAGGGTTTCATTTGTGGGAATATGCAAAAATGCCACCTTACAGATGCGTTTAAGGATGTAACTTTCAAATGGTTAAATGCCACCTTACAGATGCATTTAATGATGTAACTTTCAAATGGTTTATTTGAAAAAGAAGAAATCAGTTCAAGAAAGAGGATGTATAATGGGCGAAACAAAACGGATTTACATATTGCTTATACGTTCAAACAGTATGCTTTCAAGGATAATACATTTTATAACAAGGGCAGGGTATACCCATGCTTCCTTGGGGTTTTCCGAAGATTGCGAACAGCTATATAGCTTTGCAAGAAGGTATATACATATACCGTTTCCTGTATGCTTTATGAATGAAAATATACATAAAGGGTTTCTTGGTAAAAATCCTAAAGTGCCATGCGCACTTTATTATGCAGATATACCTGTGGAAATTTATGAAAAGCTCCACGAAAGGGTTTTGCGTATGCTTGATGAGAAAAAAGAATATGGATATAACTATTTAGGGCTTTTGTCCTGTCTTTTCGGTATTGCTTGGGAGAGACAGAAAAAGTATTTCTGTTCGGAATTCGTTGCAGAGGCACTTAAGGAAACAAATGCGCTTCCAATAGAAAAATCCCCTTCTCTTGTTCGTCCTGTTGACTTCCAAAAATTAAGCCAGCTTAATCTTGTGTATGAAGGTACAATATCGGGCTTGAGAAACCAAATTGTATCACCGCTCTGAAATTGAGAAAAAATTTGATTATTGACAAACGGAAAAAGGTTTAATCTTTGACAAACGGTAGGATAGTTTGAATATTAACCGATGAAAATAAGATTTTTATTATTAACTGACTATATGAAGATACTCATATCAACTGTTTTAAAAATATGTTTAAAACAAAGGTATTCCAAAGGAGAAATAAAATGAAAAACATTTTAAAAAGACTTGAAGGTAAGTCAATAACAGCGGAGAATATTTTGTCTGTAATGACTCTTGAAGAAAAGCTCGGTCAGATGTTTATGCTTGATTTCCGTAGATGGAAAAACAAAGACGAGGATGCACAAAGCGACCATTTGGTATTTTCGCCCGAGGTTGCTGAGCTTATAGCAAAATACGGGCTTGGAAATGTTATTCTCTTTGCGGAAAATTTTGATACGGTTGAACAGACTGTTACATTCAATCATAACCTTAAAAATTCTGTTGTTAACGGAATCCCGATGATAATTGCTGTTGACCAGGAGGGGGGCAGAGTTGTTCGTATGAACGATGGATGTTCTATGCCGGGTAATATGTGCATTGGCGCAACAGGTGACCCTGAAAATGCGTATACCAACGGATATATCATAGGGAAAGAGCTTAAGGCAATTGGTGTCAATTGTGATTTTGCACCATCCTTTGATGTTAATAACAACCCTTCAAACCCTGTAATTAACCTTCGTTCATTTTCATCCGACCATAAATATGCAACTTCATACTGCGTGCGTATGGCTCAAGGACTTGAAGCCGCAGGCGTTGCCGCAACAGGCAAGCATTTCCCGGGTCATGGTGATACGAATGTTGATTCTCATACAGGGCTTCCAACGGTTAACCTCACTCTTGAAGAATTGAGAGAAAGAGAGCTTATACCATTTAAAGCCGCTTCTGATGCAGGTATTTCAATGTTTATGACTGCTCATATGCAGTTCCCTCAAATAGCAACGGAAAAATATATTTCAAAGCAAACAGGAAAAGAAATGGTTGCAACTGCAACACTTTCTAAAACCTTCCTTACTGATATTGTTAGGAAAGAAATGGGTTATAAAGGGGTTATTGTTACAGACTCAATGCAGATGCAGGCAATTTCAACCCATGTTGGCTCACATCCTTCTCTTATTATGGGCATCAATGCAGGTGTTGATATTCTTCTTATGTTTATAACCCTCAGAAGCGTTGAAGATGAATATAAGCTGAGAGATGTATTTACAGCTCTAACAAACGCAGTTAAAACAGGCGAGCTTTCTTTGGATAGAATAAATGAATCAACAAAGCGAGTTTTACAGCTCAAAATAAATATGGGACTTTTCGACGAAGAAGAAAAAACTCTTGAAGAAAAGATAAAATATGCAAAAGAAGTTATCGGCTGTGAAGAACACAGAGCATTGGAAAGAAAAATAACAGCAGACGGTATTACCGTTATTGAAAACAACGGTGTTGTTCCCCTTGATTTAAAGGGCGGAAAAAAGGTGCTTTATGTTTCTGCATATGCAAATAAGATAACATCTTTTGAGTATGCTGTAAAACGCCTTATTGCAGAAGAAAAAATAAGTGAATTTGAATATGATACATATGTATATGGCAACGATAAGGATGTAACAGATACGCTTAAAGAAAAGATAAGCGTTGCAGACTATGTTATTATTGTAACCGAAACAGAGCATCCCGTTGCAATGAACAGAACATATCTTTCTGTGCCTAAGGCAATTTCAGATTATTGCAAGGAAAACGGAAAGAAAAACATTGTTATCAGCGCATTTATGCCATATGATGTTGCGGTTTATAATAATGCAGATGCAATTTTAATTTGCTATTGTGCAAAAGGTATGTCTAAAGAAGCGTTTGCATCTATTGGCAACAAAAAGGCGTATGGGGTTAATATTGTTGTTGCTGTTGAATGTGTGCTTGGCGGTTTAACTCCAAATGGAAAGTTGCCAATTGATATTTATAAGGTTGATGAAAATGGGAATTACGATATGACAACACCCCTTTATCCCTTGGGCTATTCCAAAAAGTAGGTGTAAAACCGATTTATCAGTAAATATTTTTCGGGCAGAAATCCGAGAAAACAAAACGGAGAAAGGATTTATTGCTTATATAAATTTGCTTCAGATGATAATCTTTAGTTGCGAGAAAGGAGAAATATGAAAAAAACAACGCTGTTGCTTTTGGTTGTTATGTGTATATTGTTCGTGTGTTCTTGCGATATTGTGAAATCACCCGATTATTACAAGCTCAATGACGACGATACTGTTGCATCTTTCACGAAAGCAGTTGGTGATAGAAAGGTTAGCGGTCAGAATATATCGATGTCAAACGCCGTGCAAGTTATTACATACTCATACAAGGATGTTAAAGACCCATACGGCGATGCGGAAAAATACATCGATTATTTAAGCGGCGAGGAGGACTTTTCCTATTCGGGTATGCTTGATATGGATGAGAAAGCTGACGAAATTACACTTTCCAAAAAATCACCAAATAACAAAGATTACATAATAAGAGTTACTATTAAATATAATGTTGACCCTGAAACAGTTAAGATTACTGTTGAGAGGGAGCGAGCGTATTAAGTTTTAAACCGTTTTGGGAAAATTATCTCCCTGAACGGTTTTTCTTTTCTTGAAGGTGATTTGTTCAAGTTGCACAAATTTTGCATTCTGATATTGTTTATTGTGTAGAAAATACCAAAATCAATTTGGAAAGCTATTGACACAGGAATTGTGTTATGATAAAATAAAAAAAGTGGATTTTTATATAAAAATAATGTATTTTAAAAAGAAATAAGGAGTGGCTTATGAAAAAAATGCGCAGAATTTTTGCTTTGTTTCTTGCTTTAATTATGGCAGCTTGCGTTTTTCCCGAAGTGTTTGTGAAAGAAGAAAAAGCAAGTGCGGCTGTTACCAGCTTGAGAATTGGTTCATTCAACATCAAGAATGCGGGCGGTGGAAGTCAGTTTGACAATATAGCAAATCAGATAAGAGAGCATAATTTAGATGTAATTGGTTTGCAGGAAATTGACTATTATACATGGCGTTGCAATCACGATACAATGAAACAGCTTGCTAACAGATTGGGATATTACTACGCATATTTCCCTGCAATTGATTATGAGGGTGGAAAATATGGCGTTGGAACATTAAGCCGTTACCCAATTGTGTCAACTTGGTACAAGCATATGAGTTATGTGAGAGAGCCGAGAGTTTTAACTCATTGTTTAATTAAGGTATCCGACTCCTATTCCTTTAATTTCTATAACACTCACCTTGATACAGACGGTGGCGCAAGAGAGAAAGAGCTTAAGGATATCAACAACAATTTAACATACCCATATGTTCTTGTTGGAGACTTCAACTGCGCCCCAACAACTCAGGATAACTATATTGAAAATTCTGTATGGGTTCACAATGCAAATAATAAGCCCGCAACATATCAGAGTGGCTCTTGTATAGACAATATTATTGCAAGTGCAGGTCATTACGGCATAAGCTCAAGCGGTGTTAAGCAGAGTGGCATTTCCGACCATTATATGGTATGGGCAGAGCTTAAATTGGTAAATTTGGAGCTTGAAGGTCATACACCCATAAATTTGGGCGAAAACTTTGCAGCTCATATCAGACATTCTGCAACAGGGCTTTATCTTACCGACAGTGACTATAATGTCAGCTTGCAAAGCGGTGTTTTCAACAACAGCCAAACTTTTAATTTTGTGAGACAGAACGACGGTTCTTATACAATTGGAAATTATGCAAGCGGATGTTGCTTTGAGGTTGACGGTGGAAAATACGAAAACGGAACAAATGTTCGTATGTCGGGCAACAACGGAAGCGGTGCGCAGAAATTTTATATATATTATATTGATTGTAATTTCTATATTCGCACAGCGTTTGACGATAAGCTCCTTGATGTAAATGCGGCAGACGGAAATGTTCAGATATACGGCACTGAAACAGGTATAGGCAAGGATGAAGTTGCTTATATTGCAAGGTCTTTTGAAATTTTCAAATTATCGTTGGATAATTCATCGTGGAATGTTGACATTGGAAAAGAATACAGCGCATACATCAGAAACTGGCATACAGGTCTTATGATGACAGCAGAAGGGGATAATGTTGTATTCAAAGATGCAACTTATGATGATAATCAGAAATGGTTGATAAAGAGAAACGAATACGGTGGTCATGAAATAAAATCTGCTTCAACGGGCAAGGTTCTCGATGTTGCCGCAGCAAACATTGGGCATCGTGCGGATATCAACCTTTACGAAGCTAACGGTTCAAAGGCGCAGAACTTCTTCTTTATAGATATTGGTGAGTCCAGATTTTATATAAAGCCATCATATTCTGCAACCGTTGCCGATATGGATTCGGCAGATAAAGAACTTCACGCTTGCAACTATGGCACAACCGATGAGGCACTTGTTGCTCAGGTTTTTGAGCTTGTAACAGAAAACAACATAGACGAAGGTCAGAACATAAGAAAACCTGTTTATTTGGGAGATACCTTTGATGCAAAAGTTTTCCTTGTTGATTCAGGCAAAGTCTTAACAGCAGGTAACGGTGTTTCTATGGAGAATGCAACTTCAAACCCAAATCAGGTTTGGAGCTTTAAATATGATGAAAAATGGAATGCATATGAGATAGTTTCAAATACAGGTCTGTCCCTTGATGTTACTGCCGCTGCGTGGACAAGTGGAACTCAATTACAGCTTTATGAAGGTAATAATACCCTTGCTCAAAGATTCCGTTTCCACCCTGCAGGCAACGGATATATAATAAGCCCTGCCCACACCCAAAAATTGGTTGATGTGGATTCAAATACGGGTTCAATTGTTCAGCTATACGGAAACGCTGTTAGTGAATGCCGTCTCTTTGGGCTTACTATGGTTTCGGTTGATGGCAAAAAGCCCGTTGATTTGGGTACGGATTTCACATCAAAGATTAAAAACAAAGCATCGGGACTTTATCTTAACGGAAAAGCGGAAGGGGTTCTCAGTTGTTCTTCTGAAATGAGTGAGTGGGTATTCACTCGTCAGGCGGACGGCTCTTATATGATTAAGGATAAAAACAGCGGATTATATCTTGATGTTTACGGTTGCCATGTTGAAATTGGAACAAATGTTCAGCTTTGGGAACAAAACGATTCAGGAGCACAGAATTTCTTTATTTACGAAAGCAACGGTGGATATCTTTTGAGAAGTTTAAGGTCATCCTTTGTTGTTGATATGGATGCAGAAACCAAAGAGGTTCATATTTACCCTGAATCAAACAGCGAAATATCCGTTTCAGCTCAGGTTTTTGAAATTGTGAATGGTGATATTGAAACAGAGGTTGATACATTAACCATCAAAAATGGTTCTTCCTTTGCAAAAGAGGAGAGCTTTGTTGTTAATGTTCCTTCTCAAACAACAGCAGAGCAGATTATTGCTCAGTTTGAAAATTCATCCGTTGCTGTATACGATGCAGACGGAAATCAGGTGACAAATAATTCACTTTGCGGAACGGGTTATACAGTTAATCTTATTTCAAAGGGTGAAGTTATAGATTCCCTCACAATCGTTGTGCGTGGAGATATAGACGGTAATGCAAAAACAGATTCTACCGACTATATAAGAGTTAAATCTGCATTCCTTGGCACATTTGAGCTTTCAGAAGCGCAGCACAAAGCAGGTGATGTTGAGAAAGACAACAGAATTGACTCAACAGACTATATACAAATTAAATCTGCATTTCTTGGAAAGTTTGATTTGTATGCCTGATAAAAGGTGATAAAATTTATTTCTTAAAACAAAAAGCGGACGCTGTGAAACCACAGCGTCCGAACTTTATATGTTGAATATGATGCTTGAAAGTTTAAAGAAAAATGATGAAAAATTAAAAATTTACAAAAAATGTATTTAATTTTCTATAAAAAAAGTATATAATAATTTTGTTTACGATTATCTTTTAGGAGACGGAATGTGAAAAAAGGAAAAATCAGAAGTAGTATTTCATATATATGGAAGTTGATTGGCGAGGTCGGTAAAGACCAGGTTGCGCTATATGCCGCGCAGGCATCGTTTTTTGTAATTATATCCGCAGTGCCTTTTATTTCTTTAATGCTTTCAATTGCAACTCTTGTAATTCCAACGGATTTTTGGGGTGCATTCAGCTCTATAACAATACCTCCGGATTTGAGAGGGCTTGCAAAATCTGCAATAGGCGGATTAAGAGATGCTCCCAATGTATCATTGTTATCAATATCGGCAATTTTCACCTTTTATACCGTTTGTCAGGGTGTTGCTGCTGTTGAAAGCGGACTTGTCAGAATATATGAAAGTAAAAAGAAAAGAGGAATAATTAAAACCCTTGTAAGAATAATTGTTGGAACGGTTTTATCAGTTGTTGGCTCTGTTTTCGTAATTGCAGTTTTGCTTTTCGGTGAATTTATTTTTAAAATAACAGGTTTAGAGTTCTTCACAAGGGCATATATGGTTTTTCGTTATCCTTTATCGTTCATTGTTTTGGTTGTTGTCTTTTGTGGTATATATTCTTACGCGGCAAGAGGCGGAGTTGTTCCATCAAAGCCAAAGCATCATATGATGGGGTCTGTTTTTGCAGCGTTGGGGTTTGTTGTTTTTTCATATTTTTATTCCCTTTATATAAAGTATTTCCCAACAGCAACATATATCTATGGCGGTTTGGGGGCGGTTTGCCTTTTAATGGTTTGGCTCTATTGCTGTATGATAATTTTCTTCCTTGGTGCAGAAATAAATAAGCTCCATTATCAAAAGCAAATGATAAGCGATAAGCGATAGCCACCATCAAATGAATTTTATAAAACAAACAGACTTGCTTGGTTTTTTCAAACAAGTCTGTTTTTGTTATTTCAGTTTTTTAGCTCTAAAAGTGTGTTAGCGATGTCAAGCTCTAAAAGTGTGTTGCCTTATCAAAGCTCAAACTTCGGGTTACCATCTTCAAATTTCGGGAATTTTACCGCCCTTATACTGGGGATATGTTCTGTCATAAATCTCTGTCAGCCACATATCGGGGGTATTGAAGCAAGTGTTAAGCCAGCCAAGACGCAACTCAAGCCATGAGAGGAGATATACAAGATGCTTATCGTATGACCTTAAACGAATTATCTGTTCAGGTTCACAGTTGATTCGGTTTCCAAAAATATCCCAACGGTAGAAATTTTTTTGCAATGCTTCAAAATTCAAGGTTGCATAATTTTGCATATCTTCAAGCACCTTTAATGCCTTCACCTTGAAAACATTGTTCCAACGGTCAAGTACGATTTCTCTGAACCATTCTGTCTGGCAAAGCTCGTAAAACCATTCGTTTTCCTGAGCAAAGCCCGTATATCTTCCAACATAGATATTTTCATAGCTTCCTTTATCAAGTCGATAATCGTTGCCCATTGCAATATCCAAATCCCACGCAGGCCCGAAATGCAGTTTGTCATTGCCGTCGCATTTGTATATGTAGAAGCTGGACCAACCAACGTCGGTGTTCTTTGTGTATTCCTGCAACAGATACATATTAACAATCGAATCTAAGTCGGCAATCTCTTTGATTTTTTCTTCGTTTCCGCTTGCTATAGCTTCGTCAAGTTCTTTGATGCAATCCTTGATATATCTTGCCTGTTTGGAGTTCAAAAAGTCGGATTTAATTGTGTATGGTTTTTTATCAACCCAAAAGTAATCTTTGTTTTCTTCACCGCTGTAATAATAGTCTCTTTCAATTATGAAACCGCCGTTTGTGTCTACTTCGACCCCCAAACGGGATTCTTCAACCTTTCCCGTTACAAGGTAAACACCGTTATACTTTCCGTTTATATAAACCTCAACCTGAGTTGCTCTGTAGCCAATTCCCATTTCAAAAGCCAAATTATAGGCGAAATAGTTTCTGAACAGTGATTGGTCGCCATGGTTGGAAAGGAAAACCCAGTCTCTGCTTGCTTTAGTTCCGATTCCAAGGAGATTTACCGATTCATTGAATTTAAAAACAAAGGGTTTCTTTGCATGATTCCAGGTTGCGTTTCCTCTGCCCTTTATCTGTCCTTCAACGGTATCAAATTCATAAATATCACCGGCGTTTTCACACCTTATTTCTGCGCCTATGTATGTTGAGTGCTTTAGTTTACCACTGTAATTAACATAAATTTTGGGAAGCCCTGCATATTCAAAAATCGCGGTAAGCTCTGTGCTTTCTGAAAACCTCTCATTGCTTCTTTGAGGGTTGGTGTTTCCATCGCTCCACTTTTTGAATTTGTAGCAAAGGGAAGGGGAGGCAGTAACGGATGCTGTGAGTTCACCTTCTTTGATGTTCTGAGTTACCGCACCTGTAACAAATCCGCCTTCAGACCCCTTGAATGACACTGTTATTTTGTTTTCGGTTGAAACATCTTCAGAAGTGTTATCTTCAGAAGTGTTATTATCGGGTGTATCAGAGGCATTTTGATTTGATGCATCCGGGGATTCACTGTTGTCTGTGCTTGAGGTGCAGGAGTTAAGTAAGATAACCAAAAGAAGAAAAATGCAACATAAACTTTTTCTTAGTTTCATATGTAGTCCTCGTTGTAATCTTCTATAGCAATTCGCAAATTAAAGCTCTGTTATGAATTCTTCAACGCTGTTTCGTTCGAAATGCCTTGGAGCCGGCTTACAGCTTTCACTTTTGTAACCAACAGGAAGCAGTGCGACGGGGGTGATATTTTCAGGAAGGTTAAAATCCTTTTTAAACTTGTCAGGGTCAAAATAGCAAACAAAGCAGCTCCCAAGCCCAACGCTTTCTGCCGCAAGCATAATGTGGGTTGTAACTATTGCTGCATCAACATTAACCATACTATCACCACTGAACGGTTGTTTCCATGCCTTATTGCTGTCGCAACAAATGGCGAAAACCGCAGGTGCATTATATGCAGAGGGTGTGTTTGCACGAATTTTTGAAAGCGCTTCTTCGCTTCTCAATAAATAAACCTTTTGTGGCTGATTGTTTTTTGCCGTTGGAGCAACTCTTGCCGCTTCTTTTAATATAGTCAGCTTTTCTTCTTCAATCTGTCTGTTTGAAAAATCTCTTGTTGAAAATCTTTCCTTTGCAAGTGTTAAAAAATCCATATATCCTCCAAATTATTTCAAAGCAAATTGCTTATATGAAAATGAGATTATTTGCCGAACCAAATGCTTGAAGTTTGTATGTTTAATTTTATGTTAATACGAATTCTTCAATTAAAGTTAAATTAACCCAAATTTTTTGAAACAATCGTAAAGTGCTCCGTTTTCTGCATGGCAGGTCTGATATTTGCAAAGCTCTTTGAGGGCAGGCACGGCATTTTCAACGCAAACAGGTATGCCCGATGCTTTTATCATATCAATATCGTTTACGCTGTCTCCAATTGCAATACAGTTTTGCATTGGAACATTTATTCTGTCAGATACAATTTTCATTCCTGTTGCTTTGTTGCAACCCTTTGTTGTGAATTCAAAATACCAAGGGTGAATGAAAAGCTCATATTTTTCTTTTATTCTTTTTATCTGTTCGTTAGTCGGTTTTCCTTCAACATACAGCTTTGTGAATTCAACACCCTTTTCCTTTATTCTGTCAAAAATAAAGCTGTCAGTGTTTCTAACGGCACCGTATGTTCCCGAAGCAGTTGCTTCAAAAACAAAAACTCGGTTTTCAAGCAAAAATTCTTCTGCAAAATGTAAAACATCATCTGTATCAAAAACTTCTTTAACAACGGTTTCCTTGCCAATATAAACTTCTCCGCCAACAGAAGCAACAATCCCATCGAAAACATTTTCAAGAAGCTCAGGGGGAATAATACCCGTTGAACGCCCTGTGTTTATAAAAACAAAATGACCGTTTTCTCTGGCGCGTCTTACGGCTTCGAGGTTTTTTTCGGGTGTTACCCCACGGTAAAAAAATGTGTCATCCAAATCGGTGAAAACCGCATATTTCATAAAAAACTCCAAAAAAATAATAAAGAAAAATCTTAAGTACGATTGTGTATGAAAGCACACAATTATACACAATATACCGACATATTACCATAAAAATATGTATAAATCAACAGTATTTTGTTTTCTTTTTGGGATAATGGTGCTGTCGATGGATAACAAACGAAAAAAACAAATTTTTGTTATCTATTTTTAAATCAAATTCTTTAATCACCTATTTACATTTGTTTTTTTGTGTGGTATAATATATATGGAATAATTCTTAAATTAAAGGAGTTTAAATATATGACATATGTAATGGGAGACCTTCATGGTATGCTCGACCAATTTTGTGATATGCTCAATAAGATTAAATTCAAAAGCTCAGACACCCTATACATTTTAGGTGATATTATAGACAAGGGTGAGGAATCCATAAAATTGCTTCAGAATTTAAGCTACAGATACAATATATTCACCATAAGGGGAAACCATGAAAAAAGAGCTCTTGAGCTTCTCTCGGCTTTGCCCATTGAAGCTGGCTCAATTGACCCTTCTGTTTTCGACAAAGAAACTCTTGCAAAAATTCTTGAATGGTCAAAAGACGGCGGTGCATCAACCGTTCAGCAGTATATGGCTCTCTCTCCCGATGAAAAGGAAGGGGTTTTAGAGTTTTTGGAGGATATGCCTTCATATGAGCTTGCAGAGGTTGGCGGTAAGGCGTTTATACTTGTTCACGGAGGAATTGCTGGCTTTTCTCCTGATAAAGACCTTGAAGAATATGACGAAGATGCGTTTTATACCGAAGGGCTTGATTATTCCAAACAGTATTATGACAATATTTTTATTGTTTCTGCCCACACTCCCGTTGCTGAGATTGACCCTTCTAATCCTGAAAAAATTTTCAAAGGAAATAATCATATAGCCATAGAATGTGGAGTTTCCACAGGTGGGCCTCTTGCTTGTTATTGCCTTGATAACGGAAAAGAATACTATGTTTATTGATTTTTTGTTTATAATCGGTTTATAGAACTATGTTACCATTTGTGAGAAAAGATGGAAATTAGTTCTTTCTACCATTGTTTGGCATGTATCACATTAAGAAAGGAGAATTGTTATGCCATATTATCTTTATTTTTCCCCTGTTGGATTGGCGTTTATCATACCAATGCTTATTTGTATGTTCGCTTCCATCATTGCCAGCATGAGAGTTAAAAGCAATTTTGCAAAGTTTTCAAAATATTCCATCCGTTCAGGTATGAAAGGGGCGGATGTTGCTCAGCGGCTTCTTCGTTCAAGCGGAATATATGATGTTCAGGTTGGGCGTGTTAGTGGTGAGCTGAGCGACCATTATCATCCAAAGAAAAATATTGTTAATTTGTCAACAGAGACATATGATGTTGCATCTGTTGCATCCGTTGCGGTTGCCGCCCACGAGATAGGGCATGTTATTCAGAGCAGAGAGGGATATTCTCTCTATAAGCTCCGTTCCGTTTTAGTTCCCGTTGCGAATGTTGGCACTTTCCTTGCAATGCCACTTGTTCTTGTTGGGCTTTTGCTTGATTATTTCGTTGCAACCTCAAGCCCCGAAACCGGCTTTTATGTTGCAATGGTAGGCGTTGCTCTTTACGGAACATCATTCCTTTTCAGCTTGGTTACTTTCCCTGTTGAATTAAACGCAAGCAAAAGAGCAAAAGAAATGCTTCTTGCGGAGGGAATCCTCACAGAAGATGAAATGCCGGGTGCTGAAAAAATGCTTTCGGCAGCCGCAATGACATACTTTGTTTCTCTTGTAACTTCTCTTATTTACTTCCTTCGTTTCCTGTTCTATGTTCTCAGCTTGTTCGGTGGCGGAAGAAGGAGAGATTGATTTAAAAATATCTTTCAGTAAAAAGTGGATACGCCTTGCATTTTAGCAATGAACCGACCCCCGAATGGGAGGTCGGTTCAAATTTTATCAAGGTGTATCCACATTATATTTTATCAAGGTGTATCCACATTATATTTTATCAAGGTGTATCCACATTATATTTTATCAAGGTGTATCCACATTATATTTTATCAAGGTG
>JAZNIJ010000219.1:0-44197 GCA_045577455.1 Eubacteriales bacterium
GATATTGAATTTGCCTGTGATGAAAAAGCAATAAAAAGTATGAATGACTCAGAAAAGGCAGATTATGCTCAGGCGTTGCTTTCTTGCAAGTCGGAGGCCAAGCGGACTTAGGAAGACAAGTGTTAACTACAACTCCTTGGCTCACAGAACGACATGGCTACGATCCGACTTGATATTGAATTTGCCTGTGATGAAAAAGCAATAAAAAGTATGAATGACTCAGAAAAGGCAGATTATGCTCAGGCGTTGCTTTCTTGCAGTATTAAAAAAAGATATGTTTCCGCTTGCCCTGTTGCATTTGGCGAGTCGGGAGTAAAGGGGAGGATTTTATCTGTGATTAACTACAAAAAGCCCAGCTTTTGGATAATTGTTGCATCAATTATCGCCTGCGTTTTTGTTGCTGTTTTCCTTCTCACTGCACCAAACAATAAAGACGGAATAACAGAAGAGTTATCCGGCATCGTTTCTGAAGAAGCATCCGAAGAAAATTCCACAGAACAATCTGAAACCCCATCCGAAGAACAATCCGAAGCAATTTCGGAGGAACAATCGGAAGATGCAGAAAATGTCTCAAAAGAATATATCCTTTCTGATGATATAACGGCAGAGCTTAAAGAGGGTGTTTTGACAATAAGGGGAAAGGGAAATATGCCCGAATATACTGACGAAGCTGCTGTGCCGTGGAAAGACAATAAACAAAAAATAAATAAAGCTATAATAGAAGATGGAATAACATCAATATCGGGTTTTTCATTCTATAATTGCAACAATCTTACATCTGTAACAATTCCCCGAACTGTAAATATTATTGGTAAGTCGGCGTTTTTCCTTTGCGGAAAGCTGGAAAAAATCGATATTCCCCAAACGGTAACGGCAATAGGAGAGGGGGCTTTCTCCAACTGTCAATCCCTTAAAGCAATAACCATTCCAAATATAACAACTATAGAAAATCATACCTTTTCCCATTGCTTTGGGTTGAAAACAATAGCAATTCCCCCTTCTGTAACATCAATAGGGAAATACGCCTTCTATGCTTGCGAAGAGCTTGAAAGCGTTACAATTCCAAACACAATAAAAACTCTTGATGAATTCGTTTTTAGCGATTGCGTGAGCTTAAAATTCGTAACCATTCCAAACTCGGTTGTAACCATTGGCAAAGAAGCATTTTCTTATTGTTCATCCATTGTTGAAATGATAATTCCATCGTCTGTAACAAATATTGGCGAAAACGCTTTTTTACAATGTTCATCCCTTGAAACCGTAACAATTCCAAAAACCGTAACTGCTTTTGGAAAAGAGGCGTTCAAAAATTGCTCTGTGCTTAAAGAAGTAAATTACAACGGGACAAAATCAAATTGGGAGTCGATTTCCAAAGGTTCAAATTGGAATTACGGTATGATTTCCTGCACAGTATCTTGCACCGACGGAAATATACCTTTGGCCGGTGGGGTGGTATATCCCCAATTAACAATCAGCTTTAAGGGTTTTGATAACTCTGAATTGGATTTTACCGATGTTGCAAATATAGATATGCCTGAGTTCGCAAGTGGAATTCAAATATCATCAAATCAGACAGTGGGTAATTTTAAATTCATTCGTATTTCGTATGACAGTGAGGGAAAACCATATTCAAGCGGAATATTGTACAGCAATGAATCCCTTGCGGCAAACGATGTGTTTTCCGTAAGAACCTCAATAAGAAAAGAGTTTTCAAACCGAGGCATATCGTATACAAATTATTGGGGAGATACATTTTATGCCGTTATTGAGTATAACAAGGTAGGAAATCTCACCCTTACGCCATTTGCAGAAACAGAAAGAAAAAATGTTAACACAGAAATATATAAAGTAAATGAAAATTCCCTTGTTCCCGTAAATGTTACTTTTGACGGAACTGCCGAGGGAATAGTGTCATCGCTCATAAGTAACGGTGCGCTTTGTGAAGGGATAGAGATAAACTTTTTTTACATAGAAAACGGTGTTGCTCATATAGATTTTAATCAGAAATATAAAGAGTATCTTGCTTCTGTAAATGAAAGTATGGGCATAGAGTGCGTTGTAAACTCTTTGTTTGCTTTTTACGGTGATAAGGGAGTGAAAAGAGTTGTTATAACCGTAAACGATAGGGAAGTGAGAAACGGAAATGTGCTTTTCCACAGTGCGGCGGTGGATAATAACATTTATGCATTGCTTTATCTGTTTGATGTGAATTCCATATCCTTATATACATACCCTGTTTCTTTTGACGGAAAAGCCGAAGGACTTATTTCACAGCTTGTGAAACATTCGGGATGGAACGGAGACATAGGAATAAATTCATTCAATATAAGTGGAAACACCGCAGTTATTGATATGAACACCGCCTTTGGCGACTCCATAGGTGGGCTTATGTCGGAAGCTATGGTGGATTGCGTAAAAGAAACAATTCGCAGTTATTACAATGTGAAAAAAGTTGAATTAACCATAGACGGAGTGCCGTTCAAGAGCTTGTATGCTTGAAAGTGAAAGCAGAATGTAATTGTTGTTTATGATGTTTCACTTAAAGTAAATATATCAGCACTTTGAATTTATAATATTTTACCTCTTTTTAAGTTAAAATATAGCTATAACGATAAAGGGGTGGAATAATGAAAACCGAGTTTCCCGAAAAATATATAACTCTTGGGTTGAAAATTTCGTATTATAGAAGAAAAGCAGGTTATACGCAAGAATATTTTGCGGAGCTTATAGGAAAAAGTGTGAGCTTTGTAGGACAGGTTGAGGGTACGGGAACAATACGGGGAATTTCTCTTGAAACCTTGTTTAAAATTTCTCAGGTATTGAAAATACAACCGTCAAAGCTGTTAGAGGACGATTGAAACAAATACAGAATAACAGCTTGTTAAAGTAAACACAATACAAAAAAAGCAGTTGTAAATCCTTTTTATGAATTTACAACTGCTGTTTTTATTAAAGCATAGTGGCAAAAAGCTCTTCGGGTGATTTTTCGGAAAGATATATGGGTGGAATTTCAAAAATTGTTTTACACCCTGTAAAGCCCTCTTTTTTCATGCGAACCGCAGCTCTTGCGAATGCGGTGAGGACGCTTCCCGTAAATTCGGGGTTAGAATCCAGCTTAAGGGAAAATTCAACGGTTGATATGTTGTTTTTACCTGTTACACCTGTTCTGATAACAGAGCCACCGTGGGGAATTCCGCTGTGGTCTCTTTCAAATTCTTCCGTTGTTATGAAAGTAACCGTTGTGTCATAGTCTGCAAAATAGTTTGGCATTGTTACAATTGTTTCGCGGATTTTTTCTTTGTCTGCACCGTCTGCGGCAACTACAAAACATTCACGGGTATGCTTTTCCCTTGTTGTAAGCTCTGGCAGTTCACCGTTTCTCACTCTTTCAACTGCCTCACTGCGAGGTACTGTATATTGTTTTGCGTTAACAACACCCTCTATTCTGCGTATTGCATCGGAATGACCTTGGCTTACGCCTTTGCCCCAGAATGTGTAGCTTTTACCTTGGGGAAGTGATGCTTCTGCATAAAGACGGCTTACGGAGAACAAACCTGGGTCCCAGCCAACGGAAATAACTGCAATATTGTTTCCTTCTTTCGCGGATTTGTCAACATTGCTTCTGTGGAGTGGGATATTTGCGTGGTTGTCGAAGCTGTCAACAACGGTAAAGTGTTTTGCAAGGAAAGGAGTCATTTCGGGAAGGTCTGTTGCACTTCCACCACAAATAACAAGAACATCGATTTCATCTTTAAGGGATAAAACATCGTCAAATGACACAATTTTAACACCTTCGGTTGCAATTTTCAAATCCTTGCGCCTTGAAACAACTGCGGTTAAAACCATATCTTTATTTTGCTTTATTGCGTTTTCAACGCCCTTGCCCAAATTTCCGTAACCTGAAATGGCAACTCTGATTTTTTCCATATATACTCCTTACAAATCCAATTTAAAATACATTAAATGCGAATAATGTCCGCCATATCGTATGCGCCTGCTGTTTTCTCAATAAGAAACTCTGCGGCAGAAACTGCACCTTCTGCAAAAACTCGTCTGTCAAATGCTTCGTGCTTCAATGTAATCTGCTGTGAGCCGGTGTTGATAATAACCTCGTGATCACCAACAATATTGCCTGCACGAACAGCGTGGATTCCAAGCTCATTGGGTGTTCTCACACCGTAACCGCTTCTGCCCATATTATATTCAAGCTCAGGGCGAACAGATTTGATTTTATCTGCAATAAGCAAGGCGGTTCCGCTTGGTGCATCTGCTTTTTTGTTGTGGTGCTTTTCAATTATTTCAATGTCTGCACTTCCAAACAAAGCGGTTGCAACTCTTGAAACTTCTGCAAGAAATGCAATTCCAACAGACATATTTGCACTTCTGAAAAGGGGAATGCTTTGGGATGCGGTTTTAATTATTTCAAGTTCTTCTTCGGTTTGACCTGTTGAACAAAGAACAAGGGGGAGATTTCTGCTGACTGCATAATCTGTAACCGATTTCGTTGCAAGATGGCTTGAAAAATCTATAATAACATCCGCTTCACCACTGAATTCTTCAAGAGAATTATAACAGAGGGAAGGTGCATCGGTTGTATATCCCATATCAACGAATGCAACAACATTGTGCTTGCTTTCTTCTATAACTTGAGACAGCACTTTACCCATACGGCCGAGAGCACCGTGAACAATAATCTTCATTGATTTTTTCATAATACTATCCTTTTCGGTTGGGGGTTTAACCCTTATTGTTAAAAGTGAATCTTAATGGCAAATTAAATAATACCGTGTTTTTTCATTGATGCTTTCAAAACTGCAAAGTGGTCATCTTCCATCTGGGTGAGTGGGAGGCGAAGATAGTTTTCGCAATATCCCATAAGACTCATTGCCGCTTTTACGGGAATTGGGTTAACTTCGCAGAAAAGTGCGTTTATCAAGTCGAGGTAATGGCATTGGAGCTTTGCGGCTTCTGCACCGTTACCGTTCATATATGCCTTGCAAAGATTGGATGTTTCCTTTGGCAAAAGGTTGGAAAGAACGGAAATAACACCTTTACCGCCCATAGAGAGAACGGGAACTATCTGGTCATCGTTACCTGAATAAATATCAAGCTTATCGCCTGCCAAAGCAAAGGTTTCAACAATCTTTGAAAGATTTCCGTTTGCTTCTTTAACGGCGGTTATCATAGGATGTTCTGCCAATTTAACATATGTTGATGGCTCAATGTTAATTCCTGTTCTGGAAGGAACATTGTAAACAATAACAGGCACATTACTGTTGTCTGCAATTACATTATACATTTTAACGAGACCGTTTTGGGTTGCTTTGTTGTAATATGGAGTAACAACAAGAACAGCATCTGCACCAACTCTTGAAGAAAATCTTGTCAGGTCAATAGCATAGTCGGTTTCGTTTGAACCGGTACCTGCAATAATGGGAACAGCACCCGATGCAGTTTTAACGGTGAATTCAATTGCTTTTCTGTGTTCGGCGTCTGTAAGGGTTGAGCCCTCGCCCGTTGTTCCACAAACAACAATAGCATCAATGCCGGAATCAATCTGCCATGTTATAATGCGTTCAAATTGTTTATAGTCAACACCCTTGTCTGTGAGAGGGGTAATAATTGCAGTTGCCGCACCTTCGAATAATGGAGTTTCTCTTTTCATAATAAATCCTTTCATTAAAGTTTAAAAGCAAAGCCCCTAAACTTTCAATATATAATATTTTTTTCTTTTACAAACAAAAAAACAGGAAAAGCTAACGCTATCCTGCTTTAAAAAGTCTTCTATACAGCCCAAAGCGGCTGTATTTTGACGTTCAGATAGCCCTCCGTTAAAAACGACAGCCAAAGAGATGTTATCCCTTTGTCCAGACCCAACTTTACGCATTATCAGGTCTTCGGCAGTTGCCCCTTTGGTTGCACCGATGATTAAGCCCGCGCCGGCTCTACGGTACGCTACTCTTGACTAACCGCGCCTCTATCAATAAACTGTGTTTCAATTCTAACATAAAATACAATTTCTGTCAACAGGTTTTTTCTTGTCAATATGTCGAAAAAAACTGCAAAAAACAGGGGTATTTTTGTTGCAATTGCTTTTGAATTGCATAAAAAAATTTTTTTTATGTTTTTTAGAATTTTTAAAGTCATAAGGCGCTGTCTAAAACCGCTTTGGAAAAAGGATATTCAACGGAAAACATTGAATATCCTTTATTGGTATATTATTGAATTTTATTTTTTCTTAACGATAACAATAACAACGCCTGCGATAACAATAACACCGGCAATTATGCCAATGATGATACCAACGCTGATTTCGCCTTCAGAATCATTAGCGGTGGATGTTGTTTCAGAAGTAACTTCGGATGCAGCTTCGGATGTTGTTTCGGAAGCTGCCTCAGATGTTGCCTCAGATGTTGCTTCTGAAGTAGCTTCAGATGTTGCTTCGGAAGTAACTTCAGATGTATCTTGGGATTCTACAGGAGCAGATGGGTCTGCTTCGATATATTCAACTGCTGCATTGTTGATTTCTGTCAAATCAGAAAGAGTTTCAGCATCAATGAGAACTACAGGTGTGTCCTGAGTGCCGTTATATGCTTTTGCATCTTCTTCACTGCTGAAAAATGCTATGTATTCAATATCAATGTTGTCCCCTGCTTTAACATGGTCAATTGCTTCTCCGCTGTAAAACTCGTCAAGACGGTTAATTTCCAATGGGTCGAAACGAATTTTGGAGAAATCAACATCTGTTGAAGAAGATTTCCAAGGGGATGTTTCGGTTGTGTCGGGGTCTGTTGAGTATATTGTTGTAAGGTCAACAACAATTGTTTGCCATTTGCCAACATTTTCAGCGTTCCAGTAAATTGGTGTGTGTGGCTCACGAGGAGGGTAGGTATAAAACTGACCTACATATGGTACACCGTTAACATCGAGAGCTGTGTTAATTCTGTAGCTGATGGCTACCCATTTAACTGTGTCGGGGTTTACAACTTGAAGAAGTTCAAGAGTGCCGTATGGGTCCATTTCCGATGCTGTGAAGCGGGAAAAACTTTTTTCTTCTGCCGCAAATGCTCCAACGCTGAAGCAGAGGGTAAGAAGCGCTAATGCCATTGCAAATGAAAGAAATTTTTTCATTTTTGTCTCCTTTTTTGTGGATTATTTTATGTGTTTGTTTGTCCCAAAAGGGGTATAAACACTTTTAAACAAATTAAGGTATTGATTCTGATAACAGAAATGAAAATGGATAAAACATTTTATCTGTTTGCTGTCATCTCGCCAAACGAAACAAAAGCCGCATCATCATCTATGTTGCAGAACAATTTGTAAACAGAAACCGACTTTGAAAGCTCGATTGCAAGGGAAAGAATTTTAGCTGTGCTATTAGCGTCCGATGGTATGTGCGATTGTTTTAATATAACATCCAAGCCATCTTTTGGAGATAACCGTTCAATTCTGTTTGTTTCGCTTTGTTCGATAAGGCAAATTGCCTTAATAGGGCAGGAAATATTTTTTCCCCTTTTGTGTTTCCCCATCCAAGGCGTTCCCCAGACTGTTGGTTTTTCTCTCAAGCTCAAAAGTGGCTTATCGTCATTGATAGCTTCTGCGCCAAATAAACGTTGCCACTTTTCTCCGTGGGTGGATTTACCCGTACCGCTTGGCGCAGTGAAAATATAGCCATTTTCGTTATATAGCCATGCAGAGCCATGAAACATAAATGTCTCATAATCTGCCATATGAAAACAGATTTTTCTGTATAATGCCATAAGCTCGGCAACCATAGGAGAAGATTTGTTGAGCTTAATTTCAAAATCAATGTCTTTTTCGTCTATAGAAACAAAAAAATCGGGTTTGCCATTAAAAAGATAATCCTTGCAATATTTTTTTGTTGTTTCAAAATTGGAATTTATAAATATAACCTTGTCTGCCAGCTTTATAGTGAATTCTATCATTGTTTAAAATTCAACAAAGGGAAGGGAAACGTATTCGTCGGAGAAAACATCTTCTGAAAGAATCTGTTCCGATGAAGATGCTTCGTCTGTTGAACCTGTTTCGGAGATTTCTTGAGATGAGACCGAAGAATCAACTTCATTTTCCTTTGATTCTTCACCGCCGCAAGCTGTTATTGAAAGTAAAACTAACAAAAAAATTAAAGAGAAAAATCCAAATCTTTTCATGGAGACCTCCTTTTTGGCAATTATATCACAAAATATAACAGTTGTCAATCCCGATTTTATACCATTTTACCATTTTGGGAGGAAAATTGGCTATTTTAAGGTTAGAATTTGCACTTGACAGAAAAGTATTTTTAGTGCATAATAAAGGGTAGCAGATAAATATCCCCTAAAGAATATCCCGATGTTGACAAAAAGTTTATATATCTATGATATAAATAATTGTCTTGGGAATAAGAACGGAGAATTCAGCTATGAAAAAGCTACATATTATTTATAATCCCTATGCAGGAAACGGTAGGGGAGAAAGTGCGGCTTTAACCATTCGAGATAGAGTGCAGGAAAAAATCGGTTCAACAATTGAGCTTACCGATATGACTAAAATATTCAGCTACAAGGAATTTATGGAAGCAAGAAAGGATGTGAGCATTGTTATTTGTGGTGGCGATGGAACGCTTAACCGCTTTATCAACGCAACATCTGATTTGGAGTTTGATAATAAAATATACTATTGTGCTATCGGAACAGGTAACGATTTTCTCAGGGATATAGGTATAAAAGATAAGAAAGTACCTGTTGATATAACTAAGTATATAAAAAACCTTCCAATTTGCGAGGTGGATGGAAAACGATATCGTTTTCTCAATGGTGTTGGATATGGAATAGATGGCTATTGTTGCGAAGTGAGCGACGATAAAAAGAAAAAATCAAATAAAAAGGTGAATTACACTCTTATTGCCTTGAAAGGTGTAATGTACGACTATAAACCCAGAAATGCAGTTATCACTGTTGATGGCGTTATTCACCATTTCAAACAGGTATGGATAGCTCCAACAATGAATGGAAGATTTTACGGTGGGGGTATAATGGCAGCTCCGTTTCAGGATAGGTCGGACGAAGAAAAGACTCTTTCTGTAACGGTTTTGCATACCAAAACCAGAATTGGTGCTTTGTATTATTTCCCATCGTTGTATAAGGGAGGCCACGCAAAGCATAAAAATGTTTCAACAACCTTAAAGGGAAAAGAAATCACCGTTGAGTTTGACGAGCCATGTGCTTTGCAGATAGACGGAGAAACATTCCTTAATATAAAAAAGTATACGGTTTATGCTTATGGCACGGTTGAAAACCCTGCAAAGGATGTTGTTTTAGCTAAATAAGGAGAAAAATGGAACATTCAGAATTAAAAGACCGAATTATCAGATTTATTTCCGAATCATCGGAAGCAGACATACAGCAAGCTGTTGCGAAAACATCCTTGTTGATGACTTATTATCGTTGTGCAATGCTTGAAATTGAAACAAAATTCAAGGTTTTAGACGAGCAGTTTTCTTTGAACCACGAAAGAAACCCAATTGAAAGCATAAAAACCCGTCTTAAATCCATGGAAAGCATCAGCGAAAAGTTAATGAGAAATAATTTGCCTGTTAATGTTGCCTCTATGGAAGAAAATTTAAACGATGTTGCAGGTGTTCGTGTTATTTGTAGCTTTATTGACGATATTTATATGCTTGCAGAATGTCTTGCAAATCAGGATGATGTAAGGGTACTTGCTGTTAAGGATTACATAAAAAATCCAAAGCCAAACGGATACAGGAGCTTGCATATGATTGTTGAAATACCGATTTTTCTCCGTGATGAGAAAAAATATATAAAGGTAGAGGTTCAGCTTCGCACAATTGCAATGGAATCGTGGGCAAGGTTGGAACATAGAATGAGATACAAGAAAAATCTTGAAAATGACCTTTTGGAGAAAACAAAAGACGAGCTTCTTGAATGTGCAAGAATAAGCGGACTTTTGGATGAAAAAATGCAGGCAATAAGAGATATTATTGAGAAATAACCCGTTTTCGTTGCGAAACTCCATTTTGTAAAGTGTTTTTCCCTGTTTAAACCAAAAGCCAAAATAGTGGGTTTTGGCTATAGGGTATAAAAAGAAAATAATTTACACATTATTACATATTATTTTTTATTTTTTTGTTTTTTCCTATTGACAAATCAAAGCAAAAGTTTTATAATAGTTAAGCTAAACTGTAAGTGTGAAGTTGTGCCTTTTGGCTTTTCATACTTTGGAGCGTTTGCAAAAGTGCATTTGTTAAGCTGTGGCATAGTGTATCGGCAAGGAGGAGCGAAATGGCAAGTTATCTTGAGATCAATGAAAAAGGCGAATATGTTCTTGATTTTTCGTCTCTTATCTCAGGTGAAAAAAAGTCATTGCCTTTCGATTTGGAAATTGATTTTCCCCCTTTTGCAGATGATATAGCTTCTTGTAAAGGAAAATTTAAGGGTTGCGTTGAAGATAAAAATGAAGAATATTCTTTGAGCTTCTCTATGGTTGCAGAGCTGAAAGTGCTTTGTTCTCGTTGTGCCGTGGAAATGAGCTTTTCAGTTGAGCAAGAAAACTTTATACCCATTTGTGGGAAAAAGCCCGAGCGTGGAACAGAGGAGTTTGATTGCTTTAAAAGAGGCAAAATAGATTTATCAGAGATTTTGAGAGAATTTTTAATTCTTGCATTGCCTTCTCAGTTTCTTTGTAAAGAAGATTGCGCCGGCTTGTGCCAGAGCTGTGGAAAGAACCTTAACAGCGGAGCGTGCAACTGCATTAACAAAGAAATTGATTCACGGCTTCAGCCCTTGGCAGATTTGTTAAAGTCGCTTAATGAAGATGCAGGGGATGATGATTATGACGACCCTGAAACGGAAAACAATAATGCCCCCGGTGACGATGATTACGATTAAAGGGCAACTGAAATTTGTATTTAAAAATTAAGATAATATCCAATCAAAGGAGGAAACAAAGATGGCAGTTCCTAAGAGTAAAGTATCTAAAGCAAGAAGAGACAAGAGACGCTCTTCCGTGTGGAAGCTTTCCGCTCCTGCAATGGCAAAATGCCCTAAATGCGGCGAATACAATCTTCCTCACAGAGTTTGCTCTGCCTGCGGTATGTACAGAGACAAGCAGATTATCGAAGTAAGCGAAGACAAAGCTTAATCAAAGCTACATCAGGCGTTTGTTGTTTTTATTACACCAAGCGTCTTTTGTTTTGTTATTTTTTGTGTGACAGTTTTCACACATTCAATATATATTAAAGGGGTTCATATGATAACCGTAGCTTCCGTAACGCCTTCATCCATAGCAGAAAAAAACGGAATAAAATCGGGCGATAAGATACTTTATATAAACGGCAGAGAAATAAACGATGTTTTAGACTACCGTTTTGAAATGATGTCTGAAACCCTGCGTATTGTTCTGAAGCGTGGAGAAGAAGAAAAAAACATCGTTGTTACAAAAAGTGAATATGAGGAGCTTGGAGCAGAAGCGGAAACATATCTTATGGATCAGAAGAAAAGGTGCAAAAATGCCTGTATGTTCTGCTTCATCGATCAGAATCCCCACGGAATGAGGGAAAGCATCTATTTTAAAGATGATGATGAACGCCTTTCTTTTTTACAGGGTAACTATGTAACCCTTACAAACCTTAAGGAAAAAGACATAGACCGTATTATTGAAATGCGCATTTCTCCCGTTAACGTTTCTGTTCATACAATGAATAAGGAACTTCGGGTTCAGATGATGAAAAACAAAAACGCAGGAAATGTGCTTGATTATTTGCCAAGGTTAGCAGAGGGCGGTATAGAAATAAATGCACAGCTTGTTTTATGCCCGGGAATCAATGACGGTGATGAGCTTGTGTACAGTCTTGAACAGCTTTATTCTCTTTCAACCTTAAATAGCGTTGCCGCCGTTCCCGTTGGGCTTACAAAGCATAGAGAGGGGCTTTGCCACCTCTCCACATTTACGGCAGAGGGTGCAAAAAAGGTTATAGAGACAATTAACGCCTTTGGGGAGAAAGCACTGTCAGAACGAGGAATCAGAACATTTTATTCATCCGATGAGTTTTATCTTAAAGCAGGTCTTCCGCTTCCCGATGATAATTATTATGAAGATTATCCTCAAATTGAAAACGGTGTTGGAATGCTGAGAGACCACAGAGAAAGCTTTCTGTATGCGTTTGAACAGGCGAAAAAGGAAAAAAGACCGTATAACGGGGGCAGTAAAACGCTTGTAACAGGTGTTGCGGCGTATGAGCATATACAAAACCTTGTTGATATGTTTCTTAGTGCATACCCTGAAGCGGAAATCAATGTTTGCCGAGTTGTTAACAACTTCTTTGGCGAAAATGTTACCGTAAGCGGACTGCTTACAGGCGGTGATATCGTTTCTCAGGTGAAGAATTTGGGCAAAATTTTGCTCTTGCCTGAAAATGTGCTTAAAAGTGATGAGGATATTTTCCTTGACAATATGACTGTCAGCGAAATGAAGGAAAAATTGAAGGTTGAAAAAATATTAACAACGGGTGAGGGCAGTGACCTTTTAGAAGCGTTGTTTATATAGAACAGGATTTTTGCAAGCTCGGTGCCGTGCATCGTGCGTGCGTATAAGGAGCGTAATTATGGCAATTGTAGCAATTGTAGGACGCCCCAATGTGGGTAAAAGTACATTTTTTAATAAATTGGCAGGAAAACGGCTTTCCATCGTTGCCGATACCCCGGGCGTAACAAGAGACCGACTCTATTATGATATAGAGTGGAACGGAAGAAAATTGACTCTTGTTGATACGGGAGGAATTGAGCCGAAAACAGACAGCGATATGCTAAAGCTTATGAGAAGTCAGGCAGAAAGTGCCATAATTATGGCAGATGTTATTGTTTTTATGGTGGATTCTCGTACGGGTGTTACAGCAGACGATAGAGAAATTGCAACAATGCTGAGAAGAAGCAATAAAAACATAATTCTTGCTGTTAATAAAATCGACAGAACGGGTGACCTCCCTCCCGAGTATTATGAATTCTACGAGCTTTCTCTTGATGACCCGTATCCACTTTCCGCACTCCACGGAACAGGAAGCGGTGATATACTTGATAAAATCGTTGAAATGCTTCCCGAAGAAGAGGAAGAGGAAGAAGACGATGGAATTATTCGTGTTGCCATAATAGGTAAGCCAAACGCAGGTAAAAGCTCTCTCACAAATAGGGTTGTTGGCGAAGACAGAGTTATTGTATCTCCCGTTGCAGGAACAACAAGAGATGCAATTGATACACCTGTTGAAAATCAATACGGAAAATATGTTTTCATCGATACCGCAGGTATAAGGCGTAACGCAAAAATTGAAGACGAAATCGAGCGTTACAGCGTGTATAGAGCATCTGCCGCCATAGAAAGAAGCGATGTTTGCCTTATTCTTGCAGATGCTTCTGAAGGAATAACCGCACAGGATGAAAGAATTGCAGGTCTTGCTCACGAAGCAGGTAAGGCATCAATTATTGTTATAAATAAATGGGATACGGTTGAAAAAGACAATAGCACCGTTAATGACTTCGTTAAAGACATCAGAAATTCCCTTGCGTATATGACATATGCTCCAATACAGTTTATTTCAGCAAAAACAGGTCAGAGAGTGGATAAGCTCTATGAAATGATAAATTCTGTATATGCGGAAGCATCCAAACGAGTTCCAACAGGCGTTTTGAACGATGTTTTGGGTGATGCAACCGTTAAGGTGCAACCGCCGACAGATAAGGGCAAGCGCCTTAAAATATACTATATGACACAGGTTTCAACAAATCCCCCAACCTTCGTTATTTTCTGTAATGAACCTGAGCTTTTCCATTTTTCGTATCAGAGATATATTGAAAACTGTTTAAGAAGCACCTTCGGTTTTGACGGAACACCTATAAAAATAATTATCCGTAAGCGTGGCGAGGAAATTTAACTTTCCTGAGAAAGGATAAATATGTTATACGAAACAATTTACAGAGAAATAGGATTTTTCAACCTTAAGTTAAACAGGGAAGCGTTGTTTGTAATCCAGATTCTGCTGTGTACTATAATTCCATATCTTTTGGGAAGTATAAATACAGCAATAATTATCTCAAAAAAGGTTTATAAACAGGATATAAGAGATTTTGGAAGCGGTAACGCAGGTATGACCAATATGCATAGGACATATGGAACGAAAGCTGCGCTTCTCACTCTTGTGGGGGATTGCGGAAAACAGATAGTTTCAATATTCTTTGCATCGTTTATTTACGGCAGAGAGGGTGCATATCTTGCGGGTATGTTCTGTATGCTCGGCCATATCGCCCCGATTTACTATAAGTTTAAGGGCGGTAAAGGTGTTTTAACTGCCGCAACCCTTATTTTGTTCCTTAACCCCGTTGTATTTGTTGTAGTCTTTGCAATTTTCGTTATTGTTGTTGCCCTTTCTCGCTTTATTTCTCTTGGTTCAATTCTTTCAGCTTTTGCATATCCCGGAATTCTGTATATGTATATGCAGTTTGAAAAGAATATAGAGGGCTTTCCAATGGTGGCTTCAACGGTTATCGCCTTTGTTGTTATTTTTATGCACCGTTCTAATATTTCCCGACTTGCAAACGGTAAGGAAAATAAACTCTGCCTCACCAAAAAACAAAAGGAACAAGCAGAGCGTGACCGCCTTATGGGAATGTATAACGGTGACGAAGAGCCAGACCCGAACGAGCTTGACGAAGAAACCGAATATGTTGATACAACGGGAATCGTTATTAAAAACGAAAACCAAAACGAAAGTTCAGATAAACCAAAGAAATAACAAATTTTACGAATAATCTTTTATAAAAATTGCACACACCTAATGAAAGGTGTGTGCAATTTTTGCTATGTAATGAATTTGAGTTTTTTTTCTTCTTTGTTAGCTTTCTAATGTGTTAATATAAATCGTTAAATTGTATTCTAAGGGTTTTAAAGTTAAAACATCATTTTTTAAACTATGTTTAAGCAGAAATACCAAATTCGGCTTGGATTACCTTTAATGTATCGGTATATCTTGTTGAATCTTCTGTTCCTCCTAAGGTTATTATTATAATTGTTTCTCCGCCTTTTTCTGCCATAGTTGCAAGGCATTTTCCCGCTTCGGTTGTCGAGCCGGTTTTAAGACCTGTTACGAAGTCGCAATAATAACCACTGTTTTTTTGCAAGAATCTGTTTGTGTTATACCATGTTTTTTCTTTGCCCTTTATTGGTTTGCAGGAGTAACGCAGAGAACTGCATGCAGATTTAATTGTGTCGAATGATGTGGAATAAAGGCATATTAACATCAAATCATAAGGAGTTGTATAGTGGTTCTCACTATGATAACCGTCGGGGCATACAAAGTTTGTGTTTTTAGCTCCAATATCCTTTGCTTTTTCGTTGCAGAGCTGCATAAACTTTTCTAAAGCACTGCTGTCTGAAAGCTCTGCGCCGTATAAATACCTTGCTGTATTAACTGCAACGGTATATGCGGCATCGTTGCCCGACGGAAGTAGCATTGCATAAATAAGCTCTTTCAATATGTATTTTTCCCCTTTTTCAAGGTATGCAACGCTTGAATTAAAGCCGACATATGAAAGCTCTGTTCCAACGGTAAAAACTGCATCTTCAGGCACATATTCCAAAGCAACGGCGGCAGAAAGCAGTTTTGTTAAGCTGGCAGGATAACATTTTTCATTTGACTTTTTATCTGCAAAGATTTTGTTTTCAGTTATATTATAGCCAATAAGATAAGTTGATTCTGTTTCAACCCCTGTTAATAAAGCATATTCCGCATTAGAAAGAATTTCACTGTATGATTCGTTCTCTGAAATTTCGGATTCATCATCCGAAGCGGTAACATCGTCTGACGAAGTGGCTTCACCCGAAGGAGTGTCATCTGACGAAGCGGTTTCACTCGACGCGGTAACATCATCTGACGGAGCGGCTTCACTTGACGCGGTTACATCATCTGACGGAGTGGCTTCTTCTGAAGCGGTAATATCATCCGATGAAGCGACTTCTTCCGAAGCGTGAACATCACCCGATGAAGCGGCTTCTTCCAAAATGGTAGCATCACTTGATTCAGAATCATATGCATCGGAAATAACACCCGATTGATTTTTTATGTTTTTATCTGTTCCGCAAGCAGAAAGCAGGGTGCAGACACAGAGAAGCAGAGAAAATATGCGTTTCATTTAATATAATCCTTTTTGTTAATATTTTGGGTTTATTCCCCATAAACAATAAGTAATGTTATTCCGTCTGCGCCCATATAAACGCTTTGGCAACCTCCAAGCACATTTTCTTGATAGAACAAAACCTTCCAGACCTTTTCACCCTCATCAAAATAAACATGGGTAGCATTCCACTGGATAGTACATTCGTTTTTAGCTCTTTCAACCGCCTCTTCCTTTGTTGTAACAGTTGATTCTTCGAGATTTTTAAAGCCGCTGTACTTAACGCCCGGTGTACCCTCTGTGTATATTTTCAAATCATCTTTATATGAAAATGCATCAATATTTGGTGTGGGTGTTGGAACAATAAGACGAAAAACATCTTCGGTTTGGTATGAATACTTTGGAGTATAGTAGGAAACTTGTGCAACAACATAGTATGTGCCATCAATAAGATTTGCAAGAGAAGACATTTCTATTTCAGATTCTATAAAGCTTTCCCCATCGTATGTAAAGAGAGAAAGCCCACTGATTTTTGTGTTTTCGGGCAGAATGAATTCAACGCCATTGTCTGTTATAATTTCGGGAATTTCCATCCATGGGTTAAACGATGACAATTCACCGCTTAAAAGCTGAAGCATACTGATTCTGTCAGCGTGCATTTCGGTAAAAGTGCCGTCTCCGTTATCCCTTCTGGAACGAATAAAGGATGAAAAGGGGGTAATGCTTGCATCTCCGCTTTTTACAGTAATTGGCTTTATGTCAGCTTTTCCTGATGGAGTTTCATTCCACAAAGCATAAACTTCTGTTCCGTTAAATGAAATCATCCCTTTTCTTACAATATTTGAATTTAAATATTCGTATTCCGAAATACATAAAACCCCGTTTTCTTCAAAGAAAAGATAATCGTGTTTCATTCTGTCTGAAAGTGAAAAGATGAATTCTTTAGTTGAGAAATCATAAATAGTAACTCTGTAATCAACAATTCCGCTACCAAAATTCATTCCAAAGCAAAGCTCGGGCAAGCCGTCACCCGTAACATCCGCTAAATAAAAGCTCTCGCATCCGTTTGCCATTCCACCAAGGAGATATTCTCCGTTAACATATATTTTGCAATCGTCTCTGTATTCAACAGTTGCATTTTTAAGCTCGGGAATTGTAACGGAAAAAGTCCATTGTTGGTTTTCTTCTGTGTGACGGGAATCCCATACCATCTTTGCCCTTTGGGAAATATTTTCAACATTTGTGTCATTTCCTATGCTTTTTGTTGAAATGCGTTCATTATAGAAAAGGTGGTCGTGGTCGCCACAAGCCCCTTCCTTTGGTTCATCAAAATAAACAATTGCTTCAACGCAAAGGCAAAGGTAATTATCAATGACATCAAGATAAAACCCTGTGTTTTGCTCATATTTTGCTATTATGGGAGAAATTTTCTTTTCAGCTTCTCTAACAAGAGGGTTTGAAATATAGGAAATAAACGGTTCGTGTTCCTTTCTTAAGTTTATTTTAGTTTTGCTTTCGGGGAGCGTTAAGGTATAAGCACCGTTTTCATCATAAGATAAACAATTCTTTGCTATGTCTTGGGGATTGTCTACTTGTGATGCATCGTTTTGTGAGTTATCACCCTGTGAAGTGTCGGTTTGTGAATTATCGCCCTGTGAGTTATCACCCTGTGAAGTGTCATCCTGTGAATTATCGCCCTGTGAAACATTGCTTTGCGAAATATCGGAATTGTTTTCTTCAGCTGATGCACAGCTTGAAAGAAAAACGGTTAACAAAATAATTACAGCAATTATTTTTTTCATATGTATTCTCCTTTCTGATGTATGAGCTTGGTTTTCTTCTCCATACATAAAGTGGTCAAAAAAATGAAAATATTACCCAAAATTACTTTTTTTCTTTGGCATATCTGATACTGTAAATATCAAGGGCAGTAATGCTTATATACCCTTTTGCTAAGGCATCTTTTACAGTCATTGCTTCACCGTCTCCGAAGGTTACAATAACATATTGGCTTTTTATTGAAGGGAAATGATACTTAAAGCTTTCATCTTCGTAAAAACATTCCAAAGCATCGGGGGTTAAAATATTATTTTCCAAAGAATAGTCCCTGATACTTTGTATCGGCTTTTGGGAGATGGAATTGTAAACAACTGATTTTTCGTGCCTGAAATGAAGTCCGTTTTTAAAATCGTATGTTTCGTCTATGGGGGTTGATTTTTCCTTTGAATATGCCCATTCTCCGTTTTCACTTGTGAAAACATAGCAAACTGTACCCTCTGTATTTTCACCTGCGTTTTCGGGGAACAGGGTCAAAACACCGTTTTCGTTTATATATTTGCCTACAATTGCAAAGGATAACTCGGAAAAGCCCATAGAGAAACGGCCTGTTCTTTCATCAAGGGAGAAATATGGGCAGTTTTCGCTTCCAAACGCAATGTAAACATTCTCAGATAAAGGTTCCATTGCCTCTAATTCGTGTGTTGGGAAAATCTTTGTTTTCTTGTGGGTTTTTGGGTCAACAACATAAAAACTACAAATAACATCGCCCTCTGTTTGATTATGAGTGAAAATTATGGGAGAAACCAATTCTATAAAGGTATATTCATCAAATGAGCTTGAAGAAAGCGACTTTCTGCTTTCAACCAATTTTGCCCATTCTATAGCAAGAAAGAACCTGTTTTCCTTTCCCGAAATTTCCCCATCATTAAATGAAAGCATCATTATTTTTTGGCTTGAAACGATACTGCTTATTTCACCTATTTCACCGAAGTTCATATCCTCAACAAAAACAACCGTATCGCCGTATGCGTGAACACATTCGTGAATTCCGTCAAAGCCCGCATCGTGAACATATATGCGGTAATAAATAATTTCATATATGTTATAAAGCATTCTTATATACTCATTTTGCGCTTCGCTTGAAGAAGTAAGGTTTATATTTGAAATACTTTTCACAATATGGGAAGCAGTTCTTTCTTCATGATACACCTTTGGCAACGAGTTGTCAATATTGGAATTGGTGAGAATTATATCATCATATGTGAAATACAGGTTTATGGAATCGTTAATAAGATACAATACCTCGTCATAAGTCAAGGGCTTTCTCTTTTCGTTATTCCTGAGAGATTTTAAAGCCGCATACTGTTCTTTTGTGAAAATAGTAACTGTGTTTCCGTTTTTGTGGAGGTATTTGTCAAACTTTTCTCTCATTTCCGTTTGTGATGCAGGGGCATCCTCAATAACATTCTTGTCTGTTTCGGGACGGTCGTTTAATATGGAATCGTCTGCAAAATCTTCATCACGGTTTACTGATTCACCGTTGGCAACATTGTTTTCGTCTGAATCCGAGAAGGACTGAGGAGTTAAATTATATTGCTTTGGACTTCCCATATCGTTTGCAATTGCAGACATACCGCCTGTTAACAAAAGGGAGGAAGACAGAATTAAACAAACGACTAAAATTATAAAACCGAAATTCTTTTTCATAAAAACCACCTTTCTTTAAATTGTGAAACAAAAGTTATTGCAGATATTGCTTTCTTACATCAACATTGTAACTGTATCATATATCAGACTTATATCCAAGTTGTTTTCAACTTGTAAAAAATGACCTTAAAATTCGGTTTTCGGAAAGCTGACAATAACTTTTGTACCCTTTTGCGGCTTTGATTCAAATTTGAGTTCTGCTTTATGCGTGGTTACAATTTGCTTACAAAGGGCGAGCCCAAGCCCTGCGCCTCCTTCAGCTCTTGAACGTGATTTGTCTGTACGGTAAAACGGCTCTGTTATGTGTATGAGCTGTTCTTCCGTCATTCCTTTTCCGTTGTCTTCAATAATTACCCGATTTTCGTCGGAAGATATCTTAACCATTCCACCGTCTGCACACGCCTTTATTCCGTTTTCAACGATGTTGTAAAACAGCATTGAAAGGAGTGTTTCATTTCCGTGAGCAGTAATATCCGAAGGGGTGTAAAGAAGCTCAATGTTTTCTTTTTTCGCTTTAATGCTAAGCTTTTCCGTTACATCTGAAAGAATTTCCGCAATGTTTACTTTTGACATTTTAATTTCGTTTCCGTTTATAAAAGCACTGTCGAGAAGTATTTCCGAAATTTTTTGAAGTCTCATCGCCTCGGAAATAATATACTTTGCCGCTATATGCTTTCTTTCCTCAGATGAGTTCGCTTTTTCAATATACTCCGCATACCCCTGTATACTTGTAAGCGGGGTGCGTAGCTCGTGCGCCATGTTGTCCACAAGCATTTGCTTTCTTTCCGCTTCTTTTTCAAGGGCTTCAATTTGTTCGTTTATTTTTGCAATCATTTTGTTGAAGCTCTTTGCAAGAAGTGTAAATTCGTCATTTCCTTTTTCTTCTGCAACAATTGAGAAATTACCCGATTCTATTGTTTCCGTAGTTTTTCTTAAACGTTCAAGGGGAGATGATAATTTTTTTAGTATGAAATAAAGGCATATTGCCAAAAACACAGAAACAATTATTGCCGTTGCCCCGTATGTTATCATAAGAGATTTGAATTCATGGTCTAACTCTTCAACATTTTTTGCAAAAATCATTTCGTATTTGTTTTCACATATTTCCGAAGAGATAATTATATGGCGTTTGCCGTTAAAATCCATATGCTTAATTGTATTTTTGTCAATTGTATATTGGTTTTCAAAATTGGAATAAACGGTCATGCCGTTTTCCCTGAATTCGAGAAACAGCCCTTTACTTTGATAATATCTGCCAAATGATTCCATCAGCAACGAAGGGCTGGATATATGGTTTTTTTCAGACATATCTTCAAAATCCCGTTCAAAAGACATTGCAACATAGTATTGCTCGGCAGAAACGGCGGTTTCCGTTGTTTCAACGCTTTTGTTGTGGGTGTATACGGTAAGTGTAAGTATTCCTGCATTAAGGCACAAAAGAAATAAAACGAGGGTGAATATATATGTTTTTTTCCAAAATCTCATTTTCATATTTAAGTCAACCCGTGTGCGTTGGGCATCTCCTTTTGCTTTTAATAAAAACCTTTGTTTTCTGCGTACAGCGTAAATAATAACTATATTCTTTTGTCTGCATAGGTTTATATTTCAAATCTGTAACCCGTTTTGTAAACCGTTTGTATTCTGTTTGCAATACCCAATTTTTGTCTCAGTCGTTGAATGTGAACATCAACTGTCCGGGTATCTCCCTCGTAGTCGAATTCCCAAACTAAATTAAGGAGCTTTTCCCTTGAAAGGGCAAGGTTGCGGTTGTTTATCAAAACCTCAAGAAGGTCAAATTCCCTTGGCTTGAGCATTATTTCTTCACCGTTTTTAAAAACTCTTCGGTTATCAAATTCAACCCGTATACCGTCAAATTCAAAAGCGTCTGCATCTGCCTTTGTTCTTCTTAAAACCGCTTTTACCCGTTCAACCAGCTCAAGAATATCAAATGGCTTTGTTATATAGTCATCCGCACCAAGTCGAAGCCCCTTTATTTTGTCCTTGGTTGATGTTTTGGCAGTAACAAAAATAACGGGAGTTTTATTTGTATATTCAATAATCTCAAAACCCGAATAGCTTGGTAGCATAACATCGAGAATCAAAAGGTCATATTTATTTTTCAACGCTTCATCAAGACCCGCTTCACCGTCATAGAGCTGATAACATTCGTGACCTACAAGCTCAAGATTGAATTTTATAAGGTCGTTAATTGCCTTTTCATCTTCAACAATAAGTATTTTCGCCATACTTTTTTCCTCCTTTTGCTTCTCTTTATTATATCATATTTTTTATCTTTATGCATATTTTTTTTTATATTATATCAAGCTGTTGTTTCCAAGTTGTATCCAAAAATATTTGTTTTCTTTCTGAGTGTTGAAAATCCCTTGACATATTTTTCAAAAAGTAGTATAATTGGGATAATGAAATTAAAATGGAGAATTTTTATAGGGAAGGTAATATGAAGAAGAAGCATATATATATGATAGTTGGAATTGTTATACTTTTGGTGCTGTTTTTTCCTTTTAAGTGGCGTCAATACGATGACGGAACAAAGGAATATTCGGGCTTGATGCTTAAAATAGTCAATTGGAATCATGTTAAAGAAATAGGGGATGAATTTGTTAATGCAAAAACAGCAAGATTTTATTTTTTTCCCGACAATCTTAAGGATTATGAAACACTCAGAGATGAATTCTTTTATGAGTAAGTTGTTGTGAGTAAAGCGATTTTAAATTCTGTTGCAAGTAAAATTATTGCAGTTGAGTTTCGTAAATCCGGCAAATTTCGTTATAATTATAAGGTTAATAAACTGTGAAAATCTGTTTGTATCAGCGTTGAAGAGATGATTTTGTTGGGAGATTTTCACACCTCTTTCACTTAAATTGAGCTAAAATAGATGTACATAATAACTAAAATAAAAAACGGGCACTTATCACAGCATAAATTGCGGTTTATGTGTGATGGTGCCTGTTTTCGTGTTTTAATATGATTTTTGTTAATAATTTTTGTTTATTTTGCACAACTGAGTGGAATTTATGCATAAAAATGCACAATATGAATATTTTATATTTTGCCGTTCGTCGAAAAGTGAGGTATATTGGCTTTATTTTCCATTTTTTGTTTTTATAATATTTAACAGTATCAATTTTTATAAATTTTGGGGTGTGAAAAACGGTGTGAAAAAGTGAAAAACATTATAACAGAGTTTTTATCTTAACATAAAATGGGGGACTATATTTTAAATAAGACTTTCGACTTCCAACGCAATATAAATATTGAATAGCTATGAGCCAAAGAAACCAACTTGTTCAATTGCTTGTTCTTTTCCAATGTCTTCCAAAACCGTAACTGTTGCGGAAAACACATATGCGTTTTTTTCTTCGTCAAAAACACCGTGAACTTTTTCTGAGATAATTTTACCCTTGATTTCTCTTTCTTTCCAAAGGTTGAATTCGGTTTCGCTTTTTACTTTCGCTTCATCGGGGTTTAATCTAATGGGGTGAGCAACCTGTTCGTAGTAAGTTGATTTTTCAACAATAATTGGGAGTTTTATTTTCCAGATAGAAAGTTGTTCTTTACTGCTTTTTATTTCGCATTTTTCGTATGGAGAGTCTTCGTTTAAAAATAAATCTGTTTCTAAAGCGAATAGCTTGATGGTTGATTTTGTTTTTTCTTCTCCTGTGTAGACAACCTGAGCTGAGGAGAGAGGAATTTCCGTTTGAAAATCATAATAGACAGCGGCTGTGATTTTTCCATATGCGTGAACTCCTCGCCAAACTCCTAACCGCCCTTGCATATATGCGCTAATGAGCAAATCCCCTTCAGAAACAGTATCTCCAACTTTAACAGCAGGTGAGCCACCGTATGCTTCAACCATAACTATAGTACCACTTTTAGATGCAACAATGTTGCAAATACCATCATTTGACGGATTTTTTTCGTTATCAACCGAATGTCTGAATTCAACATTAGCAACTGTTCCTCGTATGTTTATTGCAAGAAATGAGTATTCGGGGTTGTTCATCAAAAACTCGTTTTCAATTTGCCTCACATCTATATCAGGTAGGAAAACACCCATTTCTAAACCGCACTTCTCAAGCCCTGTTAATATTTTTTTCGTTTCTTCGGGAGTTTGGGCATTAACATTAACCTCCCAAACAAAAAGGGATGTGAAAAAAATTATTCCCCAAGCAAGAAGGATACCTGCAAATATACCATATCTTTTTTTATATTTCTCAAAGATAAACGGTAAACCTTTACGCTTAACAATCTCAACTTCACATCCAAGATTTTCCGCTTCTTTAATAATTTTCCAGCTCGAAATAACAGAGCCGTATAGCAATAATGCGTTATCCTCTGTTATTTCCGTCCCCCAGAAATCAATCTCATTTTTTGCCAGGGCGTTAAGAAGTTTTTCTTTTTCGCCCCATATTTTTATTTTGGAAAACCCAAAAAAACTATGGTAAAACTTGTAATATAAGCTCATTTGTCCTCCGCTTGTTCGTCTTTTAGCTCTGGGGTAAATGTGATGTTTTTCACATATCCTCGTATGCATAGATTTTCTTTAAACAATACAGGCATAGTAAGGCATTTGCCTCTGATTATGAATTTCCTGTCAAATAATGATAGAGCAATTTCGTTTTCTTCATACTTCTCAATTGACTTGCATCCCTCAAGATTTATTAAATCTTTTTCGCCTGACCCTATAATTTCAATTCTGTATTTTCCCATAAACATTCCTTTCAGTTTTTATATGTATAATATAGTCATATATTTATATATACTCATTTTTATAAATAAATAAAACCAAAAAAGTATGGGAGCATAAAAAATGAAAAAGAAAGCTGTTTTGGGATTGTTTTTTACGGTTTGCACTTTTTTTCTACTTTTAATTCCTGGAGAAAAAATATCAGATGCCATAGGAGAAGCGGTTATTTTTTGCGGAAAAAGCATAATTCCACAGCTTTTCCTGAGTATATGCGTCTCTCAGCTTGTTTGGGAGATTGGAATAATTGAAAGATTTATTGTTGCATATCCAAAATGTGGAGCAGAAATATCAGCGTTTGTTATGGGACTTCTTGCAGGGTTTCCAACAGGGGGAATAATATGTGGAAAGTTGGTTGAAGGGGGATATATAACGAAAAGAAGAGGGGAATATATAACAACTTTTTCAAATAACGCAGGAATATCTTTTGTTTTTGGATATGTTTCAAAAATCATAGGCAAAGAGGGAGCAACTTCTGTTTTTATATGCCAAATTGTAGCTTCGCTTGTTTTTGCAGTTGTTTTCAGGGCAACCCTTGATGATGAAGATAAAAAGGAAGTATATTTTGTTATTCGTGATTCTTCGCCACTGTGCATAGTGAAAGCGATAAAAAGTGCAACGGAGAGCATTCTCAATATATGTGGTTTTATTCTGTTTTTTTCGGCATTTACCAATGGAATTTTAAGCGGTATGCCTTTGATTCTAAAAGGGATAGCGGAGCTTACAACGGGGGTTTCTCAAACCGCAGGTTTGCCATTTGATTTGCGTCTTGTTTATTGTGGAATATTTATTGGCTTTTGCGGTTTATGTATTCACTTTCAAATTGCTTCGGTTTGCAATGTTAAAATAACAAAATACATTTTTTCAAGATGTATTTCAGCAGTTTTGTATGCTGTTTTAATTATTCCCATACATAGGATGGTTGTGCGTATTTAAGGGATTGTGTGGCAAAAAGCTATTAGATTTCATAATCTGTATTTGAGGGAAATTATTATAAATATATCACACTAATTGTTTTATAAAATTATCTAAACTTTGAAATGTTTACATTTGTATGTAGAACTTTTTAAAATTGTTTGATATAATAGAAAATGGTTTAATCCAAATTCAGATATTGCCGAAAGGTGTTTACATATATGATAATATCCATAAATGGTGGTAAGCCGTTAAAGGGTGAGATTCGCATTGGTGGAATGAAGAACGCGGCTTTACCTATTTTGTTTGCCACAATACTTATTGACGGGGTGTGTATTATCGAGAACATTCCCGATATTTCTGATGTTGAAAATACACTTAAGATTTTGAGTTTAACCGGTGCGAAAATAACCAAATTGGGCAACGGCATTTTGAAAATAGATACAAGAGGTATTGACCCCGACTATATTGTTGATGAAGATACGATGAAAACAATGCGCGCATCTTACTACCTTCTTGGTGCGATGCTTGGAAGGTTTGGAAAAGCAAAGGCGTTTTCGTCGGGTGGCTGTAGTCTTGGCACAAGACCGATAAATTATCATCTTTCGGGATTTGAAGCGTTAGGCGCAAAGACCAATTATCAAAATAATCTGATTGAGGTGTCTTCGGATGTGCCGTTGTGCGGTGATGAGGTTGACGGACATTTCTCTGTTGGAAGCACAATGAATGTTGCAATGGCGGCTGTGCTTGCAAAGGGTGTTACAACCATAGTCAATGCGGCAAGAGAGCCCCATGTTGTTGATTTTGCAAACTTCCTTAATGTTTGCGGTGCAGATATAAGAGGGGCAGGAACTTCAACAATTAAAATAAGAGGCGTTGAGAGCTTACATTCGCCTGTTCAACCGTATACGGTTATTCCCGATATGATTGAAGCAGGAACATTTATGTGCGCCGCAGGTACGGTTGACGGTAGCTGTATAACGGTTAAAAATATAATCCCCAAGCATATGGAATCAACTTCATCTGTTTTGAAAAAAATGGGGCTTAAGCTCACAGAAACAGGGGACAGCATAACAGTTGAAAGAGTTGGAGAGCTTTCAGGAACAACAATTGCAACAGCCCCATACCCGGGATTTCCAACGGATATGCATCCTCAGGTTATGGTGTTACTTGCTTTGGCAGGCAGTGGGTCTGTAACGGAAACAATCTGGGATGGGCGATTCAGATATATAGAAGAATTAAAGAAAATGAATGCCTGCATAAGTACAGTTGGTAATATTGCTATTGCAGAACAGAAAAGCGTTTTGGAGGGTGCAGAGGTTGATGCACTTGATTTGAGAGGCGGTGCGGCTCTTGTTCTTGCAGGGCTTGCTGCATCGGGCGTTACGGTTGTTCGCAAAATAGAATATATCCTTCGTGGCTATGATGATATAGTTAAAAAGTTAGAGCAGGTTGGTGCTGAAATATATTGGCAAAATGTTGAAGAATAAAAGATTTTTTTATTTGGGTAAAATGATTTTGGCTATGATATAACTTGGTTTTTATAAACAAATAATAAAACACAAAGAGAGATGCTCGTTGCATCTCTCTTTGAGTTTAAACATAGAAGTAATATCATCTATTTGATGTTAGGTATATTTTCTTAAAAAACGGGTCTTTTGCACATTTTTCATCGTATTCTGTATAATTTACGCAACAAAGCTCACCGCTTTCATCTTCATAAACAATGCACCAATTAAAAACAATAAATCTCTCTCCCAGCTCCATATTCTGATTATTTATTTCGTTAAAATTGTCATATATCATCTTAAAGCTGTTGCTGCTGTCTGAAACTATAAGGGAAGAAATTGATTTACCGTTTTTATTTTTCATAATAAATTTTGTTGATTTTTCAGGATAAAATGAGCGTTTTACCTCGATTTCCAAGGTTTTTTCGGAAAAGGGAATTTCTGATATATCTTCGCTTACATAAATTGGAAATACCGTTGCATATGTTATGGCAAAAGCCAAGAGAAATGATAGGGTGGAGAAGAAAAATTTAGAACTGCCCCTTCGAGGAATAATAAGTGAAATGAAAAATAAAATTGCTGACACGGCGCAAACAATCATCAGTATAATTGTTGATGTTGGCAGCTCATTGAATAGGAGAGGATTTATTTTATCCATATTGTTGCCTCCGATGAAAATGCAATAGATACAATATAATTTATAATTTTCAAAGCAAATTCATTCATATCTTTTAAGGAAAAGGTCTTAACTTCTTTTCTATTGTAGCATATATTGAGAATAAATGCAATAGAAAAAACTGTTAAGACCTATAACTATTATTTGGTTTTGCGGTTTTTGTAGAAAATTGTTTTTTTAATATTGCTAATTGCTTAACCTGTTTCAAACTCTGTAAGCTGAAGTGATGATTGGGATGCTTCAAGACGGAATGGCATTAACTCATTATCTGTGAAATAAATATGCCTGCAAATTTTCTTTCCGTTTTTCAAAGTGAATTCAACTTCATAGTCGGAGTAAGTTCCCCAGCTATATGATTCCTTGCCCCTGCTGTAACTGCTTTCAAGAGCAGATATAGCAGATGAAATGGATTCTTCATTAGTCAGCGTTTTTTCGCAGAAATAGCTGAACTCTTTGTTGTAATAATTGTTTTCATACAGATAAACAGATGCAACTTCATCCACGATTGGGTCTTCGTTGATATAGAATTGTGATGCCACATTGCATCCCAACAAAAGTGCAAGAGATATAAGCAAGGGAACAAAAAGAGTGGGAAGTGATTTTGCAGCTTTCACTGCATCCTTTGAAAGGAAAAGCTCAAAAAGAAAATGCAAAAGAACAGTGAGTGAAACAAGAACAACTATAAGAGAAAATTCGTTTGTTGTTATAATTAAAAATGTTAGTGGGGTTGTGAGCAATGCTCTGAAAAAGAATTTAACCCTTTTTGAAGAAACGCTTTGACCTGCCATCTGGCTCTCACGCTTGTTATAAAGATATACCGCAAGTACCAAAAACAAAATTGCTTCGATAAATAACCCTATTAAAAGTGGGATTCTTGTGAGATGAGATGTGGAATTGCCAAAACTCTTTCCAACAATTCCCAAAAAAGAGTTGTTTAAAGAAATTTTATTTAAAAATGTTTTTTCAACAATAACAACAGGGTTAAGCTCGGAAAGATGACTTTCGAAAAAGCTGAGGATTATTCTCGGAATAAATATTATGCTAAGGGCAAAATCAAGAACAATTGAGCTTCTTCCTGACAAGCATCTGCAGGTGAGGGTTATGCCAATAAGCACTAAAGACGAAATGAAATAGTTTAAAATCAAGAGTGCCGCACCGCCAATGGATGGGGAAAAATAAGGAGATACAGCCCAAATCAATAAGTTAAGAAGGGTGCTTCCAACAAGGGTGCAAAGAACCCATGTCAGGATTGCCATGGTGAAGCTGATGAAAACGGTTGTTCTTTTGTGAGGGATGGAATCGTAAAAATCTGCTCCTTTTCTTTCGTTGAGATACGAAAACATTGAAAGGCAAATTGAAGGAATAAACAGAAGTATTATTGCAAGAAACGGAGCAATTATACCGCCTTCTACTTTTTCAACTACAATCATTCCGTTAGATTCCTTAAAACCCTGAGTTGAAACAAATGCATAAAGGAAGTTGAAAACTATGATAGTTGCCGCCGCTGCAATTCCAATTCCTCTTGTTTTTTTAATACCCTGTTTGAACAGAGAAAAAGAAAAATAATTTTTCATAAGTAACCCCTCCTTCTACATAATTATGTCTTTAAAGGAATACCCGAGAGTTTCCATTTCATAAATGAAAACTTCTTCCAGGTTGAGAGGGAGAATGTCTAAAATCGCAGGATTCATCATCCTTAAAGTGTTTTCCGTTTCCGCTTTGTCTCCCCTTACAATGAAACAGGCAACAGACCCTTGCTGAGTGTAGCTTACAATGTTTATATTGTTGAATTTTTCTATCCCAAATGGCTCGTTAAAACCAATTTGTATTTTAAACATTGCTGTTTTTAAGTCTTGAATATCACTTTCAAAAACAATTCCACCGAAATGAAGCAGTGCAAGCTGGTCGCAGGTGTCTTCAAGCTCTCTTAATGAATGAGAAGTTATAATAACCGTTGTGTTTCTTTCGGAAATATCGTTGTATATAACCTGCTTAACAAGGTTTCTCATAACAGGGTCAAGTCCGTCAAAGGTTTCATCAAAAAACAGATAATCGGGCATAGAGGAAAGTGCAAGAATTGTTGATGCCTGCCTTTTCATACCCTTTGAAAACCCTGCTATAGGTCTGTTTGCAGGAAGTTGAAATGTGGAAGCAAGGTTATAAAACCTTTGTGTGTTGAAATTTTTATATATGCTTTTGTACAGGTCAACCATTTCATTAAGGCCTGCACCTGGTAGAAAATAAAGGTCATCGGGAACAAAAGCAATTCTTTCTTTTATGGTAGGGTTGTTGAAAACCTTTTCGCCATCAATTGTGATTTCTCCCTCTGCGGGTCGGTAAACTCCGCTGATTAACCTTAAAAATGTGGATTTTCCAGCTCCGTTGCTTCCGATAAGTCCGTATATGCAACCTTTGGGAATTGTGCAACTTAAATTTTTAAGAGCGGCGTATTTGTCAAAATACATACTGATATTTTTTGCATTTATCATAATATTCCCCTTTTTGTTTTTGGATTTACTATTTATCAAAATAGATAATGATATTTTGCGTTTGCTTTAATATTTGCCTTGTATTTTAATTTGTAAACCTGAATGTTAAAACCCAACATTTGTATGTAACTTTTGATGAATTTCAGGGAATTGTTTCGTTTAAACCTCTGTTTACTGCTTCTAAAATTTCTTCTTTTGAAACTCCACCACTATATAATTGGTGAACGAAAGTTTCAATTTCCGATAATCCCGCTCTGAGATTGAGCTTCAGTATATCGGGAGCGTTAGCAGAAACAAAAGACCCTTTTCCGGGCAAAGATACTGTTACTCCTTTTCGGTCAAGCTCGGCAAACGCTTTCTGAACTGTGTTTGGATTTGCAGAAAGAGTTAACGCAAGCTCTCTCACCGATGGAAGCTGGTCGAGGGGCTTTAGTAATCCCGATAATATTTCTTTTTCAATTCCCGTGATTATTTGTTCGTATATTGGCACGCGAGACATTTTATCTATCGCTAACATATCCATCTCCAAACTGTTCTATATGTGTTAGTACAGTTATTTTACACTATTGTTTTGCATTTGTCAATATAAAATATAAAAATATAAATGCTTGTTTCAGTAAAACAGGCGGAAAAAACTTTTTGAGGTACAAAGTAAAGGGGGCAAAGTATAAAAAGGTATTTTGGGTGTTGGTACGAAAGGTGGGAGGTTTAAACTATAAAAAGGTATAAAAACAGTGAAAGACGGCTTTCGCCGTCTTTCACTAAAAAAGGAGAAATGTATGTCCACAACAACAGGTCTGTCAAAATTAAGGCACTAAGTGCAAAATGTCAAATACAGTATGTAATGACTCAACAAATCAATGGTGAACTAAAAAAAATAAATTATGTGAAAATTCAAATAGTATCAGTGGTTCAAGAATTGAAGGTTGAAGAATTGAAATAATAACAGATAAACTGAAATTATGACTCTGTTCTTACCTCAAACTTGTAGCCGATACCCCAAACGGTTTTAAGAGACCATTTGTCAGATGCACCTTCGAGTTTTTCACGGAGACGCTTGATGTGAACGTCAACTGTTCTGGAGTCTCCAAGATAATCGAAGCCCCAAACCTTATCTAAGAGCTGGTCGCGAGTGAATACTCTGTTATAGTTGGATGCAAGGAAGTAAATAAGCTCCAATTCCTTTGGTGGAAGGTCAACAGGAACACCGTTAACCTTAAGCTCATACTTCTGGAGACTGATTTCGATATTTTCGAATTTAACAAGCTCGCCTTCAACTGTATCATGGTTTGCATATCTGCGAAGAACGGCTTTAATTCTTGCAAATACTTCTTTCATGTCAAGTGGCTTAACAATAAAGTCATCGGCGCCAAGTTCAAGACCGAGAACTTTATCAAGAGTTTCACCTTTAGCAGTAATCATAATAATTGGCTTTGATGAATGCATACGGATTTCACGGCAAACCTGCCAGCCATCTTTTTTAGGCATCATAACATCCAAAAGAACGAGGTCGGGTTCATACATTCTGAAAACTGCTAAGCCCTCAGAGCCGTCGGAAGCGGTTCTTACTTCATATCCCTCTTTTTCAAGATACATTCTCAATAACTCACAGATGTTGGAATCATCATCGATTACAAGAATCTTTGTCATCATAATCAACCTCCTATGTTCGATATTCTTATATATAATAACAATAAATCATTGAAAAAAATTTAAAAAATTCTTACAAAAGCATTATATCATCTAACGATAGTTTTGTCAACTGCTTTTTTTGTATTTTTTAATATTTTTTTTGCCTTGTTGGTAAATCTTATTAATAATTAAGTTTTTAAATGAAATTATATATTGCAATAATGGAAAAAATGAGGTATAATATAATATATTTATATAATGTTGAAGATGAGGTATTCCTTTATGGCAAAAGAAATTGTTTTAAAAGGCGTGAGAGTTCACAATTTGAAAAATATATCACTTTCAATTCCTCGTGATAAGCTGGTTGTTTTCACAGGGCTTTCAGGGTCGGGAAAATCTTCTCTTGCTTTTGATACAATATACGCAGAGGGGCATAGACGGTTTGTTGAATCACTATCTTCTTATGCGAGACAATTTTTAGGACAGCTCGATAAACCTGAGCTTGACTATATAGAAGGGTTATCACCTGCAATTGCCATAGACCAGAAAACCACATCAAGAAACCCTCGTTCCACTGTTGGAACAGTTACGGAAATATACGATTACATCCGTTTGCTGTATGCGAGAGCAGGTGTTCCCCATTGCCCTGAATGTGGCGAGGTTATCGAACAACAGTCCATTGATGAAATGCTTGAAGAAATAATGTCTCTCAAAGAAGGAACGAGATTTATGGTTCTTTCTCCCGTTGTTTCGGGTAAAAAGGGGATGCACGAAAAGGTTATTGCGTCCGCTGTTAAAAGCGGATTTGTTCGTGTGCGCATAGACGGAAATATGTATGATTTATCAGAGGAAATACAGCTTGATAAAAATCTGAAGCACGATATAGATATTGTTGTTGACCGACTTGTTATGCGCCCCGATATTCGTTCTCGCCTTGCAGACAGTGTTGAACTTGCGTTGAAGCTGGCAGACGGACTTGTTAAAATCGGATTTGTTGATGACGATACTCCTGAGCTGGAATTCAGCCAGAATTATGCCTGCAAAAAACATGGAACTTGTATATCCGAGCTTTCTCCCCGAATGTTTTCTTTCAACAATCCATACGGTGCTTGCGAAGTTTGCGGAGGTCTTGGAGAGAGTTTTATTTTCTCACCGCAAAAAATAATCCCCGATACATCGCTTTCACTTTATGGGGGTGCAATTATTGTAAACGGCTTCAAATCCGTTGAAGCGGGAACATGGACAGGCAATATGCTTTCTTCACTCATAAAATGTTACGGATACGATATCCATACACCGCTAAACCAATATTCACCTGAAGCAATGCACGCACTTCTGTACGGAAACGAAAAAAATGCAAGAAAGCGTTATGTGGGCGAGCCGTATTTCCCAGGTATTATTCCCACGATACAGAGACGCTTTGAGCTTAATTCCGATATGGACCAAAGGGAATATTACGAGGAGTTTATGGAATATATTCCTTGCCCTGTGTGTAACGGAGACCGACTCAAAAAAGAAGCACTTTCCGTAACTATTGGTGAAAAAAACATATCGCAGCTTTGCGGAATGTCTGTTGAAAAAATACTTGAATATATAGATAACCTTAAATTAACTGAAAGACAGAAAAAAATATCAGAAGAAATTTTTAAAGAAATAAAAGCACGCCTCGGTTTTCTTAACAGCGTAGGTCTTGAATATCTCACTCTTTCAAGAAAAGCAGGGGGACTTTCAGGCGGTGAAGCGCAGAGAATACGACTTGCAACCCAAATCGGCTCTGCTCTTGTTGGGGTTCTGTATATTCTCGATGAGCCAAGCATCGGTTTGCATCAAAGAGACAATCAAAAGCTGATTTCAACATTGAAAAAGCTGAGAGACATTGGTAACACCCTTATTGTTGTTGAACACGATGAAGAAACAATGCTTTCTGCAGATTGGCTTGTTGATATAGGGCCTGGGGCTGGAATCCACGGTGGCGAAGTTGTTTTTTCGGGAACTCCGGAGGATATTCTCAAAGACGAAAATTCCATAACGGGAATGTATCTTTCGGGACGAAAAAAAATCCCTGTTCCAAAAACAAGGAGAAAGGGAAACGGCTCTTTCCTCAAAGTAATAGGTGCATCTGAAAACAACCTGAAAAATATTGATGTTGCTTTCCCTCTCGGAACATTCACCTGCGTAACAGGTGTTTCGGGTTCGGGAAAATCGTCTCTTGTAAATTCAATTCTCTATAAAGCGGCAGGGAAGGCAACGGGAAAACGCACCCTTATACCGGGCAAATTTGAACGGCTTGAAGGAATTGAAAATATAGATAAAGTCATAGCAATAGACCAAAGCCCCATAGGTAGAAATCCACGCTCCAACCCTGCAACATACACAGGGATGTTTTCAGACATCCGTAAGGTTTTTGCCGCTGTTCCCGAAGCTCGTGAGAGGGGATACAAAGAGGGAAGGTTTTCCTTCAATGTTAAAGGTGGCCGTTGCGAAACCTGCCACGGAGATGGAACTCTCACAATTGAAATGCATTTTCTCCCCGATGTTTATGTTACCTGTGATGTTTGTAAGGGCAAGAGATACAACAAAGAAACTCTTGAAATAAAATACAAAGGAAAAACCATTAGTGATGTGCTTGATATGACGGTTGACGAAGGATGCGAATTCTTTGAAAACTATCGTTCAATTCGTGATAAGCTCCGCACCCTTCGTGATGTTGGGTTAGGGTATGTTAAAATTGGTCAAAGCTCCCTCACTCTTTCGGGCGGTGAAGCCCAAAGGGTTAAGCTGGCAACAGAGCTTTCAAAGCGTTCAACGGGTAGCACCCTCTATATTCTCGACGAGCCAACAACAGGGCTACACGCTGACGATGTTGACAAGTTAAGAATCGTGCTTCAAAAGCTGGTTGATGTGGGAAACACCGTTGTTGTTATTGAACACAATCTGGACCTTATCAAAACTGCCGACTATATAATTGATATGGGCCCCGAAGGCGGAGACAAGGGAGGAACGGTTGTTGCAACAGGAACTCCCGAAGAAATTGCAAAATGTAAAAAGTCTGCAACAGGGGAATTTTTGAAAAAGTTTCTTGAATAAACACAAAATTTGCAAAATACTCTAAAAATACTGTTGCATTTAGCGAAAAAATATGATAAAATCTATCAGTTAACAATTGAAATTTAGTTGAAAGACGAAAGGAACATATAAATTATGAAAGTTTCAGCTTTACTCGGTGAAAGATTTAAAGAAGCACCTTCGGATTGCGTTATAGAAAGCCAAGCGCTTATGGTGCGCGGCGGATATATCAAATCTGTTGGAACAGGTGTTTTTTCCCTGTTCGCTCCTGCAAAGCGTATAACCAAAAAAATAGAAAATATAATGCGTGAGGAAATGGACGCTATAGACGGTCAGGAGGTTATGTTCCCCGTTGTTATGCCTGCTTCTCTTTGGAGTGAATCGGGCAGATATGAAAGCGTTGGGTCTGCGCTTCTCCGTTTTAAAGACAGAAACGGAATAGATATGGTTCTCGGTATGACTCACGAAGAAGCCGCTGTTCACATGGCAAGGGATGCTGCACAGACATACACCAAATATCCCTTTATGATTTATCAGATTCAAACAAAATTCCGCGATGAACCCCGTTCCCGTGGTGGTCTTATCCGTACTCGTGAATTCACAATGAAGGATGCATATTCCTTCCATACTTCTGTTGAAGACCTTGAAAGATATTACGATGTTGCATACAAAGCATACGAGAGAATATTCTCAAGATGCGGTGTTCCTCAGGTTGTTGCAGTTAAATCCGATTCAGGTATGATGGGTGGCAGAATATCACACGAATTTATGCTTCTCACCGATATTGGTGAAGATACCATTGTAATCTGTCCCGAGTGTAACTATCGTTCCAACATGGAAGCGGCAGATTGCATTGTAGATACTCCCGAAAGCGAAATTTCCCCTCTTGAAGAGGTTTATACACCACATCAAAAAACAATTGAAGAAGTTTGCACATTCCTTAATGCACCTTCTGTAAATTCCTGCAAAGCAGTGCTTTATCAAAAGAATGTTGATGATTCCCTCGTTATTGTTTTCATCCGTGGCGACCTCGAAGTTAACGAAACAAAGCTTCGTAACTATCTCGGTGCAGAGGTTCATCCTGCTGTAGTTGATGAAACAATGGGAGTTTGCCCCGGCTTCATAGGCCCTGTTGGACTTCCAAAGAACATAAAAGTTGTATACGATGAATCACTCAAAAACATCGCTTCACTCGTTGCAGGTGCAAACAAAGAAGATTACCACTTCAAGGGTCTCAATATGGCTCGTGATGTTGGGGATGTTGAATATGTAAGTGTTGCCAAGGCAACAGAAGGCGGAATCTGCCCTGTTTGCGGTAAACATTCAATAACCATCAGCAGAGGTATTGAGGTTGGTAACATATTCCAGCTTGGAACAAAATACACAGAATCAATGGGTATGCAATACATAGATGCGGAAGGACAGCTTCAGTATCCTATAATGGGCTGTTACGGTATAGGCGTTGGCAGACTTGTTGCATCGGTTTGCGAAGTAAGCCACGATAAATACGGCCCTATCTGGCCAATGACAATTGCTCCTTGGCAAATTCATCTCTGTGCGCTCAGAGTTGACAACCCTGCTGTTAAGGAAACTGCAGACAAAATATATGCAGAGCTTACAAAGTTGGGCGTTGAAGTTATCTATGATGACAGAAACATCTCTGCAGGTGTTATGTTCTCCGATGCTGACCTTTTGGGCGTGCCACTCAGAATGATTGTAAGCCCGCGTTCACTTGAGCGAGGTGCTGTTGAGCTTGTTGCTCGTGATAAGTCTTTCTCCAAAGATGTGTCTCCCGATGAAGCTGCAAAAGCTGCAAGAGATACCGTAAGAGAAATGATAGACAAAATCAACGAGGCGTAATGTTACCACATTTAACGAAGGTTTCGTGGGTGTTTAATTATTTTTTAACGAAGGTTTCGTGGGTGTTTTTGAAAAAACACCCACACCCAAAAACTTTCAATCGCTATGCGTAAAGATTGGGATATATACAAAAGGGGAGAGCGACAGTTTTGTTTGTTGCTTTCCCCTTTTTTCACGAAGGTTTCGTGGGTGTTTTTGAAAAAACACCCACACCCAAAAACTTTAATTCGCTATGCGTGAAGTTTGGGATATATACAAAAGGGGAGAGCGACGGTTTGGTTTGTTGCTTTCCCCTTTTAACGAAGGTTTCGCCCCAAAAACTTTAATTCGCTATGCGTAAAGATTGGGATATATACAAAGGGGAGAGCGACGGTTTGGTTTGTTGCTTTCCCCTTTTTGTTAAAGTAAAAGTCCGTTTGAAATGCGTTGAGTTTCGCATTTCAAACGGACATTTTCTTTTCTTTAACAAGGTTTAGGCAACTTCTCTGTTTCCACTCTGGAAAGCGTGTTTGATTTTTAAATAGTCTGCTGTGTTCAAAGTGCCGTTTCCGTCAACATCGGCGGCAACAAAGAATGCTCCCGAAAGCTTTTTAAGGTGCTGCAAGCTCCTTAAAACTGTTTGGAAATCCGCTGTTGAGATTATTCCGTCGCCGTTAACATCGCCCTTAACTGCAATAGTGTATTTCTTGCCGTTAATCTCAACTGTGCAACCTGTACCAACAAAAGCATTTGATTGTAAATCAAAAGTTTCATTATATTTGTTTTCAATAACAGCGTCGCTTCCAACGCTTGCTATAATTTCAGAAACTGTTGATTTAGGAGAAACATCTGTTGCAAGGAATTGTTTGTCATCAATCAAAACATTTGTAAGTGATTTAAAAGTGAAATTGTTTTTATTTGCAAACTTTTCCGCATAAGAGCCCTCATATCCGCATATAACCATTGAGCTGTTGCAACCCGAAAATGCCTTTGCGGAAATTGAGCTTACAGCAGAAGGAATAATTACCTGAGTAATTGTTTTTTTGTTTTTGAACGAGCTGTCTCCAATAGATGAAACACCTTTTGGAATAGAAACAATGCTTGAAGTTCCTGTATACTGTTTCAAGCTACTGCCTGCAACAATAAAGTCGAAATCCTTCAAAACTGTAACCTGACATTTAACGCTCATACCGTTAACTGTTTCTGCAAGAACATTGGAAACTCCAACCTTATCTGCTGTAACTGTGCCTTCGGTAATGGAAATGTTGGATTTTGATGTTGTCCATGTGATATTGCTGTTGGCATTTGATGGTTCAACCTTTGCTTCGAGAGTGTAAGAAGCACCAAGTCCCAATGTGATTTTTGACGAGCTTATTGAAACTGATGTTGGCATAATTGTTGTTGCAAGGGAACGTGACTTCAAAATTTCTGTTGCAATGGTATCAAAAATCATAAGCTTATGAGCTTCAATTGTTTTAATTAGCTCATTTGGATAATCGGAGGAAGTTGCATACCCCGTTGAATAAACGGCTTTGCACGCCTTTTTGTAGTCCCTCAGCCCAATAAAAACCTCATATCTTTCAGAGTTAACAAACAAACTGCTGTGGTCGGAAAGACTTTCAGACCAGTTGTTATACGCTCTGAAAAACCTTTTTCCACCGTGTGAAGCGGCTTCTTCGTATGTTCCGTAAACCTGCTTTGTTGTTGTGCAGTAAACCTTTCCTTTCCACGATGGGGCTGCCATAATTCCAAATATATTATTGGCAACAACTGCAATGTTTCCAACACCCCAACCGCCTTCCCAAACAGATTGGGAAATTGTAAGAGATGCTAAAATGTCGTTGTCAATCATATCCTGAATTGCAAGGGGAATTATAACTTTAAAAAAGTTCCTCTGCTTTGTGTTCAGGTTCATTCCTGCGATAACCGTCTGAACTTTATTAACATCAAGCTCAGTGTCACCCTTGAACATCTGAATAACATCGGCATTTGTGTAAGTTTTAGCTTCTGTTTTTCTTAATGGAATAAATGTAACGAGCGTAAAAGCAATCAAAAGCGAAGCTAAAATGCGTAAGTTTCTGCTGTTTCGCATAATGTAATTGTCCTTTCGTCGGTTTGGTTTTTTTTACCATCTTCATTATAGACGGAAACAAAAACCCTTAATCACTTTTTGAAAATTATTTTGGGTTAATAAATGAAATTTTCAATAGTATAATTTATATATGTTTTTTCAACTTTCCTCAGATTCAGCTGTGTCCGTTGAATTGCTTTGTGGAAAAAACGAAATATTTTCGTCGCCATTCAAAGAAACTGTATACAGTGAATTATCTTCGTCATATGATACAGATAAACAGGTATATTTTTCCAAAAGGTCCATAGGAAGATAACACTCTCCGTCGTCGTATAAAACAACATCGTTTATGCATTTCCAAACCCCGTTTACTTTTATTATATTGGAATTGGGAACAATTTCCATAACCTCTGTTTCAGATGGGTTGGAAACCGTAATACCTTCGGAGTTACCAACAACTCTGAATCCGATATGACCGTTAAGCACGCTTAAAGGTAAGTAACCTTTACTGATTATGGAGCTATCGCCACTTCTCACGGTAACCGCTTTTGTTTGTTGTTGCGTTCTCAGTTTCACCCTGTAATCGTTATTTTTTTCTGTGTTCATGAATGAAACATAATAAACAGCGGCAATAATCAAAGAGAATACACCAATATAAAAGGTGGTTATGCCCAATAGCTTAAACAGCTTTTTTGCGGCGTATTTGGCAACTTTTTTCTTTTTTTTACTTCTTTTTGGATTAGACATTACTGCTCCTTTTTTATGTAAAAGCAAATAAACTCAAAGCCCATTATAAATGATACACTGCTATAATACCATATTTTTTTTAAAAAAGGAAGTAGTTTTTGTTAAAAAAGAGAAAGAATTCATAGTATAAATAATGAAAATGTTTTATTCATTTGCTTCCCACTATTGGGAATGAAAGGAGACCAATGACAGAAAATTACTCCGAAAGTGCCAAAAAGGTGCTGTTAAATGCGTTTTCCGTATCGAACGATTTGGGACATTCTTATGTCGGAAGCGAGCATCTGCTTCTTGGGATATTAAGCAATGATGGGAGTTTTTCCGTTTCAGAGCTTAACAAAAGGGGAATTTATTACAAAATTATTAAAAAGAGAATAATTTCCATTTCGGGAACTCTATCTGAAAAAACGAAAGAAAAAACTTCTGAATCATATGGCATAAGCGGTATTGATGGAGAAGAAAAAATGACTCCAAAATGCAGAACTATAATAAAACGGGCCACTGCAATTGCGGAAAACAGAGGAGGAAAAACAACAGCCGAGCATTTGTTAATGGCGTTGATATCAGAGGAGTGCGTTGGTCTTAAGCTGATAACCGCATCGGGTGTGGATACAACCGAGCTTTATAGAAAGCTGGAAGATAACATGGATTTTTCCGCAGAAAGAGTGAAAGTGCCGCTGACTCCGCTTTTAGACAAAATTTCGGTTGATTTAACCGCAAAAGCCGCAAGAGGACTAATAGACCCTGTTATAGGCCGTAGCGAAACAGAAGAAAAACTCATAAGAATACTTTTAAGGAGAAGCAAAAACAATCCCTGTCTCATAGGAGAAGCAGGTGTTGGTAAAACTGCCGTAGTTGAAGGGCTTGCCTTGAGAATCTCAGAAGGAAATGTGCCGATGGAAATGAGAAACCTCCGTCTGGTGTCAATAGATATCTCATCCGTTGTTGCAGGTACAAAATACAGGGGTGAGTTTGAAGAAAAGCTGAAAAGCATAATTGAAGAAGTGAAAACAGCAGGTAACATAATTCTGTTTATAGATGAAATTCATTGTGTTGTTGGCGCTGGGGCGGCAGAGGGCGCAATAGATGCTTCTAATATATTAAAGCCACCTCTTGCAAGGGGAGAGATACGGCTCATTGGTGCAACAACAATCAAGGAATACAAAAAATATATAGAAAAAGATGGTGCGCTTGAACGAAGGTTCAGAAAAGTAACCGTAAACGAGCCAAACGAAACAGAGTGCGTGGAAATTCTAAAAGGAATCAGGGGAAGGTACGAATTGCATCACGGTGTTGAAATAACAAACGAAGCAATAAAAGCTGCTGTTTCTCTTTCGGAACGATATATTTCAGATAGATTTTTGCCCGATAAAGCAATTGATTTAATGGACGAAGCCGCATCGAGGGCAAAGCTTAAGGATGAATTTGCAAAGGTTGAGAAAAAAGATGTTGAGGAAGTTTTAGAGGAAATGACGGGCATACCCATTTCTGTAATGAACAGAACGGAAAAGGCAAAAATTCTTATGCTTGAAGCAGAAATGAACAAACGGCTTCCTGGTCAGGAGTATGCTGTTAATATTCTTTGCTCTGCGGTAAGAAGAATGAAAACAGGAATCAAAGAGCAAAACAAGCCAATAGGAGCATTTTTATTCGTAGGACCACCCGGGGTTGGGAAAACCGAATGTGCAAGGGTGCTTTCCGAAGTGCTTTTTGGAAACTCAAAGTCTCTTGTGCGGTTTGATATGTCTGAATATTCAGAAAAGCATAGCGCAACAAAGCTTATAGGTGCTCCCCCTGGCTATGCAGGTTACGGCGAGGGAGGGATTCTAACGGAAAAAATACGCCTTAATCCCTATAGCGTTCTGTTGCTTGATGAAATTGAAAAAGCTCATCCTGATGTGAAAAATGTACTTCTGCAAATAATGGATGAAGGTGTTCTAACTGATTCAAATGGTACAAGGGTCAGCTTTCAAAATTCTGTTATCATTATGACATCAAACTGTTATAGCGGTTACGAAGGTGAGCATATTGCCGGATTTTGTAAAGCAGAAAATCATAGCTTTGAAAAGAGGTTTAAATTGGCGAGAAAATCCCTTTCATCTGAGCTTGCGGATAGGATAGATGAGGTTGTTGTTTTTGAAAAGCTGTCTGTTTTTGCTCTCGAAAAAATTGCAAAGCTCCAAAGCGAAAAGCTCTCAAAACGTTTGGCGGAACGTGGAGTTTGCCTTGGATATGATGAGAGCTTTATAAGAGGGTCTGCTGAGGAGTGCTATAATAAAGGTGGCTCTGCAAGAGAAATAAAAAGGATTCTTACGCGCAAAACAGAAGAATTGGTATCGGCGCATTTGCTTTCCGTGGAGACGGAAAATCCGTCGTTTGAATATGTTGATGGGATAATATATATGGAAGAAGGCAAAAGTATTTTCAAAAAGAATTCCCTTTGCGATAATGAAAGTATAACATTTTTGAAGTAATATTCTTTAAAAGTGGAAAAAAGCATTGACAAAACCATAAAAAGGTGGTATTCTAAAGCCCGACAGAGTAGGGCGCTGTGCGTGAAGTGCCGTCGGAACGGGGAGTTGTCAGGCGGACGAAAAGCAATGCTTGCGGTACAGAGCCTGCATCCCGCTGTTGGGTTGTATAATTTTATTCTGTTTAGTATGCTCCTCACATTTGTGGGGAGCTTTTTCAATACAGAAGGGAAAGTAAAATGAACAGAAATCAAAGGAAAAAATACATAGAAAGAATAGCTGTTTCCGCAATGCTTATTGGAATCAGCGTTTGCGTGGGTTATTTATGTCGTATATACCTTACTTTTGGTATGTTTGTAAGAATAACATTTGAAAATTTACCAATTATACTTGTTGGAATACTTTTTGGGCCTGTATACGGATTGGTCGCAGGCGTATGCAGCGATCTTATCAGCTCCGTAGCTTCCGCACAGACTATAAACCCGATTATTACCGTTGGCGCAGGGGCGGTTGGACTTATGGCTGGAATAACAGCGCAAATCGGCAATAAGTTTAAAATCAACAAAACAGTAAAAAAAACACTTTCGTGCATCTCTGCTCATTTCTTGGGGTGTATAATCATTAAAACATTGGGATTGTATCAGTATTATTTTTCAAATATGTCCTTCTGGTATCTTTTTGGGGTACGAAGTGGTGTTTATGTTGGAATTTGCGTGGCGGAAATCATTATGGTAATCTTACTAACAAAAAATAAAAATATAAGGGTGTTATCAGATTATGAATTGTAAAGAAGCGATAGAATATATTCATTCCGTATCATGGAACAAAAGCCGTCCAGGTCTGTCAAGAACAAAAGAGCTTTTGCATCTTATGGGGAATCCCGAAAAAGAGCTTAAGTTTGTTCATATCGTTGGAACAAACGGCAAGGGCTCAACTGCAAAAATGCTCTCGTCAATTCTTGCAGAGGCGGGATACAAGGTTGGGCTTTATGTATCACCCTATGTAATAAAATTCAACGAAAGAATACAGCTTTCAGGTGAAATGATTCCCGATGAAGAGCTTGGAGAAATAACAGAATTTGTGCGTGGCTTTGCAGACTCAATGGAAGACCATCCAACGGAATTTGAGCTTGTAACAGCAATTGGCTTTGAGCATTTTCGAAGAAAAAAAGCAGATGTTGTTGTGCTTGAAGCGGGTATGGGCGGTCTTTTGGATTCAACCAATGTAATTCCGTCTCCGCTGCTCGTAATAATAACCGAACTCGGGCTTGACCATACAGCAATTCTTGGAGATACAATTAAAAAGATAGCCCAAACCAAGGCAGGAGTTATTAAGGAAGGAACAAAGGTGCTTTCCTTTGCAACCTGTAACGAATCGGAAGAAGTGATAAAAAAAGTCTGTGCAGAAAAAAATGTTCCTATATATAATCCCGATTTTTCAAAAACGAAATTGAATCGCACAGAGCTGTCATCACTTTTGGTCGATGTGGGGGAATATAAAAATATAACAGTACCGTTAACAGGAAAGTATCAGCTCAGAAATGTAACAGCTGTTGTAAAGGCAGCAGAGCTTTTGAAAGATTTTTTTGAAATTAAAGAGGAACATATATATAAGGGAATAAAAAATACAGTATGGCACGGAAGATTTGAAACTCTTTCCGAAAATCCGTTGATAATAACGGACGGCGGTCATAATCCCCAAGGGATAAGGAGCGCAGTTGATAGTTTTAAAATGCACTTCGGTTCTGAAAAAGCACTCGTTGTATTTGGAGTAATGGGTGATAAGGATGTGGATAATATTGTTTCCATGGTTTCTGAAATAGCATATGAGGTAATTACTGTAACTCCGGATAATCCAAGAAGCGCATTAGGAAAAGACCTTGCAGAAAAATTCAGAAATAAAGGAATAACAGCAACAGATGGAGGAACGGTAAGAAAGGGAGTAGAGCTGGCAATAGAGCTTTGCGGAAACAGACCAATTTTTGCGTTGGGTTCTCTCTATATGTATCCTGAAATCTGTAGTGCTGTTGAGAATTTTAAAAATAAAACCTAATCAATACCTTATTAAATAAATTTGTTGAACCCCGAAAAAAATATTTCGTTTGAACACAAGAAAAAATTACAACGCTTTCAAAACTCAAAAATCCAAATGACAAAACGCAAACATGAGAAAACCAAACAACCACACCAACCCTGACCACCCCTGAACGAAAAAGCAAAAAATAAAACCAAGAAAAAAATAAAAAAAGAAGCAAAAATCGTAAAAACGCTCATGAATAAATAAAAGAGCAAAAAAGTGTCAAAACGGAAAAGCGGGTTGAATGTGGCAAAAAAGAGAGATAGAGGGGATAAAAAAAC